>NZ_JAKRGC010000051.1 GCF_022347745.1 Streptomyces sp. OfavH-34-F
CTGCTGGCGGCCCGCGGCGGCGGCCGGCCGGCGGCGCGCACCCACCCCACCCTGGCGAGCAGCGGCCACGCGGCCCGGGACACCCTCCTCGCGGCGGCCGGCTCCGTCGTACGGGCCGCACGGAAGGTACGGCGATGAGCGGCGAGCACGAGAACGAACCGGTGGAGAGCCCGCGCGCGGCGGTGACCGCGCAGGAGGACGGCCGGCTGCTCGTCCGGGTCCGCCTCCCCGAACAGGACAGGCCGCCCCGGCTGCTGCTCCAGCGGCGCCCCGGGAAGGGGAAGCCGGAGGAGCCCGGCCGCCTCCTCCCGCTGGAGCCCGACGGGCCGGGCCGGTGGCGGGCCGTCCTGGAGCCGGAACCGGCCCTGGAGGAGGGCCGCTGGGACGCGTACGTGGTGGACGCGCCGGACGGCGAACGGGTGCCGCTGCTGCCGGGCCTGCGCGACCTGCGCGCGCTGACGTCGGGCGGCGGCGCCCCCGACGTACGGGCGGCGGCCGGGCCGGTCGCGGTCCGCATCCCGTACGCCACCAAGGACGGCCGCCTGGCCGTCCGCGCCTGGCACCGCACCCCCCACGCCGAGGCCGGCCGATTCACCCTTTCGGGCGACACGCTGACCGTCGCAGCCCGGCTGTACGGTGCCCGGCTCGGCGAGGGCGCGGAGGCGTCCTTCCGGCGACGCGGCCGCAACCCGGCCGAGGTCCGCGTCCCGCTCCGGGCCACGGACGACCGGGAGTTCGCGTTCACCGTCGACTACGGCGACCTCGTCCCGGAGACCGGGGCGGCCGGGGCGGCCGGGGACGCGGCGGTCTGGGACGTGTATGTGCACCCCGCCGCAGGCGCCCCGCGCATCCGGACCGCCCGCCTCCTGGACGACCTGGCGGACCGCAAACAGGTCTTCGTCTACCCGGCCGCACGGCTGGGCGACTGGACGGCCCGCCCGTACTACACGCTGGACAACGACCTGTCGGTGGAGGTCACCCGGAGCCGGCCGGGAGAGTAACCCGGCCCCCTACGCGTCCACCCACGCCGGGTCCGCGACCAGGGCCTCCAGGTCGCGGACCAGGCGGCACACGTGGAAGCCGTCCGTCACCGCGTGGTTCACCTGGACGGCGAGGGGGAGGAGGACGCGGCCGTCCCGTTCCACGTAGCGGCCCAGGGTGAAGATGGGGGCGAAGTGGTCGGCGTCCTTCGCGATGTTGAGGTTGAAGGAGGTGAAGGACGTCCACGGCAGGCTGGACACGTCGAAGGTGTTCGGGGGGAACGTGTCCTGGGGGAAGAACTCCGTGGCGCGGGCGTGCTCGGCGAGGAGCGGGGCCGCCGTCGCGTGGAACGCGGCGAAGTCGGCGTCGTAGCGCGCCCACACGCACGCGAACGTCTCCCGGTCCGCGTTGAACACCGTGAACGCCGGGTGCACCACCGGCCACACCGCCGGACCGCCCGACTCGCCGAGGCACATCCTGAACTCGTCGTGCCGGTTCACCACATGGGCGAGCGCCCAGACCTGCGCCACGTACGACTTGCGCCCCGACGCCCGCAGCGCGGCCGTGAGCGCGGTGACGTCGATCTCCACCGTCATCGAGTACGTGCACGGCACCCGCTCGCGGTAGTGCGCGAAGTGCTCGCGGCGCGGCCAGGTGTCCAGGTCGAGCGGGATCGGGGCGTCCATCGGCGCATCATCGCAGCCGCTCCATCGAACGCGAAGTCGTTTTACCGCCAGCGGGGGCGGCCCCCGCCGCGCAGCCTGGGGGCATGAACTACGTGACCTTCCCGCCCGCCGCCCTCGCCCCCCACGTCCTCGACCAGCTCCGCGAACGCGACGATGCGGGGGCCGTCGTCCACAGCCGTGTGGACGACGAGGGCGGTGCGCCCCTGCGCTGCTGCCTGCGCCGCAGCCGCAGCGGCGAGCGGATCTCGCTGGTGTCGTACGCCCCGCTGCGCCGCTGGGCGGCGGAGACGGGCGCCGAGCCGGGGGCGTACGACGAGGTGGGCCCGGTCTTCATCCACACCGACCGCTGCACGGGCCCGGACCCGGCCGCCGGGCACCCGTTCACCGAGACCGGCGCCCTGCGCGTCCTGCGCCGCTACACCGGTGACGGCCGGATCGCCGGGGGCACGCTCGTACCGCTCCCGGACGACCCCGACAAGGCCCAGTCCGTCACGGACGAGGCCCTGCACGAGGCGTTCTCGGACCCCGCCGTCGCCCTCGTACACGTACGGGCGGTGGAGTACGGCTGCTTCCTGTACGAGGTGCGCAGGCTCAGGCGGTAGTCGCGTGCTGGACGAACGCCGCCCAGGCGTCGGGGGAGAGGGCGAGCGCGGGGACGGTGATGTCCTTGGAGTCGCGGACGTGGACGGTGTGGGGGCAGGTGGCGACCTCGACGCAGTCGCCGCCGTTGGTGCCGCTGTAGCTGGACTTGGACCAGGAGAGAGCGACCTCGACGCAGTCGCCGCCGCTCTGGCCGCTGTAGCTGCTCTTGAACCACTTGAGGTCAGTCTTCATAGTCCTTCTGCCGTCCGCTCGATCAGCCCGCGCGACTCTTCCAGCCCGAGAGCCTGGGTCCGTAGCATCCCATATTTGGCGAACAGGTCGCCCAGGTGCGGCTGTTCGCTGACGAGGAAGTTCCGGTCCTGTACCTCCAGGTACGCCAGCCGCCGCCGGTCGTCGGTCTCCAACAGGACGAAGGAGCCGCTCAGACCGGCGTGCGTCTCGCGGTCTGGCGCCATCACCTGGATGTGAACGTTCCGCAACTTGCTCACCTCAAGCAGGCGTTGTAGCTGCTCGCGGTGCGCCTCCCGACCGCCGATTGGCCGTGTGAGTGCACTGAGTTCCAGGATGAAACTTATGTCCGGGGGCGGCTTACGCGTCAGCAGGGTCTGCCGTGCCAAGCGTCCAGCCACCAGCCGCTCGATTTCGTCGTCGTCGAGTGGGGGACACGCTCCCCTGAACAAGGCTCGGGCATGCTCCTCGGTCTGGAGCAGGCCGGGCACGATGCCTGACTCGTACTGGTACCGCGCTACCGCCTTCGCCTCCTCCTCGGCAAAGGGCTCGAACCACGAGGCCAACACGCCGAACGAAAGCTTCGACGCCGCCCTAATCAGTGCCCCCTGTGCACCAAGCGCGTCGTCCGCCTTCTGGACGAAGTCCTCCTTCGGTGGCCGGTGACCCCGTTCCACCATCGCCACCTGCGACTTCGAGAAGCCGATCCGCCTCCCCAGGCCCTCCTGCGAGAGGCCCGCCAGCTCCCGGAAGTGGCGTAACAGCACCCCGAACATCTCCGCGTTCCCGCCGCCAGTACTACTGGAGTGCACAGCGCCACCTCCAAGTGCACAGTGATGCACAGATCCCTTGTGTCCCTGGTCACGGTACGTGCGACTGCCGACGCTTTCCGTATGGACGAGAAAACTTCACCGGACCTGATGCACGCCTGGATTCCCGCGAGCGGCCACGCCCTGCGTCACGCCGGCATCCACTTCGACGCCGTCCGGATCTCCGGCATCTTCGGCGAGCAAGTGGCGTACGAGATCATGCAGTTCACCGACTTCCAGGCCGGGCCGATCGTGCGGTCCCGGATCGGGATGCGGAGCATGTACTTCCTCGTGCCGCCCGGCACCGCAAGTGCCTACCGCTGGCGGGCGGTCGGCGCCGAAGCCCTCGTGTGCAAGGGGTCCGACTTCGTCGGCGTACCGGCGCTGCACGGGCACACGTACCCGCTGGACTGGCGTTCCCGACCGACAGTTGACGATCCGTTCGTGGAAACGAAACTGCTGTTCGAGCTGGTGACCAAGGTGGTGGAGGACGCGATTTTTGCTGTACGGTGATTGCGCAGTTACGCTCCGTGTGCGTCGCACACGGAGCGGCCCCCGGCGGTGCTACCAACACCGGACCGAGGGCCTTCACTCGTCGATGGATACTAAGGGGTCCACCGAGATGCTTTGGCATGCTATCGCGCCTTCCTACGGTTTTGTGAAGGCCACGCACGAAGTCGTGCGTCATCCGCAGCTCAACAGCGACGCGAAGATTCTCATCACGTACGTGCAGGGGCTGCCTGAAAGCGGCCTCACGGGCATGGCGTTGAGCGATCACGCGAAGAAGCTGGGTATCAAGGGCCGCGCGTACCAGAAGGCCAAGGGCCAGCTCAAGGAGACCGGCTTCGTCCACGAGTGGCGGCGGCAGGGCGAGGGCGGGCTGTGGGTCACGGACCAGCTGTTCTCCAACGTCCCGCTCTCGGACGACGACGCGCGGCGGCTGCGGGACGCGAAAGCCCAGGCGGAACCGAGTGATCGGACACCGGCGGGCGGTCAACCGCGTACCCGGTCGGTCGGTGGTCATCCACCAGAGGTGGAAGAAGAACGTAAGAAGAACTCCCCCCACCCACCCTCCAAGGCGCAGCCGGTCGAACCGCCGCAGCGGCCGCAGCGGCCACAACGGCCGTCCGTGGACGAACCCGCAGTCCCGGTGGCGCCCGAAGTCGCCGCCGCCGAGCGGGTGTTGCTCTCGCTGCGGCACGCGAGCCCGCAACTCCACCTCGGCGTACGCGAGGCGCGCGGCCTCGCCGAAGCGGCGGCGGACTGGCTGCGACGCGGCGTCAAGGCGACGGAGCTGCGGCTCGCGCTGGTGAGTGAACTACCGGCGGAGGGGGTTCGTTCGGCGGTAGGGTTCCTGCGTCATCGGCTCGTACACAAGCTGCCGGAAGAACCGGCGTACGCGCCCGAGGTACGGCCGTGCGTGCCGTGCGAGGGCGGAGGGCCGGAGCATGTGTTCCGCCCCCACGCGGACGAGACGTTGTGCGGGCCGTGCGCGCAGAAGGCGGCCTGGGAGACGCACGACGCGAAGTGGGCGCCTGCGCGGGCGGACGAGGACGCCGGGGAGCCGGACCGCCTTTCCTGGCGGGAGCGGGTCGCGGCGGTCCTGGAAAAGGATTCCGGCGAACGGCGAGAGGTACCGCCGTTCGGTGGTGTGGCGGTTCCACCGCGGACGCGGTGGAGCTAGCAGAGTGGGCGCGGGGGCCGGACGGTCTGAGGAGGACCCGTGGTGGATGCCGTGGTGGAACTTTGGGACGGCGTACGAGCGGTGCGCGACCCCGCGCAGTGCCGCGCGCGACTCATGCTGGCCGGGCGGACGTTGTTCGCCGTGTACGGCTACGCGCACACCTCCGTCAAGGACCTGTGCGCCGCCGCACAGGTGGAAGTACGCGACTTCCAGCGCGAGTTCGAATCGCGCGAGGCGCTGCTGACCGACCTGTACGACGAAGTCGCGATGGCCGGCATGCAGGCGTCGCAGGCGGAGCTGTCGGCGAAGGGCATGGACACGTGCCCGACCGAGGAACGGGTGTACCGCCTGTTCGACGCGTACGTGAAGGCCGTGACGCGCGAGCCGCACGCGGCGCGGGTGGCGTTCGTGGAGGTGCTGGGCGTCAGCCCGGCGATGGACGAGCACCTGGCCATGTGGCGCTCGGTCTGGACGGAGTTCCTTTCCCACGAGGCGGAGCGCGCCCGGGGGCGCGGGCACGCGGTGGACGGCGACCTCGCGGTCGTCGTGAAGGTGCTCACCCGTTCGGTGGACGAACTGCTCGCCCACCACGGGCGGCGGCCCCGCCAGATGCCGCCCCGGCTCCTGACCAGCGAGCTGACGCGGCTGTCGATGGCGATGATCGGCCCGGCGGAACCGGGGTCGGTGGGCGCGGTGGGCTCGGCGGAGTGAGCGCCCCACGGGCGTCCGGTTGACAAACGCGCTTGCCGGGTCGGCAAATGGAGCCATGGCGGACAACGGGCGTGGTGGGTCTGGGCGTGGCCGGGCTGGGCGTGACGGGGCTGGGCACGGTGGCTCTGGGCGTGGCGGGTCTGAGCGTGACGGGGCTGGGCGCGAGGGGTCCGGGCGGGGTGTGGCGGATTCCGGGGACGGCTCGATGCGGGACGACGAGCTGACGGCCGTCCTCACGGGCGTCGGGCCCCGGCTGCGGGCCCTGCGCACCGAGCGCGGGACGACGCTGACGCAGCTCAGCGAGCTGACCGGGATCTCCCTGAGCACCCTCTCCCGCCTGGAATCGGGCGGCCGCAAACCGACCCTCGAACTGCTGCTCCCGCTGGCCAAGGCGTACGGCGTCCAGCTGGACGAACTCGTCGGCGCGCCGGAGACGGGTGACCCACGGGTCACGTTCCGCCCGTTCAAGCGCCACGGCATGACCTTCGTCCCGCTCACCCGCCACCTGGGCGGCGTCAACGCGTACAAGCAGGTCATGCCGGGTGCGACCGGCCCGACCGGCCCCGTCGAGCAACGGGTGCACGAGGGCTACGAGTGGCTGTACGTCCTCTCCGGCCGGCTCCGCCTGGTCCTGGGCGACCATGACCTGGTCCTCACGGCGGGCGAGGCGGCCGAGTTCGACACCCACACCCCCCACTGGTGGGGCCCGGCGGGCCCGGACCCCGTCGAGTTCCTGAGCCTCTTCGGCCCCCAGGGCGAGCGCATGCACGTACGAGCGAGGCCGGGACGGGGGGCGGGGGAGGCGTGAGCGGGGCGTGAGTTCGGGGGTGAGGGGTCCCTCGGCCACATCGCGCGGTACTGCCCCGGCTTCCTCGTCACCGGTGCGCCACGGGCGGCCCTCCGGGACCTGCCGGTCGGAGCGGGTCCGCCCGGAAGAAATGCGTTGGCTGCACCTGCACGGCGAATGCCAAGGTGCGGTGCATGACGCCGCAGTATCAGATCCGCGCCGACCACGATGCCCGAACCATCGTGGTCTATCAGGCGTTCTCCTCTGCGATCGCCGACGCCGCACTGCGGGCGGGACGCTTCGTCACCCCGTTCTCGTTCCAGCGGATGACGTGGATCAAGCCCTCGTTCCTGTGGCTGATGCACCGCAGCAACTGGGCCCGCAAACCGGGGCAGGAGCGCGTCCTCGCCGTGCGGATGACACGGGAAGGCTGGGAGCAGGCTCTTTCCCAGGCCGTACATACGACCGCGCACCCCACCGCAGTGGCCCAAGCCGCCGTGCACCTTCAATGGGACCCCGAGCGCTCGCTGCGTGGAGCGGCTCTGAACCACTACAGCATCCAGGTCGGAATCGGGCGCCACCTGATCCGCACGTTCGCCGAAGAATGGGTCGTGGGCCTCACCGACCTCACCCCGCAGGTCCACAAGGCCGCGGCGCTCGTCCGAAACGGGCGCGCCGCCCAAGCCCAGCGACTTCTGCCCGCAGAGCGCGTCTACCCGATGAGCCGGACCTTGGAAGCGCACCTGTCGCCGGTGTAGATCCCGGTAGCCGCTGGTTTTGCCGCTCTCGGTGAGGGTGGCGAGGTGCGGTCGTCGGATGGGCCCCTCGCACGTGCTTGAGGCTCCAGCCGTCGAGGCGGTGGGGACCGGCAGGTCCTCACATGATGCCGAAGAGGCTCTTTTCGGCCGTGCTGAGTTCCGTTCCCTCGACGTTGTCCACGGGTGCGCGGAGGAGGGTGAGGGCGCGCTCGATCATCGTGGCCTGGTCCTCGAATTGCACGTTCGGGTATGCCTGCGTGGTGGTGTCGAGCCAGTGCTGCAGAATCCCCTGGACCGGTGGGGCCTCGATCTCGCCGTTCAGTGAGCGGCTGCGCTCCAGCAGGCCGATGGTGGGCAGGTTTCTGCGCGTCGTCCGACCCTGCTGCGGAGCGCTTTCCAGGACGCGGTGGATGGCGTGGGTGCGCAGGGCTCCGGTGTCGAGGAATCCGAGCGCCAGTTCCGTGGCACGCCGGCCGGAGTACCCACCGCTCACCAGCGCTCTGTGCGTGTTGCCCTCCGCGTGCCCCTGAGCCGCCCCCAAATCGTCGGCGGGGCCGCCTCCGGTGGCCATTCGGCTGGAGTTCTCCAGGGTCAGGCACCCGCGGATCAGCATGCTCAGCATCGCGGCCCAGAAATGCGGGCGGACGTCCTGCCCCTCCGCCACGATCGCGTCGCATGCGGCGAGCTTGGCCTCAAGACTCTGCCCGAGAATCTGCCAGCTCCGGTTGTCGTCCCTGGCCGTGGGTGCTCCCGATGTCGCGCAGAAAGCAAGCGTTCTGCGGACCCACTCCAGAACGTCCCGCACCGACTTCTGCTGGGTCGCGTTGATGGCGGCCTCGTAGATCGCCTTCCACGCGATGGTGTGGGAACGCTGCGCTGGGCGGAACTGGGTGGGCGGACGCTCCCTGCGGCTCAGCTCGACCCTCGTGGTGCCCAGGATGCCCTGCTCGTTGGTGTCCACTTCCACGTTGGCCACGAATCCGCTGTCGAGTACGCCGAAGTCGAGCGGAGCGAGCAGCGCGTCGTTGCCCGCCGCGGTGTAGCCCGGCTGGGCCGTCTGGGCGGGTACCGGGAACGCCGCGGCGTACTGCGCGAGTTGGGGGAGACCCGCTACATGGCTCGCGACGTTGGGGAAGGCGGTGGCCAGGCTGGTCCAGAGGTGCTCCTCCGAAAGTTGACGGTGCTCCTGGGCGCGGGGTTCCTGGTACAGGCGCGAGATGACGTCCTCCCACAGCTTGACGGGCGCCATCCGCGCGGCTGCGGAAAGCGACTCCTGCCGCCGGAGGATGGCCATGCGGGAACCCTCGCTGTCCCCTCCCGACCTCCCGCCGGTGCTCGCCGTCGGATTGAGCTGGTATGCCTCCGCGTAGAGCCGGATGAGGTGGGCGAGAGCTCCGCCCCACTCACTCATCGGAGCGCTGTTGCTCAGAATCTGGTCGAGCAAGGCGCGCGCCTTCGTGAGTGTCGCCCGGTACTGGGGAATGGCATTCTGAGTGGCTTGGACGAAGAGATCGTTGGGCAGGTTCTCCAGTTTCTGGATCTCTCTGGCGATGTAGGACACCAGGCTTCTGGCGGGCTTGTTCGAATGGCTCGTCAGTGTTTCCCGGATCAAGGTCCACGCCACGGTGTGATCCTGTTGGCCTTGGCCGAGATACTGGGTGGGCGGCCGGTCCGTATTGCTGATCACGATCTGTCCGGTCCAGACGTCCTCTAGCGCCACCATGCCCGTGAGCGGGCTGAGAACCGGGACGTGCGCGAGGAAGTCACTGGTCGGCTGAGACGCGGAGAGATCGAACGTCCGCTGCCGAGTCAGCGAGGGCGGAACGAAGCCGCCCATCCCCGGAGCCCCGCCGTTGTTCATCCGCTGCACGGTCCCGGCCCCTGCCGCCGAGGCCGACTCCACGGACGTCGTGGGCGCCGCCGCCGAGGCGGCGGGGAGGGTGGTGGCGGCCCGCATGACCTGCCTGGCGTTGCTCTCGGCCTCCCGCTCGAAGCGGTCCGAAGGATCGGAGACCTTGAGCCCCTGCCCGTTGTCGGTGCCGGTGACCGGGCCCTGGCGTTGCTGGATGACGTGGGTGAGTTCGTGAGCCAGGGTGTGCTTGTCCAGGCCGCCGTCGCCGATGACGATGTTGTTGCCGCTGGTGTAGGCGAGGGCGCCGATCTCGGCGGCGGAGGCACGGGCGGCCTGGCCGTCGTGGATGCGGACGTCGGTGAAGTCGGCGCCCATCCGGGATTCCATCTCCTCGCGCAGGGGCGCGTGGAGGGGGCGGCCGGGGCCCGCGAGGACGTCGTGGACGGCGGAGCGCTGGACGGCGGGGGCCTGTTCGGTGCCGGCCCGCTCGTGGCCGTGCTCTCCGGGGGGCTGGGCGTAGGGGTGGCCGGCTTGCTGGAGCATGCGCAGGACTGCGGCGTTGCCCGCGCTGCGCTGGAGTGCGAGGAGCCCTGGCGGGCTCATGTGGGCCGGTCCGGCGGGTGCCGTGGCCTTGGTGCCGGCCTTCTGGTCTTGGTGGTGCTCGCGCTCTGCCAACGGGGCCTCTCAGCAACGGGGGACGCCTCCCCCCATGGAGCCGGGTCACGGCGCGTTCCGCCAGTACCCGGAGGGCAGCGCTCGGGCAGCCCTCGATGCCCGGGGACGTACGGGCCCGGCCGGGCGGGCGGCTGAGCAGCCGGTCGAGGCATGGGGGGCGACGGCGAAGGCAGGTGGGACGGCGACCGCGACAAGGGCCCTCTTGACACCCTTGCGAGCTGAGGGGGACGCTCGTGCAAGCTGGCGTAAGCCCACTCGGTACCGGAGGCAGTCATGGCATTACGGTTCATCGGGATCGATCCAGACACCGGACAGCAAGGCTCGCCCACCGTGTGGGTGGACGAGAAAAAGGCGGAGCTGGTGCTGCAGGGCTGGAAGCCGGACAGCCGGCTGGAGGCCGAGTGCGCGTCGTTCGAGGTGCCCGGGCACGCTTCGGGCATCCCGCTGCACGAAGCCGTGATCCGGATTCCTGCCCGCATGGTGCCGATGCTCAGGGAGGCATGCGATGTCGCGGAACGAGCCGGGCTTTGAGGAACTGCTGGCCTCGGCCAAGCACTCGGCCGTGCACCTGGAGATGCGCGACGCGTACGGCGTGGGCGATGAGGCCGCCGACTTCGAGACCTGGAAGCGCACGGGCCGGCGCGACACCGACCCGGCGTCCGCCTACTGGAGGCCGTGGGTGGCCTTGGTCCGCAGCACCGTGGCCCGAGGCGTGACCGTCCGCCGCGCCCGTGTCGTGTCGGAACCGGTGACGGACTACATCCGGTACGAGCACGCCGGCACCCCGGTCAATCTGCATGCCGGGGAGCAGGTGCGCTGGCTGCCCAGGCGCCGGGCTTCCGGCATCGCGCTTCCCGGAAACGACTGCTGGGTGTTCGACGGAGAGATCGTGCTCTTCAACCACTTCTCGGGTGAGGGGGACTGGTCCGAGCCCGGCTGGGAGGTTCGCTCCGAGCCCGCCGTCGTAGAACTCGCCTCGGCTGCGTTCGAGGCGGTCTGGGAGCATGGCATCCCGCACGAGAAGTTCACGGTCTGACCCGACGGAGAACGAAGAGCCCACTCATGTCCGCGTCGCCGTCGTCCAGCGCCCAGGCTGCCCGCGAGGCCATCGCCTCCCGTCTCGGGGATCTCCGGAAAGACGCGGAGCTCACCGGGCATGAGTTGGCTCTCCGGTGCGGTTGGAGCCCCGCGAAGTCGTCCCGCATCGAACGGGCCAGAACCCCCGCGTCGGCCGCGGACATCCGCGCCTGGTGCAAAGCGTGCGGGGCGGAGGACCAGACGGACGATCTGATCGCGGCGAACCGCCAAGCCGATCAGATGTATGTCCACTGGCAAAAGCTGCACCGGCACGGGATGCGGCGGGCGCAGGAGGAGGTCGTCCCTCTCTACGAGCGGACCCACCACTTCCGCGTGTACTGCTCGAACGTCGTACCGGGCATGCTCCAGACCGAGGCGTACGCGGCGTCCCTGCTCTCGACTATCGCCGCCTTCCAAGGCACCCCCGACGACTCGCCGACTGCGGCGGCTTCCCGGGTCGAGCGCTCACGGGTGCTCCATGACGGCAGCCGTCGCTTCGCCTTCCTGCTGGAGGAGACGGTGCTCCGCTACCGCATCGGCGACGCTCCCGCGATGGCCGGACAACTCGGCTACCTGCTGGCCGTCATGGCGCTTCCCAACGTGAGCCTCGGGATCATCCCCGCCACCGCCCAGCGGCGCGTCTGGCCCCTGGAAGCCTTCTACCTCTTCGACGACCGCCAAGCGAGCGTCGAACTGCTCACGGCCGCGGTCAACGTCACGGCGCCCAGCGAGGTCGCCACGTACGCCAAGGCGTTCCGCGAGCTGTCCAAGTTCGCGGTCCACGGTGCACCCGCCCGGACTCTGATCTCGGATGCGATCACGTCCATCGAGTGATTGCCGTGCAAGCCCGTGCAAGATTGTGGTCCGCCCCCTTCCTTGCTTCCTAAGGTCGTTCCACCGGCTTCGGGAGGCGATTCGACAGCGCGGACTCGTGGTGGCGCAGGCCAGGCCGCCGTCGCGGATCAGACCGCCAGGGTCACGGGCCATCGAGACTCCCACCCGCTGCGTCGCCGGCCATCGACCGTCGAGAGAGGGTGTCTCACTGTGACGACCACGCTGGAATCCCCCGTCGTTCCACGGCATGGACGGGACCTCGTCAGTCCCGAACTGTTCGAGAAGGTGTCCGAGTTCTGCGCGGAGGAGTACGGGCACGAACTGCCCACTGCCCGCCGGATCGTGGACCAGGCCCTCGCCTTCCTCAAGGTGATGGGTGACAGCCGCGCGTTCGACATGACCCCGTCGGCGGCCGTCGATCCCGGTTGGCACTCCTTCGTGCTCCACACTCAGGCGTACGCCACGTGGTGCGACGAACAGTTCGGGTTGTTCCTTGGGCACGAGCCCAAGACCACCGTCCGTACCCGTCCGCTGATCGGTTCCGTGGTGAACCGCGTCAGGGCTGCCGGGTTCCACGTGGACGAAGGTCTGTGGGGCACTGCGAAGACCTGCAACCCGCCCGCGTGCTGCGGTGACGGCGACGGCTGCTGATCCACTCCCACTCAACGGTGGCCGTCCGGGCACGGCTGAAGCGCCCGGACGGCCACAGCCAGGAGTTCTCGAGATGAGCGGCGACGACGAGGTGCTGACCGGACGGAGCCGGGTCACAGTGTTCGCGCTGTTCGGTACGGCATTCGGCTACGCGACACACCATCTGGATGCGAGGCGGATCGGGGAAGTTGCCGTGGTCGGTCCCCTGACGCCCGGGGCCGAGTGGACATGCCTGTGGCACATGGCCCGTTCCTGTGGCAGGCCCACGGCCGGCGACACCGAACTCGCACAGTGGATTCTTGTCCAGGCGACCCGTGCGTTCGTCTGTGGAAGCGGGCGCATCACTCAGGCGCACGACCGGGGCTGGAAACTGGAACCCGGCGGGAAGCGCGTCGGGTTCGAGACCACCTTCGCCAACCGGGACCATCTGTGGACCGGCGATCTGGTCGTGGAGGGCCTCACTCCCGATCAGGTGGCCGGCCGCGCTTCCCGCTATGCGGTGCCGTTCGGCGGTCTCGGCTAGGCACTGCCCGGCGGATCATGTGACTGTCGGGCAGGTGATTCGTTGTGCTCCGCATGGGGCGGGGTGATCTGACGAATGTGGAGTGGGTGCGGCTGGAGCCACATCTGCCGCCTGTCGGGTGAAGCGGCGGTCGTTGGTGCGATCACCGGAGGGTGCTCAACGGGATCCTCTTCCGCATGCGGACAGGCATACCGTAGCGGGACCTTCCGGAGCGTTTCGGCAGTACGTAGACCGTTTACGAACGTCATCGCCGCTGGTCAGCGGACGGTACGTGGGTCCGGATCCTGTGTGCTGTCCAGGCCGACGCTGACCTGGCTGGCCGGCTCGACTGGAGCATGGTCAGCGTCGACTCCACGTCCTGCCGGGCCCATTGACACGCTGCCGGGGCCCGCAAGAAGGCACCGCGCGTCCCGAGAAAGGGGCGACGCCCCGAAACCGCCGACCCGACGAGGGGCTCGGACGGTCCCGGGGCGGCCTCACCTGCAAAATCCACCTTGCAGGTAAAGGAGGCTGCCACCCGCTTGCCTTCCTGGTCACACCGGGCCAGTGGGGCGACGCACCGCAGCTGATCGAAGTTCTCAATCGGATCCGAGTCCGCCGCCCGCAGGGCGGTCACCCGCGAACCCGACCGGACCACGTCGGTGGCGACAAGGCATACAGCTCGCGGCGGAACCGCCGCTACCTGCGCAGACGCCAGATCAAGCACACGCTTCCCGAGCCGAAGGACCAGCGGGCCAACCGCAAACGCCGCGGCGGCAACGGCGGCCGGCCCACCGGCTTCAACTCAGAGATCTACAAGCGCCGCAACGAATTGGAACGGACGATCAACCGGCTCAAGAACCACCGGGCCGTCGCCACTCGCTACGACACACGCGCCTATGTCTTCCACGGCACCGTAACCACCGCCGTGATCCGGCTCTGGCTCGGGGGCTGAGCAGACCTGCTGTCTCAGTCCCCGAGGAACCATAGGTAGAGGTGCTGTCCGTCGAGAACCGTCTGGCCCAAGTCCAGAAGCTCACGCGCGAGGGCATCGGTGACTATGCCTGGAGGCAGGCGCGGTACTTCCGCCAGCAGGGTGACCACCTGGCGGCTGTTGAAAACAGTGTCCGCATACGGCAGCAGATGCCCCAGCATCGGAAACTCCGACTGGTTGAGAGCGGCCAGCTCTGGCCCCCATGCCAGACCATGCTCGGCGCGGGCTTCGACCGTGCCGCTCTCGCCACGGACCTGCACGTTAATCATGGTCAGATCCTATGGACCTCATGATCCGCCGGACAGTGCCTAGTCCGAAGTCGCCGCCCGACTCCCCCTGCCTGCGGCATCACGAGATCAGCATGAGTAGCCCCACTGAAGGCGGGGCCGGAGGACGGGGTCGGGGTGGTCTTTGCCTTGTCGGTGTCGGCCCTTGGATCAGCCGGCGGAGAGGTGCGCGGTGAGTGCGCGTATCGCGTGGTGCGGGTCGTCCGCAGCGAACCGGATCTCGTGGACCTCCTGGGGCGGCTTGCCGGGCTTGGGGGCGATGGGGTGCGGCTCGCGCAGGATGACGGACAGGTTGGTGGTGTCGCCGAGGGGCATCGCGAGGACGCCGTCGTCGATCTGGACGGCCCTGCGGTAACCGCTGTGGTGGCTCCTGCGCACGGACTCGACGCAGTCGAGGGGGACGGCGACCCGTACGAAGTGCGCGAAGCGGAGGACGAGTTCGCCGTCACCGACCATGTGGGGGCGGACGGACAGCGCGGCGAGGAAGCCGATCAGCCAGAGCGTGCCGTACACGGAGAGCACGAGAAGCACGATCCGCGCGACGTGCCAGGGCAGCAGGACCTCGACGGCGCCGATCTCCAGCGGGGCGAGGCAGACCAGCGCCCACATGAGGGGCCTGATCTCCGCCCCGTACGCGAGGGGCACCCGCCCTTCGGGCACGTCCGGTCTGCGCCGTACCCACCGCCACAGCGCCCGGAACAGCCCGAACTCCATCCCCACGGCCTTGGCCACGGGCCCCGGCAACACGGCGGCCAGCGCCCGGTTCAACGCCTCCTGCCCGTCCGTGCCCCCGCGCCTGGAAGCGGCGTAGGCCCGCGAGGCGACGACGAGCTGGGTGACGACCACCGCGGCCAGCAGCGCCTCGACCACCACCCCGACGACCACGGCCTGACCGACATCGAAGACCCCGCCCCACACGAGCCCGACCTCGGCGACGACCACCACCGGCGTCACCCACCGAACCCCACCCCACACGACCGACCACCCCGGTCCGATTCTCGCCCGAACCGGTCACCCCCGGGAATGCACCGTGCGGAACCGGTCGGAAAGGGGCCGGAAGCGGGCCGGAAAGGGGCTGCTCCCGCATCCAGGCCCCGCAGGGGACGGCCCTCGGCCCCTACGCCTGGAGGGACGCGGCCGATCTGGCGGCCTGCTCGATCTTCGCGCGGTAGGCGGTACGAGCGTCCTCATCGATCCGCGTCTCGTGTTCGGGGCGCATACCGGTTCGGCCGTCGACGCCTTCGCGCAGGATGTCGGCGTGTCCCGCATGCCGGTTGGTCTCGCCGAGGAGGTGGACCAGCACGGCGAACAGGGTCGTGCTGGAATGCGGCTCCGGCCACCACGGCACGTGGCCGGGGGCGTCGAGGGGAAGCTCGTCGATCGTCGCGTCCGAGTGCTCCCACGCGCGCCGGTAGGAATCGACGATCTGATCGCGGGACTCGTCCCCGGTCGCCCACATGTCGCTGCCGTCGTGGTCCTGCCACTGGGACAGTGGGTGCGGGGACGGCCGGTCGAAGACCTCGCCCAGGTACCTGGCCTCGACGGCGGCCATGTGTTTGACCAGGCCGAGAAGGTTGGTCCCGGTGACCGTCAACGGCCGGCGGGCGTCGTACTCGGACAAGCCGTCGAGCTTCCATAGCAGTGCGCTGCGATCCCGCCGCAGCCGCGTGTGCAGGACGTTTTTCGCGGAGTTGTCGATCATGCGGGGTGAGCCTGCCACGGGTGACGCGCGGCCTCAAGGCCCGGACGTTCCTCACGGAAATCGTCGTCCTCGCGGCCCCGGGACGACTGCTGACCCAGGGCCGGCATGCCACCGGGGGCGTTCGGTCATCCCGTTGGCCGGCTGACCGGTCCCGTGCACCATTCGGCGGCTCCGTGTGCTGCCCGAGTGGCCTATTCAGTCGCTGGTAAACGGCCGGTTCTCACCGGTGATGGCCAAGAAATTGACCAATTTTCTCTGTCGGTCCGTCGTCAACTGCTCTCGCATCTCCTGCGGAGGCCGTTATGAGAGGGTGGCAAGGCCTATCAATAGCACTCGGGTCGACTAGTACCAGCTCTTCACTGCCGCGGGTCCGCTCCAGTGGCGGACCCGCGGGCACGTCTCGAAGGATAGCTTCTTGTTGCCGATTCCTGCCGTTCGAACGGAAAGCCTTTCGCAGGGCTATAGCGATCGACGTATCATCGAAGGTCTCGATCTTTGCCTTGAGTCCGGAGTCACCGGCCTGCTCGGTCCGAACGGGGCTGGAAAGACGACACTGTTACGAACGCTCGCGACGATTACTCCTCCGCTGGCAGGGTCCTTGGAGATCTTCGGAAAGCCGATCCGGAACGAGCGGGATGCGCGGCGCGCGCGCAGAATGATCGGCTATCTCCCTCAGGATTTCGGATACTATCCGGCGTTCTCCGTCAAGGAATTCGTGCGCTATTGCGCTTGGCTGCGTGAAGTTCCTGACAAGGAGGCCGGCGCGGCGACTTTGCGGGCGCTCGAAGCGGTGGGATTGGCGGACCGCGCCCGGCACCGGATGAAGTCGCTCTCGGGGGGCATGCTGCGCCGTGCCGGAATTGCCGCCGCCATCGTTGGCTCACCCTCCTTGGTGCTGCTGGACGAACCCACCGTGGGGCTCGATCCCGCACAGCGGCTTGATTTCCGCGAGCTCATCCGCTCACTGGCCCGCGAAGGTGCTGCCATCATGCTCAGCACTCACCTCGTCGAAGACGTAGGAGCCGCCTGCGGGACGGTTCTCGTGCTCAAGGACGGGCAAATCGTCAGCAGTGGCAGCCCTCAGGACCTGGCTCAGCGGGCCGAGCCGACGGCTCCGGGAGACAGCGCGCTCGAACGTGGCTACATGACGGTCCTCGGAAGCCGTGAGCCCGCCGGGGAGACGACGTGCTGAACACGTACAGCATCGAACTGCGACGCTCCCCCCTGCTCACGGCCCTTCCCGTGATGCTTCTGGTGGATCTCGTCGTTCTCTTCGGGCGGTCGCGCTACTGGATCGGCGTGTGGCCCGAAGCCAGCGTGGCCGCCCAGATCGTCACCCTGTTTCTGGGGCCGATTCTCGCCGGCGTCTCCGCGTGGCAAGCAGGCCGGGCGTCGCGTGCCGGGATGCCGGAGCTCATTCTGGGAGCCGCCCGCCCGAGTTGGCGCATCGAAGCCGCACGCCTGGGTGCCACGCTCACGCTCGGGTACCTTGCCTATGGCGTCGGCTGCCTCACCGCCGCCGCCGTGTCCTGGAGCGAGGCCGGTCCCGGGTTTCTCTGGCCGTCCTATCTGCTTCTCGGCGCGGTGACTCTGCTGATGTTCGCGTCGGCCGGGCATCTGGCCGGACGCCTGTGGCCGTCGGCCGCGTTCACTCCAGTGATCTGCGCGCTCGGCGGATTCATCGTTCTGCTCGGAACGCCCTACAGGTTCTACGTGCTCGCCGGCCCCCCGGATGTGCGGCTCAGCCTTGCTCCGGTGGCCGCCCGCCTGCTCCTGGCGGTCACGGTGACCGTACTCGCGGTCGTTGTTCCCTCCCGACCCGTGCGGGCCGGGCGGAAGGATTCCTCCCAGCGCTACCTGCCGCGACACACCCACCCCGTGCTCTTCGGCTCGGCAGTCGGTCTCCTCGCCGCCATGGTCGCGCTGCCGGTGGCGGGCGAGTTGCGCACGGAGCGATCTGCGTCCAGCGGCGACATGCTGTGCTCCCGAGCGCAAGACGCCGCGCCCCGGGTGTGCGTGTGGGCGGAGCATCGCAGGTACCTCCCCGAGCTGAGCCGTATGGCCGAGCGGCTGGGTCGCCAGACGTGGGGCGAAGCTCCCGATGCGTTCTACGAGTACGGACTGCGGCGTCGGCAGCTCGGAGACCGCGGCTTCGACATAGCCGAAGGGCACGTACGTACCGCCGCGATCGCCATGGCGCATCAGACGTTCGTCACGTCCGTCGGCCGATGCAGGCCGCCACGCGAGGAAAGCCGGGCGTGGGAGGCCCTGGACAACATCCACCTCTGGCTGGAGTACCAAGCCATGGGCCAGGACCCGGCCGCAGCAGACGAAGGGCTGAGCCTCGTCGGTGTCACCGACGCCCAGCGTGCGGCCAGCGAGGCAGTACGCAAGTCACCGTCCGAGCAGCGGGCGTGGCTGGCGCGAGAGACCGGATATCTGAACAAGGAAGGCTGGTGCCGGCCCGATGCGGGGGACTGACCTGCTGCGATACGCACGGGTCCACCGGGCGGGGGCAGTGCTGGCCGGAGTTGCGGCGGTGGCGGTCCTGTCGGCGTTCTTCGGCGGCACCCGTATCGCGGTGCCCGACTTCGGCAACTCGGATCACTCCACGGGCATCCCTTTCCGCCGAGAACTTCCGCTGCTGTCCGCTGTTTTCCTCACAGCGGCACTCGGGGGCGACATGGCGACGCATGAGGAGTCCGGCACGTCCAGAGCGCACGGTGTCCGTACCGGATACCTAGCCGGCCTGACCGTGATCGCGTGCGGGGTCTCCTTCGTCGTTGAGGCGGTGGCGGTGGCGGTGGGGTCCGGGGGAGGAGCCGTGTACCTGCGTTCCGTTCTGATCTGGTTCGGGCTCGCCCTCGTGTCGGTGCGGATCTTCGGAAGCCAGCTCGGCTGGGTCGTCCCGCTGGCTTCGGTCTTCCCTCTGATCTGGTGGGGACCGGCATGGTGGGACTGGACCACCACCCGTTCTGTCGATCCGTTCAGCTGGGGGCTGGCGGCGCTGGCTGTTTCCCTGGGCATGATGGCCACCGCGATCACTCCGTGGCGACTCCGACGGATGAAGAACCGTTGGCTTCCCGGACGTGACCGCTGACGCTCTCTCGCCCCGCGTCCACAGACGAACTCAGCGGCTCCCCGCCACCGCCGGTTCCAGGGGCGACGGTTCCGTTTCGTACCGGGTGCCCAGCCTCCACGCCTCGTGCACCGCGTTGGCGAAGGACGCGGCCAGGTGGTGTTCGCCCGTGGCGTTGGGGTGGGTGCCGTCGTACGTGGCGGTGTGGATGTCGTACGCCGGGGGGTGGGGGAGCAGGAGGAGCGGGGAGTCGGGGGTGGTGAGGGCGGCCACCGTGTCCGCGAGGAGCGCGTTGAAGCGGGCGCACTCCGCCGCGAACGGGGCGTCCGACTCGGCGCGTATGTTCGGGATGACGGGGAGCAGGACGCACCGGATGCGCGGGTTCGCCGTGCGGGCGGCGGTCAGGAAGGCGCGGGCGTTCTCCGCGGTCTGGGCGCTGTCCGTGTAGAAGCCGAGGTCTATCAGGCCCAGCGACACCAGCAGCACGTCCGGCCGGTGCGCGGTCACCGCGTCCGCGATCAGCGGGGCCATGTGCAGCCAGCCCTCGCCCCAGCCCGCGAGGTGGCGGCGGGCGGCGGGCGGGAAGTCGTCGGCGGCGTACGCGGACGAGGTCGCCGCGCCCGTCTCCGCCTCGTACAGCTCCGTACGCGGGCCGACCAGTTCGTGCGGGCCGTCCGGCGCGGCCGTCAGGTGCTGCCACATGCGGTAGCGCCACGTGAAGTCGCCGGCGCGCCCGATGGTCATGGAATCGCCGACACACATGAAACGCATGGCGCCCATCATGGCCGATCCGGGCTACGCGCCGGTACGTGACGGTGGACACTTGGGTCATGCGTTCGTACCGACTGGCCCCCTCCCTCGGCGCCGCCGTCCTCCTCGCCCTCGCCGCGACCCCCGCGCTCGCCGCCGACGACGACGGGGCCGACCGGAGCTTCACGATCGAGGACCCCCGGATCACCGAGTCCAGCGGCCTCGCCGCGAGCCGCGCCCACCCGGGCATCTACTGGACGCACAACGACAGCGACGACGGCCCCTACGTCTTCGCCGTCGACTCGCGGACCGGGAAGACGGTCGCCAGGATCACCATGAAGGGCGTCGGCTCCCCGCGCGACGTCGAGGCGATCTCCCTCGGCCCGGACGGCAACCTGTACGTCGGCGACATCGGCGACAACCTGAACGGCAGCTGGGACCACGTCTGGATCTACCGCTTCCCCGAGCCGAAGGTGCTCAAGGACGCGACGGTCCGGGCCACCCAGTTCGACGTGAAGTACGCCGACGGCCCCCGCAACGCGGAGGCGCTGATGGTCCACCCCAAGACCGGCCGCGTCTACATCGCCTCCAAGAACGAGGACGGCGGCGGCCTCTACGAAGGGCCCGCGAAGCTCACCGCGGGCGCCGACAACGTGTTCCGGCGGGTGGGGGAGGTGCCCTGGGTGACCGACGGGGCGTTCTCGCCCGACGGAAAGGAACTGGTCCTGCGCTCCTACTTCAGCGCCCGTGGCTACGCCTTCGCCGACGGCCGCCTCGGCAAGGACTACCCCGTCGAGTCGCCGCTGCTGCCGCAGTCCGAGTCGGTGACGTTCACGGCGGACGGCTCCGCCCTGATGTACGGCTCCGAGGGCGAGCGGAGCGACGTTGTACGGGTGGACGTGGAGCGGAAGGGGGACGGCGGCGGGAGCGGCGCCGGGCACCGGGGCGACGGGAAGGGGACGGGCGGCGCGGAGGACGGCGGGGACGGCGTACCGGTGAAGGGCACGACGCTGACGGGCGTGGCCGTGCTGGCGGGCATCGGGCTGCTGTTCGCCCTGGGGCGGCGGCGCCGCAAGGGCTGAGGGGCGCCACCGGGCCCGCCCCGAAGAGCCGCCGGGCCCGCCCCGAAGAGCCGCCGGGCCCGCTCCGAGGAGCCACCCCGGGCCCGCCCCGTACAGCCGTCGGGCCCCCGCAGTGCCCCCGGGCCCACCCCACCGCTACTCCGGGGCCACGAAGCCCGATTCGTACGCGGCGATGACCGCCTGCGTGCGGTCCCGCGCGCCCAGCTTCGCCAGTACGGCGCTGACGTGCGACTTCACCGTCTCCGTCCCCACCACCAGGCGTGCCGCGATCTCCGCGTTCGACAGGCCGCGGGCCATCAGCCGCAGGACCTCCCGTTCGCGCTCGGTCAGCGCCGCCCGCTCCATGGCCGACCGGGCGTCGGCGTTGCCGCGGTCCCGGCCGTACGAGGAGGCCAGCTGCCGCACCGCCGCCGGGAACAGCAGGGAGTCGCCCTCGGCCACCAGCCGTACGGCGTGCACGATCTCCGCCGGGCGGGCCCGCTTGAGCAGGAAGCCGGCGGCCCCCGCGCGCAGCGCCCCGTACACGTACTCGTCGTTCTCGAAGGTCGTCACTACGACGATCCTCGGCGGGTCCGCGACGGTCCGCAGCACCGCCCGCGTCGCCTCGATGCCGTCCATCAGCGGCATGCGCACGTCCATCACGACGACGTCGGGGCGCAGTTGCCGCACCAGGGGGATCACGGCGGCCCCGTCCGCGGCCTCGCCCACCACCTCGATGTCCGGCTGCGCCGCCAGCACGGCACGCAGTCCGGCCCGCACGAGGGGCTCGTCGTCGACCAGGAGAACGGACAGGGGCATCCGGCCAGCCTAGAACAGCGGACAGGGCCGCCTACAGCGGAAGTTCGACCGCGAGCAGCCAGTCGCCGCCGTCCCGGCCGGCCCGCGCCTCGCCGCCGAGGAGCGTCGCGCGCTCCCGGACACCGCGCAGCCCCCGGCCACCGCCACCGCCCGGCCCGGCCGCCGGGGCCGTAGCGGGCAGCGGGTTGCGGACCTCCAGGCGCAGCCGCGCCGACTCCACCGCGATCCGGACACGTATTCGGACCGGGCCCGCGTGCCGCAGCGCGTTGGTCAGGGCCTCCTGGAGCATCCGGTACGCCTCCCGGGAGACCGGCCCCGGCACCCGGTCCAGCGCCCCGGTCACCTCGGCGTCGATCCGCGCGCCCGAGGACCGCGCGGAGTCCAGCAGCCGGGCCGCTTCGTCCAGCGCCGGACGGGCGGCGGCCGGCCGGCCGCTCTCGCGGAGCACGAGCAGGACGCGGTCCAGGTCCTCCAGCGCGGCCCGGCCCGTCTCCTCGATGGCCTCCAGGGCCCGGTCGGTGAACTCGGGGTCGCCCGCCGTCCGCGCGGCACCGGCCTGCACGACGGCCAGGGTCAGCGCGTGGCCCAGGGTGTCGTGCAGCTCGCGGGCGATCTGGTTGCGTTCCAGCAGGTCGTCGGTGCGCTTCTCCAGCGCGGCCAGCCGCTCCTTGACCGAGGGCCCCAGCAGGCGGCGGGCGGCCCGGGTCATCAGGGCGCCCGCCCCGGCGGCGATCAGGACCAGCACCAGCACGGGCACCGGCACCAGCAGCGCGTACGCCCAGCCCGTGCCGGTCGAGCAGGGGAACGGGAAGACGCGGCCCGGCTCCCCGGCGGCCGCCCCGGCGAACGCCAGCGCGAGCGCCAGCAGCGTGTTGGTGACCAGGGTGAGGGCGAGCCCCGCCTCCATCCGCAGGACCAGCCAGACGCCCGTCCGCGCCCGGTCGCTCCACGAGGCGGCCGGGGCGGTCGAGATGCCGGGGTCCTCGTCGCTCCCGGCGCGGGCGTGCGGCCCGGGGAACAGCATCAACCGCGCCTGCAGCCCCTCCGCCCGGCGGATCGAGGGCACCAGGGCGGCGGCCAGGACCAGCGGGAGCGGCAGGACCGCGATCAGCAGCCAGTCGTACGGCGACGGATCGCTCAGCCCGGGGAAGACCGCCCCGCAGACGAGCGGCACGATCACGCCCACCAGCAGATGCAGCCAGCGAGTGTAGGTCACCGCACGTGTCAGCGGCTGGAGGAGGAGGCCCGGCATGCCGCCATCGTGGCAGAGCGGCCGGGGGCGCCGTCCTCCCCCGCGCGGGGGAGGCGCCCTCCCCGGGCGGGGGATGCCCGCGAGGGCCCGCCCCGGCCACGCTGGGCCCATGACCAGCATCGACGTCAAGGAACTCACCAAGGAGTACGGCACCACCCGGGCCCTCGACCGGCTGACGTGCGGCATCGAGCCGGGCCGGGTCACCGGCTTCCTCGGGCCCAACGGCGCCGGCAAGTCCACCACCATGCGGCTCGTCCTCGGCCTGGACCGCCCCACCTCCGGCACCGCCACGGTCGGGGGCCGGCCCTACGCGGCGCTCCGCGAGCCCCTGCGCACGGTCGGCGCCCTGCTCGACGCGCAGGCCGTCCACGGGGCCCGCCGGGCCCGGGACCACCTCCGGTTCCTGGCGGTCGCCAACCGCCTCCCGGCGCGGCGCGTGGACGAGGTTCTCCAGGAGACCGGTCTCACCGCCGTTGCGCACCGCCGAGTCAGGACGTTCTCGCTCGGCATGCGCCAGCGGCTCGGCATCGCCGCCGCGCTCCTCGGTGACCCGGCCGTGCTGATGCTGGACGAGCCGGCCAACGGCCTCGACCCGGAAGGCATCGTCTGGATGCGCCACCTGCTGCGCCGTCTCGCGGACGAGGGCCGGACGGTCCTGGTCTCCAGCCACCTGATGAACGAGACCGCCACCTTCGCCGACCACCTCGTCGTCCTCGGCCGGGGCCGGCTCCTCGCCGACCTCCCGGCGCGGGAGTTCATCGACCGGCACAGCCCGCCGCGCGTACGGGTGCGCACCAGCGATCCCCGCCGGCTGCGGACGGCGCTGCTCGCCCGGGGGCACACGCTCACGGAGGACACCGACGGCCGGTGGGCGGTGGACGGGGCCACCGCCGAAGAGGTCGGGGCCGTCGCGGCGCGCGAGGGCGTGCCCGTGTCCGAACTCGCCGACGAGCGCGCCTCGCTGGAGCAGGCGTACCTCGCGCTCACGTCCGCCGACGCGGAGTTCGCCGCCGCGTCACCCGTATCCGCTCCGGCCGCACCCGAGGGGGCCTGACCATGTCCGTCACCGCGACGCTCCACTCCGAATGGATCAAGATTCGTTCCGTGCGGGCGAGTTACGGATCGCTCCTCGCGGTCTTCGCCGCCACGCTCGCCATCACCCTGCTCGTCTTCGCCACCGTGGGCCGGGCGGAGGCGGACGGCACCGACGACCCCGTCCTCGGCGCCTTCTACGCTCTCAACTTCGCGCAGATCGCGGCCGTCGCCTTCGGGGCCACCGCCGTCTCCTCCGAGTACGCGGGCGGCGCCCTGCGGATCTCCCTGGCGGCGGTGCCGCGCCGGGGTCTGTTCTACGCCGCCAAGACGGCGGTCGTGGGGGCGTCCGCGCTCGGCGTGGGACTCGTCACCGTGTTCGCGACGTTCTTCACCGGCCAGGCGTTCCTGGGGGAGGACGCGATCGGCCTCGGCGAGCCGGGTGCCCTGCGGGCCTGCGTCGGCGGCGGGATCTACCTCGCGCTGATGGCCCTGTTCGCGGCGGGGCTCACGTTCCTGCTGCGCAGCGCCGTCGCGGTGCTCGGCCTGCTCGTCCCGTTCATCCTGATCGTGTCCTTCGTGGTCGGCGACCTCGCGCAGGGCGCCGCCGCCTGGCTGCCGGACCGGGCCGGACAGCAGATCCTGCACCAGGACCCGGCGGGGGCTCCCGGCCCGTGGACCGGGCTCGCCGTGACCGCGCTGTGGGCGGCGGCGGCCCTGGCCGCGGGCTGGTGGGCGGTGCGCCGCCGCGACGCCTGAGGCCCTAGGGCGTGTTTTGAAAGTCCCGCCTGCCGGGCGACGTCCGGCACGCACGCTCGCGGCGTTGCCGAAAAGCCCTGGTAGCTCCGCTACAAGGGCTTCCCGGCGCCTTGCGATCGCACGCACCGGACGCCGTCCGGCCCGCCCTCCGGGCGGACGGCGCTCCTTTCAAAACACGCCCTAGGGTCCGTTCTCGATGGGCCGGATCTCGTAGTGCAGGGTCCGGTCCCGCTTCAGGCGGTGGGCCAGGGGGACGAGGACGCCCTGCGTCGCCGGGTACTTGCGGGAGAGCATCCGGGACGCGTGGATGTCCTCCTTCGACCCGGCCGGGAGGAGGCGGGCGTGCGCCTCGATCCGGGGGCCCGTGGGGCGGCCCCGGACCGTGCAGGGGGCGAGGCGCACCACCGGGTGGTTGCGCATGCGTTCCACCTTCCACGCCGAGGAGAACGTCCGGATGTACGCGTGGTCGCCCTCGACCGCGATGTGCACGGGGGTGTCGGCGAGCGTCCCGTCCTGCCGCCGCGTGCTCAGCAGGACGGTGTACTGCTTCACGAAGGGCTTGAGCTGCGGGATCGTGTCCATGGTTCCATGGTCCGCCGGTACGGACCCGCACTCATCCCGGCGACCGGCGCCGGACGGCGTTTCGCGTAAGGTCTCCCTCCCATGACGACCGACCCGGGCCCCGAGCCCTTCGCCACGCCCCGCCTGGACGCGCTGCCCCTGCGCGTGGCGCACGCCGACGAGATGGCCGCCGTACTGGCCGACCCCGCGCTGCACACCTTCACCGGCGGCGCCCCGGACACCCCGGAGGCGCTGCGGGCCCGCTACGCCCGGCAGACGGCGGGCTCCCCGGACCCGGACGAGACGTGGTGGAACTGGGTGCTCCGCGAGCGCGGCGAGGGCCCTCTGATCGGCTACGTCCAGGCCACCGTGCACGGCGCCCGCGCCGAGATCGCCTGGGTCGTCGGTACCCCGTGGCAGGGCTGCGGCTACGCCCGCGAGGCCGCCCGCGCCCTGGTCACCCACTTGTACGGCACCGGCGTGCGGACGGCGGTCGCCCACATCCACCCCGAGCACGCGGCGTCCGCCGCCGTGGCCGCCGCGGCGGGCCTGCGCCGGACCGGGGAGTGGGAGGACGGCGAGGAGCGGTGGGAGTCGGCCCTGGGGTGAGCCTCAGTCCCCGGCCGTACGGGACGGCGGCCGGCCCGCCTTGACCAGCTCGGCGACATCGAGGCTCACCTCGGCGCCGATGGAGGCGGGGAGCGGCGCCTGCTGGCCGGGCGCGTACACCTCGTGCCGGTCGTACGAGCCGTCGCAGGGCTCGGTCAGGACGTGGACGCGTCCGTGCTTCCGGTCGAGGATCACGTACACCGGGATCTTCGCCTCGGCGTACGCGGCGACCTTGTGCCGCAGGTCGCTGGCGTAGTTGCTGGAGGTGACTTCCAGGACGAGGCGGAAGACGGCCGGGTCGTAGCTGTTGTACTCGATCAGATGCTCATCGAAATCCGCGTCGACCAGGGCGAGGTCGGGGATGGCGTAGTCCTCCGGGCCGCCCGGCAGCCACAGGCCGATGCCCTGGAGGACTTCCGTCTCCCCACCGTCGAGTCCGGCTGCGATGAAAGGACGAGCGAGCCTGGCCAGAGCGCGGGCGTGCGGGCCGTCCGGGGGTGGAGCCACGGTGATGACGCCTCCGATGATCTCGACGCGATAGCCGGGATGCTGCTCGGCGAGCCGGTCGGCCGTGACGAGCAGGGGCTCCGGTCCATCGTCACAGGGGTGCTCGACTGCTGCTGCAGACATTGCGTGCCTCCTGGAATGGCTGGTGTCGAGACCATCATCGTAGGGCGAATCGACCCCGGACCGTGTTTCTGGCATATGCCACTCGGCCGAGTGAAGCAGAAACGGCCCCGCACGCCGTGAGGTGTGCGGGGCCGTTTCTGCGCGTACGCGTTACAGCTTCTCGATCACGTAGTCGATGCAGGCCGTGAGGGCCTGGACGTCCGACGGGTCGATGGCCGGGAACATCGCGATGCGGAGCTGGTTGCGGCCCAGCTTGCGGTAGGGCTCGGTGTCCACGATGCCGTTGGCGCGCAGGACCTTGGCGACCGCGGCGGCGTCGATCTCGTCCGCGAAGTCGATCGTGCCGATGACCTGGGAGCGCTTGGCCGGGTCCGTGACGAACGGGGTGGCGTACTTGGACTCCTCGGCCCAGCCGTACAGGTGGCCCGAGGAGGCGGCCGTGCGGCCGGTCGTGAAGGCCAGGCCGCCCTGGCTGTTCATCCACGTCAGCTGCTCGTTCAGCAGGAAGAGCGTGGCGAGCGCCGGGGTGTTGTACGTCTGGTTCTTGAGCGAGTTGTCGATCGCCGTGGGCAGCGAGAAGAACTCGGGGATGTGCCGGCCGGAGGCGTGGACGCGGGCCGCGCGCTCCAGGGCGGCCGGCGAGAAGACGCCGATCCAGAGGCCGCCGTCCGAGGCGAAGGACTTCTGCGGGGCGAAGTAGTAGACGTCCGTCTCGGCGATGTCGACGGGCAGGCCGCCGGCGCCGGAGGTGGCGTCCACCAGGACGAGGGCGCCCTCGTCGGCGCCCGCGACGCGCTTGACCGGGGCCGCGACACCGGTCGAGGTCTCGTTGTGCGTGAAGGCGTAGACGTCCACGCCCGCCTCGGCCTGCGGCTCCGGGTGGGTGCCCGGCTCGGAGGCGATGACGGTCGGCTCGGCCAGCCACGGGGCGAGCTTGGCGGCCTTGGCGAACTTCGAGGAGAACTCACCGAAGTTCAGGTGCTGGGACTTCGACTCGATCAGACCGTGCGTCGCGATGTCCCAGAACGCGGTGGAGCCGCCGTTGCCGAGGATCACCTCGTAGCCCTCGGGGAGGGAGAAGAGGTCGCGCACGCCGTCGCGCACCGATCCGACCAGGTTCTTCACCGGGGCCTGGCGGTGGGACGTACCGAGCAGGGACGTGCCGGTGGCGGCCAGCGCGTCGAGCGCCTCGGTCCGCACCTTGGAGGGACCGGCGCCGAAGCGCCCGTCTGCGGGCTTGATGTCAGCGGGAATCTGGATGTCGGCCACGAGTCGGAGCGTAGTCCTTCGGTGCGGTCGTTACGCACCCTGTCCGTCCGATGAGACAGGAATTCCGACTCGTGACCGTCGGAGGAACGTACGTGCGGCTCCCGGTGTCAGGGCGAACCGGCCGCCGCCGCGCCGGGGCGCCGGGTCACGGCGTGGGCTCCGGGGCCAGCGCGGCGGCCTCCCTGACGGCCTCCCCGGATTCCCCGGTGTCCCCGGATTCCCCGGCGCCCTCGGCGTCCTCGGCCTCCCCGGCTTCCCCGGTGGCGATCCCCGCGCTCCGCGCCGACAGCCGGTGCAGGTACTCCACCAGCGTGATCAGGACGTACTTGCTGGACGACCGGTCGCGGGCGTCGCACTCCACCAGGGGCACGTCCGGGGATATGTCGAGCGCCTCCCGGATCTGCTGCTCGGTGTGGAGCGGGCCGCCGAAGTCGTTGCAGGCGACGATGAACGGCGTGCCGTGGTGCTCCAGCCGGTCGATGGCGTACCAGGAGTCGGCGAGGCGCCGGGTGTCCACGAGTACGACGGCGCCCAGGGTGCCGGAGAACAGCCGGTCCCACAGGAACCAGAAGCGCTCCTGGCCGGGGGCGCCGAACAGGTAGAGCACCGAGCGTTCGTCGAGGCTGATCCGGCCGAAGTCGAAGGCGACGGTGGTCGACGTCTTGGACCGTACGGCGTCGGTGTGGTCCACCGCCTCGCCCGCACGGGTCATCGTCTCCTCCGTGTTGAGCGGACGGATCTCGCTCACGGATCGGACCATGGTGGTCTTGCCGACCCCGAAGCCGCCGACCACGACTATCTTCAGTCCGTTGTCGGCCGTCGCCTGCAGGGCGGCACGGTCAGAGGTTGCGGAGTCCAACGAGCACCTGTTCCAGGATGTCGGGGGCGGGAAGCCGGTCCGATACGCGTGCGGTACGCGGATGGCGGGCGCTGATCCGGCCGGTGTCGAGCAGGTCGCAGAGCAGGATGCGCACGATGCTGACGGGCAGGTCGAGGTCGGCGGCGATCTCGACCACGGCGGTGGGCCGTGCGCACATCCGCAGGATCGCCACGTGCTCCGACTGCATGCCGGGGGTCGGCTCGCACTCGGAGACCACGAGCGTGACCAGGTCGAAGGCGGCGGAGTCGGACCGGGTGCGGCCACCGGTGAGGGTGTAGAGCCGGTCCGGTCCGTCGTCCCTGCCGGGGCGCAGGCGCGGGGTCATCCGGCGGTGCCCCGGCCGGCCGCCGCGTCGGCGGGTTCGCGGGGCGGGGCGACCAGGTGCTCGCCGAGCTGTTCGACCAGCTCGCTCATGTTGTGGCCGACCAGGCCCACGTCGGCGGTCTCGGCGGCGACGACGGCGAGGTGGGCGCCCGCGCCCGCCTCCACGATGAACAGGATGCCGCCGTAGAACTCGGCCATGGCGGAGCGGACGCCGCCGCTGCCGTTGCCGAACTCGACGGAGGCGCCGTGGGACAGGCTCTGGATGCCGGCCGAGATCGCGGCCAGCTGGTCCGCCTGGTCGACGGACAGCTCGGGGGTGCGGCACAGCTTGAGGCCGTCCCTGGACAGCACGAGGGCGTGCCGGGCGCCGGGGGTCCGTTCCAGGAGCCCCTCCAGCAGCCAGTTGAGCTTCTCGTCGGTGGTCGCGGTCATCGGGAGTTGCCTTCCGGGTGTGGGGAGTCGGGCCGTACGGCGTTGCGGAAGCTGCTGAAGCGGGCCGCGCGCGCCTTCGGGTCCGGGGCGGGGGTGGCGGCCTCGTCGGCCGCTCCGGTCTCCCGCGCGGAGCCGGCGGCCCGTGCCCTGGCCTCGGCCGCGGCCA
>NZ_JAKRGC010000520.1 GCF_022347745.1 Streptomyces sp. OfavH-34-F
GCCGCACCGTGCGGGCGGCCTCCGCCTCGGCGCGCACCGCGTCGGCCGCCGCGTTCTCCTCGGCCTCGCGGCGGGCGTTGGTGCCGCGCTGCTCGACGAGCTGTTCCTCCCGGCGGGCCAGCTCGATCCGGCTGGCCAGCTCGTTCTCGGCGATGGTCCGCTCGCGCTCGACGGCCACGGCCCGCCGCTCGTACGTGGCCCGGTCGGCCTCCTGCTGGATCTGTTCGCGGGCGGGGGTGCGCAGGGCGCGCTCCACCTCGGCCTCGGGGCGGATGGCGACGACGCGCACGGCCACCACGTCGATGCCGGTGGCGGGCAGCCGGGGCTCGGCGGCGAGACCGGCCGCCACCCGCTCGCGCACGGCGGCGACCCCGTCCACCAGGGCGCCGGCCAGCGGCGTGCGGGCCAGGACGTCCAGGGTGTGCTGCT
Organism: Streptomyces sp. OfavH-34-F; assembly: GCF_022347745.1. Classification (GTDB taxonomy): domain Bacteria; phylum Actinomycetota; class Actinomycetes; order Streptomycetales; family Streptomycetaceae; genus Streptomyces. Next base: position 430 of record NZ_JAKRGC010000520.1, read on the forward strand.
GGGCGGTCTCGGTGAGCAGGGTGGCGATCTGTTCGAGGGGAGCGGCGCGCCAGGCGCCGGTGTCCGGGTCCACGGAGAAGTCGAGGCGGGCGGCGGCCTCGGCCGGATCGCTGATGCGGTAGGTGACGGTGGCCTGGACCGTGACGTCCTGGAAGTCGGAGGTGCGCGCGTGGAACGCCATGGCCAGCTCGCGGTCGTTGACCGGCACCTCGGAGAGTGCGGCGCTCAGCGGCCGGAACCAGAAGCTCAGTCCGGCCCCGTCGTGGACGAGCCGGCCGCGCTTGTGGTGGCGGATGTGCGCGGTGGGCGCGGAACGGAGATGGCGCCGGCCGAAGCGGCGGGTGATGTCGGCCATGTGGACCCCCCTCGGGATTTAATCGTCATGAAGACGATAAAGGGGGACCGGGGTTGTCGTCAAGCCGACGAGAAGGGGGAGCGTGCGGCTCCGGATACGCGAACGGCCGGTGACTTCGGAGAAGTCACCGGCCGGCCGGGTTGCGCGCCGCCCCCGTCCCCACGGTGCGGCGCGGGCGGACCGCCGTCATCCGCTGGGACGACGGTCCACGTCTGTCAGGCCCCGGGCTCCGGGGCGCTCAGGCCGAGCGCGGGCAGGACCGCACCCCTCACGAAGCGGACGAGGAAGGTCTCGTCCGCGGGGGTGCCCGCCAGCATCGGGCGGGCCCGCATCACGCCGAGCAGCTGGGTGCCGACGAACTCCACCGCCGGGTTGTCCGCCGCGACCTCGCCCCGCTCCACCCCCCGCCGCACGAGCGCGTCGATCGCCGCCAGCTCCGGCAGGATCAGCGACTCGCGCAGCGCGCACAGCAGCTCCGGGCTCTGCAGCGCCGCATGGCTGAGCGCCAGCGTCAGCGGCGTGTCCCGGCCCGCGACCTCGCCGATGGCCCGCGCCGCCTCCAGCAGGTCGCCCGCCAGCGAACCGGTGTCGATGTTCCGCAGGGTGCCGCGCCGGGTGCCGTGCAGGGCCGCCACCACCAGCTCCGGCTTCGAGCCCCACTGTCGGTAGAGCGTGGACTTGCCGCAGCGGGACCGGGCGGCCACCCCCTCCATGGTCAGCGACTCGTAGCCGTTCTCCCTCAGCATGTCGAGCACCGCCGTGTACAGCTCCTGGGCCCGCTCCGGCGTGATCTTCGACCGGCGTTGCGCGGGGTGCCTGTCCTGCTCGGCCTGGTGCGGCGACATGGGGCCTTCCCTCTCTGCGGCTCTGCGACGAGGTCCATCGATACGCCAGTGTACCGATACGCGAGTGTTCCGATACGCGGCCGTATCGGTACACTGGCGTATCGGTAAGGGCGGGAAACCGCCACAAGGACACCGCATCGTCAGCAAAGGGGCACCGGGTGAGACACACCGCTCACGCGCCCGCCGACCCGGAGTCCCCGGACACCGTGGCCCGGCCGCCCCTCGTCCGGGAACTCCTGCTCGTCGTCGGGCTCTTCCTGATCTACAAACTCGGCCGCCGGGCCGCCAACGGCCACGTGGACGAGGCGTTCCACAACGCCCACCGCGTCTGGGACCTGGAACGCGCCGCGCACCTGCCCGGCGAAGGGCTCGTCCAGCGCCTCCTGCTGCACGACGAGACGCTGATCCACCTCGCCAACACCTACTACGCCACCGTGCACTTCCCGGCCACGCTGCTGTTCCTGGTCTGGCTGTACTGGCGCAGGCCCCGCCACTACGTCTGGGCACGCCGCGTCCTGGCCGTACTCACGGGGGCCGCGCTCGCCCTCCACCTGCTCTTCCCGCTCGCCCCGCCGCGCCTGCTCGCCGCCACCCACCTCGTCGACACCGGCCGCGTCTACGGGCCCTCGGTGTACGGGGCCCAGCCCGCCGCCGACTCCATGGCCAACCAGTTCGCCGCGATGCCCTCGCTGCACTTCGGCTGGGCCGTCATGGTCGGCGTCGGCCTGGTCGTCGCCACCCGGTCCCGGTGGCGCTGGCTCTGGCTCCTGCACCCGGCGCTCACGCTGCTCGTCATCGTCGGCACTGCCAACCACTACTGGCTCGACTCCATCGTCGTCGCCGCGCTGCTCGCCGTGGTCCTCGCCGCGCTGCCGCTGCGGCGCGCCGAACCGGTCCGCCCGCCCCGGCCGTGGCCGTCCGTCGTACCCCAGCGCGACCACGCCACCGGGTACGCCGCCTCCGGAGCGCGCCGGTGAACGCCATGCTCGCGGCGGTCGCGCTCTCCCTCGTCTCCGCGGCCGCCT
>NZ_JAKRGC010000521.1 GCF_022347745.1 Streptomyces sp. OfavH-34-F
CGGACACGACGCGCCGCCGCTACGCGGCGGACGAACCGCAGCGCTCCGCGCTGCTGGCCGGCGACTCCGTCGCCGGTGTGGCCAACTCCGTTGGCCACAGATCGAATTGCTCCGCAATTCGCCCTGCGGAAATTCGCTCCGCGAATTTCCGGGGCTGGCGGTGCTGCGCCCGCCGATAACAGCCCCTGGGCCAGGCCGGTACGCCGCTGTCGACGTCGGCGGCGAAGGATGCGGTGGAGCAGTGCAGCGAGCCGGACGCGGACGGCCGTCAGGTGTGCTTCGGCAAGTCGACCCCGGCCCCCAAGGGCAAGGCGCCCCACGCGTCTGAGAAGGCGGGTGCGGCGGCGGCGACCGCAGGTGTGGAGTGGTGCAACACCGACTTCGAATCCATCCTCGCGACCCGGTTCATCCAGTGCGATGTGCGCACGGTGCCGGTCATCATCCGCATGGACGGTGTGCCGCAGGCCGTGGCGGATTTCATGTTCCTGCGGATGCTGGAACTTGACGGACAGAACACGTTCACCGAGCACCTGACGATCGAGCCCGCCCAGCAGATCCCGCTCGCGTTCCGCGAGATCAACTTCGTGGGCTGGAATCATCTGTGCGAAACCTCGTGTACGCCGCAGGAGCAGCCGGTGACGGCGTGGAAGGGCAAGCCGTGGTGGGTGCCGGGTGAAATGCACTCGGCGACGCTGACGACGCCGTTCAGCTGGGATACGTCGCTGGCCAGTACGGACTACCGGTTCAAGCCTGACATTCAGATAGACGCGAACATTCTCCCCGCCGACGGGAAGATCCGCCCGTTCCAGACCGGCTACCAGTGGTCGCTCGACTACGACGGCGGCACCGAGGACCTCGACCGTATTCGCTGCGACACCCCGCAGGAGACGCTCCGGCGGGGTCGGCTCCGGGCTGTGTGTTCGTCAACGTCGCGCCCACGTACACGTTCAACGCGAAGGCGTTCCCGCAAGCCGCCGCTCACGCGTGGCTGATTCAGAAGGCCACGGCCAAGCACCCGGGTTCGATGGCTGATCAGAACCCCTGTACTACATGGGTGATGAGTCGCAGAACAACCGTTCCCGTGCGCGGATCTGCCCCACGGGGTGGGCCGCGGACAACAGCGACTACTCCGCCCTGGTGGATGCGGACGACACGTTGAACTGCGATGAGTTCGCGTTCGCGTCCTCGTACAACAGCGGAGGCATGTCGTCCACCGAGGGCGGCATCAACCCGGCGATCCCGCCGGGGAAGACCACCCCCAGCGGGGATGCTTGCATTTCGATGTACGCGAAGAAGCACGACAGCATGATCCACCTGTTCTCGCAGAACGGGGCTGACCCCACGTTCAACGAGGTGTGCGGCCGGGCGGCGATCTCGGGCATGCACAACCAGGAATCCATGGGCGGCCACTTCGCGAACTTCATGAAGCAGATGCGCATCAAGGACAAGGATGCGTACTGGCTGGATACGCGCATGGATGACGGCGGCACCTGCCGTTACGGTGTCGGCGGCGGTCAGCCCGTGATCTGCGAACTCGACGCACAGTAGCACCCCAGCGCCAACCCGCTTCGGCCCCCACCCAAGCCGTCAGGGTGGGGGCCGAAGCCGTTGTGCAGGCGCGTGCGGCTCAAGGAGTGAGGAGGTGGACGGCGGGGAGATTCCCGGCCTGCGCGGCATCCTGGTCGATGCTCAGCCCCGTATAAGCGCCCAGCGCGGTGAACACCAGGGTGGGCAGGCGCGCGCCGTGCCGTTCGTAGTAGGCGGTCACCTCGTCGGCAGTGGCGTCGGGGATGGAGGGGAAGACGGCACCGGCGGCAGTGAGCGCCGCGTCCAACGCCGACCCGTGGCCGGTGATGGTGCCGAACTCTGCCCGCCGTATCAACTCGTCGCCTTCGACGTGCAGGATCGCGGCGGGCGGGCTGTACAGGTTCCGGCTGGCGCACAGGATCTCTTCACCCGGGCCGGGCCTCATCGAGGGGACACGGCGGAAGCCGGTTGCCCAGGTCGCGGCGTGGTCGTTCTCCAGCACGTACGTCCACTCACCCTCGCTGCCGTACATCGCGTAGGCGTAGCAGGTCGGGTCGTGGCCGGGCGGGGTGGGCTGGCTACGCAGTTCGGCCAGCGGGGTGCGGGCAGCGAGCTGATCGAGGTCGGCCCCGAGGTTGATGAGGAACTCGTCAGGGTCGATACCACGGGCGAGGGTAAGGGAGATGCCGCCGCACATTCCGGGGACGGGCGTGGCGGTGAGGGCGTGGGCGCCTATCCAGGTGAGGCCGTTGGTCATGGAGGGGAGTCCGCTCGCTGGTGGGGCGGGGTCGAGCTTAAGGGCTCGCGCTTTCATGAAGCGGGCATCCCGACGGGTGGTCAGGTATGCAAACACCTGATGGCGTTGCCGGTCTGGCCCGCCGCGACACGCGAGCGCGCCCGCTCGTACATCGCGGGCGGCCGTCGCCTCAGAGCGGAGTTGGCGGAGCAGTTCATCGCCGAACTCCGGGCGGCCCCCGCGGCGGCCGCGGGGCCGGCCGCTCCTCAGCCCAGCACTACGGAGCGCTGGCCTCCAGCAGGGTCGGTCGTCCAAGGTGGGGCGATGAGCGCACTGCGACCCGGTGACATCACCGACGAGATGATCCAGACCATGGACGCGGCCAAGCGGC
>NZ_JAKRGC010000522.1 GCF_022347745.1 Streptomyces sp. OfavH-34-F
GGGGAGCCCGGAGCCGCCGGACCCCGCCCGGACGGGGAGCCCGAAACCCCCGCCGCCGCCCCCGCCTGGTGGACCGAACCCCCGCTCGGCGTCCACCGGCTGACCGTCCGCGCCCCGGACCGCGAGGCGCGGACCTGCATGCTCGTCGTCGCCCCGCCCCGCGCCCCGCAGCCGCCCGGCCGAGGCCACGGCTTCCTCGTCCAGCTCTACTCCCTGCTCTCCGCCCGCTCCTGGGGCATGGGCGACCTCGGTGACCTCGCCGACCTCGCCTCCTGGTCCGGCCGCCGGCTCGGCTGCGGCTTCGTCCAGGTCAACCCGCTGCACGCGGCGGTGCCCGGCGCCCCCACCGACCCCTCGCCCTACCGCCCCTCCTCCCGGCGCTTCCCGGACCCGGTCCACCTGCGCGTCGAATCCGTCCCGGAGTACGGCCACGTCGCCGACCCGGCCGCCCTGGACGCGCTGCGCCGCAAGGGCGCCGAGCTGCGGGACGCCGTCCTGGACAAGGGCGCCCTCATCGACCGGGACGCCGTACGCGACCTCAAGCACCGGGCCCTCGACCTGATCCTCGCCGTCCCCCTCACCCCCGGCCGGCACGCCGCGTACTGCGACTTCCTCGCCGGCCAGGGACGGGCCCTGGAGGACCACGCCCTGTGGTGCGCGCTCGCCGAGGTGCACGGCCCCGACTGGCGCGGCTGGCCGGACGGGCTGCGCGACCCCCGCTCCGAGGCCACCGCCCGCGCCCGCGCCGAACTGCTCGACCGGGTCGACCACCACTGCCGGCTCGCCTGGCTCACCGACACCCAGCTCGCCGAGGCCCAGCGCGCCGCCCGGGAGGCCGGGATGCCCGTCGGCATCGTCCACGACCTCGCGGTCGGCGTGCACCCCAGCGGCGCCGACACCTGGGCCCAGCAGGACGTCTTCGCCCCCGGCATGTCCGTCGGCGCGCCCCCGGACGCCTTCAACGCGCGCGGCCAGGACTGGGGCCTGCCCCCCTGGCGCCCCGACGCCCTCGCCGCGAGCGGCTACACCCCCTTCCGGGACCTGCTGCGCGGCCTCCTCGCCCACGCGGGCGCCCTGCGCATCGACCACGTCATGGGCCTGTTCCGGCTCTGGTGGGTGCCCGAGGGCCGCCCGCCCACCGAGGGCACCTACGTCGGCTACGACGCCGAGGCCATGCTCGCCGTCCTGGTCCTGGAGGCGCACCGGGCCGGCGCGGCCGTCCTCGGCGAGGACCTCGGCACGGTCGAACCCGGCGTCCGCGAGGCCCTCGCCCGGCGCGGCGTGCTGGGCACCTCGGTGCTCTGGTTCGAGCGGGACTGGGCGGGCGACGGCCGGCCCCTCGCCCCCGAACGCTGGCGCGCCGACTGCCTGGCCACCGCCACCACCCACGACCTGCCCTCCACCGCCGCCCGGCTGACCGGCGACCACGTGACGCTGCGCCACCGCCTGGGTCTGCTCTCCGGCCCGCCGGACGAGGAGCGCCGGAGGGACGGCGCCGAGACCGCGCGGTGGCTGGCCCTCTTCGCCCGGCTCGGGCTGCTCCCCGAGGGCGTCCCCGGCCTGCCCCCGGAGGGCGGCGACGAGGAGGCGGCCGTGCGCGCCGTCCACCGCTTCCTGCGCCGCACCCCCGCCCGGCTCACCGGGGTCTGGCTCCCCGACACCGTCGGCGACCGCCGCCCGCAGAACCTCCCCGGCACCTGCGACGAGTACCCGAACTGGCGGCTGCCCGTCGCCGACGCGGAGGGCCGGCCCGTCACGCTGGAACAGCTCGCCGCCTCGCCCCGGCTGCACCGCCTGATGGACGTCCTGCGCCCGGCGCGGGACGGCGGCTGACGCCCGTACGGCACCCCGGACGCGCGGCCCGCCCGGGCGTTCGCTACGTTGGCACCGTGGACAAGAAGAACGCTATGCGCGCCGGCGCCGTCGCCGCCGGAACGACGCTGATGATGCTGCTCATGTCGTCCCCCGCGCTCGCGCTCACCCGCGACGACGGTGACGACCCGGGCCCCGGCCTGAGCGTGCTCGACACCCTGGGCCTGTACGTCGCGGCGCCCATCGTCCTGTTCGCCGTGATCACCGGCCTGGTCATGGTCCTCGACAAGTCGAAGAAGCAGGTCTGACCCACCTGCCCGGAGACCGGGGCCCGGCGAGTGTGCCGAGCCCTCCGGTCCCGCCCCGCCCGGCCCGAGTGCGCCGCCCGGTAGTCACTACCGCGCGGCGCACCCGCATGTCGGGCGCCGTTCGCACGGGTAGGTTGCGGCCATGACCGAGTGGGACGTCAAGAAGCTCCGCATCCTGCGCACCCTGCGCGACCGGGGCACGGTCACCGCGACCGCCGACGCCCTGCTGATGACCCCGTCCGCCGTTTCCCAGCAGCTCTCCAACCTGGCGAAACAGCTCGGCGTGCCGCTCCTGGAGGCCCAGGGCCGGCGCGTCCGGCTCACCGACGCCGCCCATCTCGTGCTGCGGCACGCCGAGGCGGTCTTCGCCCAGCTGGAGCGCGCCGACGCCGAACTGACCGGCTATCTGCGCGGCGAGGCGGGCGAGGTGCGCGTCGCCGCGTTCGCCACCGCCGTCCCCGCCCTCGTCGTCCCCGCCGTGCAGCGGCTGCGCGCGGCCGGCCGGCCCGGTCCCGACGTCCGGGTGCGGGAGG
>NZ_JAKRGC010000523.1 GCF_022347745.1 Streptomyces sp. OfavH-34-F
CGGCCTTGCGAGGCGCGCCCGGCTTGGCAGCGGGCTTGCCGGCGTTGCCGCCGGGCCCCTGCAGTGCGTCAGTCAACTTGCGCACGACCGGCGCCTCGATCGTCGAGGACGCCGAACGGACGAATTCACCGAGTTCTTGGAGCTTGGCCATGACGACCTTGCTCTCCACGCCGAACTCCTTGGCGAGTTCGTATACCCGGACCTTAGCCACTTCGCTCCTTTTAGGTCCGGTTACCGCCGGACCGTCGCTACTTCATGGGCGTACTCATCGCGTACTCATCGAGTGCTCATCGCAATCTCGACCTACTTCCAACTCGCGAGGTACCTGACCGCACGGGGGCCCGTGCCGTTCATTTCTTACGGTGTCACCCGCTCGACGAACCGCTGTACCGCGGTGGGGTCGAACGGCCCCTTGGCCTTGAAGGCCCGGGGGAATGCCCGGCGGCGAACCGCCAGGTCCAGACAGTCGGGGACGGGATGCACGTACGCACCCCGGCCGGGCAGCGTACCGCGAGGATCGGGGACGCAGGCGTCCCCGTCCGCGACGATGCGCAGCAACTCGTTCTTGGCCGCCCGCTCCCGGCATCCCACACAGGTTCGCTCAGGGCAAGCGCGGACGTACGTCCGGCCAGACACGGCTAAGTCTACCTCCCCGCACCGACCTCACCCCTTTGGGGCAAAAATCGAACGTACGTTGTCGTGTTCTCAGCGACCTGCCGACGTGATCTATTCCCCGGCCCCCGCCGGGGCCGCGCGTCAGCGCCGCTCGGAGCGCTCCCGCGCCCGCTCGGCCCGCTCGCGGTCGGCCACGTCGCGCTCGGCGTCGGTCTCGGTGTCCGGGCGGATGTCGATGCGCCAGCCGGTCAGCCGGGCGGCGAGACGGGCGTTCTGGCCCTCCTTGCCGATCGCCAGCGAGAGCTGGTAGTCCGGCACCGTCACCCGTGCGGAACGGGCGCCCATGTCCACGACCTCGACCTCGCTCACCCGCGCGGGTGACAGGGCGTTGGCGACCATCTCGGCCGGGTCGTCCGACCAGTCCACGATGTCGATCTTCTCGCCGTGCAGCTCGGCCATCACGTTGCGCACGCGCCCGCCCATCGGGCCGATGCAGGCGCCCTTGGCGTTGAGCCCGGAGCGGGTCGAGCGGACCGCGATCTTGGTGCGGTGGCCGGCCTCGCGGGCGATGGCGCAGATCTCGACGGAGCCGTCCGCGATCTCCGGGACCTCCAGCGCGAAAAGCTTCTTCACCAGGTTGGGGTGGGTCCGCGAGAGCGTCACGGAGGGGCCGCGCACGCCCTTGGCGACCCGCACCACGTAGGTGCGCAGACGCAGGCCGTGGGTGTACTCCTCGCCGGGCACCTGCTCCTGCACCGGCAGGATGGCCTCCAGCTTGCCGATGTCCACCAGGACGTTCTTCGGGTCCTTGCCCTGCTGGACGACGCCGGTGACGACATCGCCCTCGTGGCCCGCGTACTCGCCGAACGTCCGGTCGTCCTCCGCGTCGCGCAGCCGCTGGAGGATGACCTGCTTGGCGGTGGTCGCGGCGATCCGGCCGAAGCCCGACGGGGTGTCGTCGAACTCCTTGGGCTCCTGGCCCTCCTCCAGATCGGCTGCTTCCTCCTTGGCCCACACCGTCACATGGCCGCGCTCGTCCAGCTCCACGCGCGCCCTGCGGTGGCTGCCGTCGGTGCGGTGGTACGCGATGAGGAGGGCCGACTCGATCGCCTCGACGAGGACCTCGAACGGGATCTCCTTGTCCTGCGCCAAGCCCTTCAGGAGCTTCACGTCGATGTCCACGGCTACGCCTCCTCTTCCTTCTTGTCCTTGCGGTTGAATTCCAGCTCCACACGAGCCCGGGCGATCTCGTCGAAGGCGATCCGGCGGGCGGTGGGCTTGCGACCCTTGACGCCCGGCACCTCCAGGTCGAGACCGTCCTCGTCGACCGCCAGGACGCGGGCGACAAGCTCGCCGCCCTCGCGCAGCGTCAGCCGGGCCAGCCGGCCGGTGGCGCGCGCGTAGTGGCGGTGCTCGGTCAGCGGGCGGTCGGCACCGGGGGAACTGACCTCCAGGACGTACTCGTCCTCGCCCATCGCGTCGGTCTCGTCGAGCTTCGCGGAGATCGCGCGGCTCAGCTCCGCGCAGGTGTCCAGCTCCACGCCCTCGTCGGAATCCACGACGATCCGCAGCACCCGGCGGCGGCCTGCCCGTGAGAGGTCGATCTCTTCCAGCTCCAGCTGCTCGGCGCTGACGAGCGGTTCGACCAGCCCGCGCAGCCTCTCGCTCTGGGTGGTGCTCATCCGGGTGACTCCTCGGCCGCGTGTGCTGTTGTGGGATCTCGCGTGTCTGGATCAAAGGGTATCCGGTCGCGGGGGGTGTTGCTGTCCGCCGGTCCCCCGCACGCGGGTACGCTCACAGGCGGTGATCACTTCCGGACAGATCCAGTCACAACAGATCCAGCCCGAAGGAGAACAGGTGCGGCGCACGGGGACGACGCGCAGGAACGCGCTCGCGATGACGGGCGCGCTCGCCGCCGGAGCGGTGCTCCCGGGCTGCGGAAGCGACGCGGACGACGCGGACGGCGCCCGCGGGGACTCCGCGCGGAGCGGCACCCGGGCCGCCGCGGACGGCGCCTCCGC
>NZ_JAKRGC010000524.1 GCF_022347745.1 Streptomyces sp. OfavH-34-F
AGGGCCGCGTCCACGGGGGCGGCGAAGCGGGCGGCGGCCGGCCGCTCGGGGCCGGACTGCGCGGGCAGGTCGGTGCGGTCGTGCATGGCGCGGTCAGCCCTTCTCGGCGGTGGTGGCCGTGCCGGTCGCGGTGAGGTCCACGGGGCGGACGCCGAAGTGGGCCAGCATGACGGCGCAGGAGCGGCAGGGGGCGGCGTAGGTGCCGTGCAGCGGGTCGCCGTCCTCGCGGATGCGGCGCGCGGTGAGCCGGGAGTGCTTGAGGGCGCGGCGTGCCTCCCCGTTGGTGAGGGGCTTGCGCTGGGCCCGCTTGGAGCGTCCGGCCTCGGCGGCGGTGAGGTGCCGGGAGAGCAGTATGGCCTCGGGGCAGCGGCCGGTGAACCGTTCGCGCTGGGCGGTGGGGAGGGTGTCGAGGAAGTCCTGGACGAGGTGGTGCAGCACGGGGGGCTGGTCGCCCTTGCCCGCGGTGCAGGTGAGCGTCTCGCCGCGGACGGACAGGGCGGCGGCGACGGCGGGCAGGATGCCGTCGCGGCGCTGGCTGAGCCGGGGCGCGAGGCCCTGGTCGGTGCTGCTCCAGCTGAGTCGTGGGTCTCCGGTGGTGACGGTCTGTGCAGAGTGTGCTGTGTGCATGGTGCTGTGTCCCTCCCGTGCCCGCAGCGGCCGCCGCAGAATGTGCACGCCCCCGTGTATGCGGGTGACAGCCTGCCAAATGTGTCGGGTCCTGTGAAAGCTGGGTCGGTGAAACGTGGGCGCGTGTCGCGATCCGGTGGCCGTCCCGTCGCCCGTCCGTCACGCCGGTGTGACGGTTGGTGACGGAAGTGGCCCGGAGGCGGCGGGGCCGGTACCCGTAAGGGGGTCACCGCTTAGGCTGTGCCTGGACCACCCCCGGGTCGGTCCTCATCAGCCGGACGCAGCAGGGGGCAACCGCCATGACGACAGGTCGGCTCGGGCAGGAAGCCGCGCCACCGAACGCGGCCTATGCCGGGCAGCTCGTGCACTTCCCGGACCCGGTCCGGGCCTCGCGCCACCCCAGAGGGGTGCGGATGGACGAGAACGGGTGTCCGGACTTCTCGCCGTACGCGCGGGCGGCGGCGGAGATCGCGGAGCCTCCGCAGGGCTTCGGCGTGGACGAGCTGCGGCTGACGGACTACGTGTCGGCGAATGCGGCGATGGCGGAGGCCGGGCACGAGCTGTGGGACACGATCCCCGCGGTGGCGACCCCGCACGGTTGGACCTGGCACCACGTGCCCGGCGGCCGGCGGATGGAGCTGGTCCCGGTCGAGGTGAAGGCGCTGCTGCGCCACCACGCCGGTCTGGCGTCGACCGAGGTGGACCTGGACAAGCGGGGGACGCGTCCGCTGCAGGAGACGCGGCCGGCGCACTTCCGGCTGCCGAAGGGGTCCGTGGCGGTGAGCGAGCAGCAGATCCTCGGTGTCGAGGAGGATCTGGGCTACCGGCTGCCCGGTGCCTACCGTTCGTTCCTCAAGGCGGCCGGTGGTTCCGCCCCGGTGGGTACGGCGCTCGACGCGGAGCTGGGCCTCCTGATCGACCAGCCGTTCTTCACGGTGCGCGAGGAGGCGGCCGTGAACGACCTGGTGTACGTCAACAAGTGCCTGCGTGACCATCTGACGAAGGACTACCTGGGCGTCGCGTTCGTCCAGGGCGGTCTGCTCGCGGTGAAGGTGCGCGGCGAGGGTCTGGGGTCGGTGTGGTTCTGCGCGTACGACGACGCGCGGGACCGGGACGGCTGGACGGTGCAGGACCGGGTGGACCGGCTGCTGCTGCCGTGCGGTGAGGACTTCGACGCGTTCCTCCAGCGGCTCGCGGGCAACCCGCCGGAGCTGGAGACGGTGGCGAACCTGATGGTGGACGGCGGCTTCGCGCACGCCGTCCCGGTGGAGGGGTGAGCGCGGTGGTGACCTTCGCGCAGGCGCAGGAGCGCGCGGACGAGTGGGTGAACGGGGACGTCCCGGCGTACCAGCACCGCGAGGTGCGGGTCCGCGAATTCGAACTCGGTTTCGTGGTGTGGGCGGAGGACCGTCCGGACGGGCCGGTGTCGGACGGGGGCCGTCAGCGGCTGGTGATCGCGCGGGACAGCGGCGAGGCGACGCTGTGGCCCGGCCTCCCGGTGGGTGAGGTCATCCGCCGGTACGAGGAGGAGTACGGCTCGCAGGAGGTGGAGCCGGCCGCTCCGGCGCCGCCCGAGCGGGTGGACCTCAACCAGACGTCCTTCCTGCTGAGCCCGCCGGAGTGGCTCCAGGAGGCGGCGGACAAGCTGGGCATCCCGGACCGGCGTGCGGAGCGGGCCGATACTCCGCCGCCCGCGCCGGCCGCCCCCTCGTCCTTCCCGCCGCCGGCCCCGATCCCGTCGTCCCCGACGCCTTCGCAGGGCGGGTCCGTGGCGTACGAGCCGACCGCCTCGGACGGGGTGCCGGCGTCCTCGCTCCAGCCGCCCGTGGGCGCGACGCCCTGGGCCGGGACCGACACCAACACCGGGGCGGACGCGGACGACGCCGAGGAACGAACGGTAGGCACCGGGCAGCCGGTAGCCCAGATCCTCCTCGACACCGAGGATCTGCTGCTCGCTCACCGCCACGGACCCCTTCGGCAGCCGGAAGTGCGCCGGCCGCGTCTCCT
>NZ_JAKRGC010000525.1 GCF_022347745.1 Streptomyces sp. OfavH-34-F
GGCCCGCACCGGGCCGGGCAGCGCGGCGGACCGGGCGGAGCGCCGGCCCCCGGCGCTGGCGGCCAGGGCGGGCGCCACCACGGCGAGCGCGCAGGCCAGCGCGGTGACGGTGGCGACCAGCCACACCTGGCCGGTCATGCCGGTGTCCAGGCGCAGCCCGATCCGGGAGAGTTCGCTGCGGTCGGCCAGCAGCCGGGTCAGCGGTCCGGAGAGCAGCGGGGCGACGACGGCCGCGGGCAGGGCGAGCAGCAGCGCCTCGACGGCGGCGAGCGAGGTGATCCGGGCCCGCGATCCGCCGCGCGCCCGCAGCAGCTCGGTCTCGCCCGCGCGCTCGCTGCTGAGCAGCCGGGCCACCAGGAGCAGGGCGTAGCCGGCGAGCAGCACCAGCTGCACGGCGACGATGGTCAGCGTGGAGCGGGACACCAGCAGGGCGCGGTCGATCTGTTCGAGCACGGTGGGCAGCGAGGTGCGGGCGGTGGCCCCGTCCTTGAACACGGGTGCGGCCAGCAGCCGCTGGGGGCCCGTGGTCGCCGCCTCCCGCAGGTCCGCGATCCCGTCCGTGGTCACCGTGCGGAAGTCGGCGGTCGCCAGCCAGGCCATCTCGCCCGCGCTGGTGCGGCCCGAGCCGAGCACGGCGGGGTCGGTGAGCAGCGGGCCGTAGGTGGTGAAGACGACCTTGCGGATGCCGCGCCCGCCGAGCGCGTCGAGCTGCCAGTACGGGTCGGCCTGGTCGGCGGCCTTGTAGAGCCCGGTGATCACGACGTCCAGCGGCTTGCCGCCCAGCCGGTCGGTGACCCGGAACCGGGCGCCGGGCTCCAGCGACAGCGCGTCGGCGGCGCTCGCGGGCAGGGCGGCCTCGACGGGCCCGCCCTTCTTCCCCGCCCCGGCGGCGGGCAGGCGTCCGGCGGTGAGGCGGACGCGGTCGCGGTCCAGCGCGGCGAAGTGCGTGAGGTCGGGGTCGCCGCCCCGGGCGGCCGGTGACTGGAGGGCGCGGGGGAGGGCGTACGGTCCGGACGCCTCCAGCGTCCGCACGGTGACCGGCAGCCCGTCGAATGTCTCCCGGGCGGCCTTGCGGGCGGCCGCGTCGGCCGCTTCGCGCTCCTCGGGCGCCAGTTGCGCGGAGATCACGAGCGAGGCGGGCTCCGCGGAGCGGTGGGTGAGCGCGTGCCGCAGGGCGGCGTCGCCCACGGAGCCGGAGAACGCGGTGAGCGCGGCCAGGACCGAGGTGGTCAGGAGCACGGCCAGCACGGCCGCGGCGAGCAGGAGCCGGTGCGCCCTCACCCGCAGAAAGACGAACCCCGTCACCTGGCCCCCTCGTCACCACATCCGGCACGCCCGCCCCTGGCGTTGCCTGGATGCTTTCAGACCCACGGTGGTTCGTGAAACCGCTTACAGACACAACTTGATGCATTCGTGACCGGTATCCGGCCGCGGAGTACCGCATTCCGCACGCGCGTCGGCGATGCGTGACCGCAGGTCAGCCGTCGGTGTTCACCATCGAGGCCGCCGCGTACGTCAGGTACTCCCACAGCTGCCGCTCGTGCTCCGGGTCGAGCGCCAGCTCGTCCAGCGCCACCCGCATGTGGCCCAGCCAGGCGTCGTGCGCGGCACGGTCCACCCGGAACGGGGCGTGCCGCATCCGCAGCCGGGGGTGGCCGCGCCGCTCGCTGTAGGTGCGCGGCCCGCCCCAGTACTGCATCAGGAAGAGCGCGAACCGCTCCTCCGCCGGTCCGAGGTCCTCCTCCGGGTACATCGGCCGCAGCAGCGGATCGTCGGCGACGCCCTGGTAGAAGCGGTGCACCAGGCGCCTGAAGGTGGCCTCGCCGCCGACCTGCTCGTAGAAGGTCACGACCTGCGTGGTGTCGCGCGGGTTCTCAGTCACCCGTCCATGGTCGCAGACGCCCCGTCCGGCCGGACGCGGTGCTCAGTCCCGGCGGACGGTGATCGTCGTCCACGCCCCGACGTGCACCTGGTCGCCGTCCTGGAGGGGGACGGGGACGTACGGCTGGATCGGCTCCTCGGACCCGTTGACCGTGGTGCCGTTGGTGGAGTTCTGGTCCACCACGGCCCAGCTGCCGTCGGGCTGCTGCACCAGCACCGCGTGCTGGTGGGAGACGCCCGGGTCCTCCGGCGGCACCGACAGGTCGATGTCGGGGGACTCGCCCGTGCTGTGCCGGCGGCGGCCGATCGTGATCTGGCTGCCGGTGAGCGCGAGCTGCTGCTCCGGGGAGTACGCGGGCAGGTTGAGCCCGGTCGCCTCGGGGCCGCTGCGCTGCATCATCGCCAGGAAGTACTCGCGGTCCGGCGCGATGAACGCGGTCCAGTTGTTGGACAGCGGCGGCTGACCGGCCCCCGGACCGTGCTGCTGGCCGTGGCCCTGCTGCTGGCCGTGGTTCTGCTGGCCGTGGCCCTGCGGGTCGCCCTGCGGCCGGCCGTGGCCCGGCTGGCCCGGGAAGGGCGGCTGCCCCACCGGGTTCTGCGGGGCCGGGGACTGCGGGGGCTGGGCCTGCGGGGCCGGCTGCGAGGGCGGGGACAGCAGCCAGTCGTCGCCGTCCGAACGCGGCGGGGCCGGCGGGGGCGCCGTCTGCTGCTGGAAGGCGGGCGGCGGCGGCGCGCCCTGCTGCTGGA
>NZ_JAKRGC010000526.1 GCF_022347745.1 Streptomyces sp. OfavH-34-F
GCGGCGAACTGCAGGGCGAGCAGCCCGGCCGCGCCCCAGAACGCCACGGCCTCGGAGGCGTCCTGCGCCGTCCGGGCACGCGTCAGCACCGGGAGCGCCTCGGCCACGGGCAGCAGGCGCGCCGGCACCCGGTGGGGCAGCGCGTCGGGCCCGGCGACCGTCAGCTCCGCGTGCTCGCCGGGGCCTTCGGGCGGGCTGCTGCCGTCGGGGTGCCAGAAGGCGACGCGGCCGGTGCGGGAGGGGTCGGCGGGCAGGAAGACCGCGGAACAGGCGGCGAGGGCGGCGATGTCGGAGCGGGATGCGGTGGAGAGGCTGTGCACAGCGATGTCAGAGTCCTCAAATTTGACTAGCCGACTGAGGTCGCCGAGGGTACCCCACCCTCCGCGACCGCGGGCCGCCCCCGCCTGTGAGGTGTACCACAGGGTGGTCGCGGGGCGTCCCACCGGTACGGCAGGCCCCCCGCCCGCGCAGGGGGGCTGGCACCACCCGCCCCCGGGTGGTGGCGCCATGGTTCCCGCCGCCCCGCCGGCCGTACGTTTTTGCAGGTCGGAGCGGACTCGAGACCGGAGCACACATGTCCCACGCCATCCTTGCCGTCGCGGAACCCACACGTGACGGCGCCGAGAAGGGGAGCGACTTCGCGCCCCTGCTGCGCGCCGTGCGGGCACGCGGGCTCCTCGAACGGCGCACCGGCTGGTACGCCGCCGGCATCACCGCCAACCTCCTCGCCCTGGCGGCCGTCGTCACCGGCATCGTCCTCCTGGGCGACACCTGGTGGACGCTGGCGCTCGCCCTGCCGCTGGCCGTCCTGTGGGCCCGTACCTCCTTCGTCGGACACGACGCGGGACACGCCCAGATAACCGGCGACCGCCGCGCGGCCCGCGCCCTCGGCCTCCTCCACGGCAACCTTCTGCTCGGGATGAACGAGGCGTGGTGGAACGACAAGCACGTGCGCCACCACGCCAACCCCAACCACATCGACAAGGACCCGGACGTCGGCGTCGGCGCCCTCGTCTGGACCCAGAAGCAGGCCGCCCAGCGCGAGGGCTTCGCCCGATGGCTCACCCGCAACCAGGCCCGCCTCTTCTTCCCGATGCTGCTCCTCGAAGGCATCGCGCTCAAGGTCTCCGGCTTCCAGTACCTGAAGCGGCAGCCCCTGCGCGAGCGCGCCCTGTCCGCGTTCCTGCTCACCGCGCACCTCGGCCTCTACGCCGCCCTGCTGTTCACCGTGCTGTCCCCGGGCAAGGCGGTCGTCTTCGCCCTCGTGCACCACGCCCTCTTCGGCCTCCACCTCGGCATGGCCTTCGCCCCCAACCACAAGGGCATGGAGATGCCCGACCCGGACGGGGAACGCTGGGACCATCTGCGGCGCCAGGTCCTGACCTCGCGCAACGTACGCGGAGCCGCCCTCACCGACTGGCTCCTCGGCGGCCTCAACTACCAGATCGAGCACCACCTCTTCCCGAGCATGCCCCGCCCGCACCTGCGCCTGGCCCAGCCCTTGGTCAGGGCCCACTGCGAGGCGATCGGCCTGCCCTACACGGAGACCGGCGCCGTCGAGTCCTACCGGCAGGCGCTCACTCACATGCACGAGGTCGGCGCGCCGCTGAGGTGACCGGCCCCTCGGCGCACCGCCGGCCCGGGCGACTCCGTACGATCGGCGGTACGCAGACCGGCCGCCGGAGGCCGACCGCTGAGAGGGGAATCCCGCCGTGAGTGGCACCGTGACCGCCGTCAGCAGGAACGAGACCTACACCTTCACCAAGCCGAACCGGGAGAGCGTCACCCTGCTGGCCGGCCTCGGCGTGGAGGGCGACGTGCACGCCGGGGTGACGGTCAAGCACCGTTCCAGGGTCGCCAAGGACCCCACCCAGCCCAACCTCCGTCAGGTGCACCTCATACACGAGGAACTGTTCGACGAGGTCCGGGCCAAGGGCTTCGAGGTGGCCCCGGGCGAACTCGGCGAGAACATCACCACGCGCGGGATCGACCTGCTGGCCCTGCCCGCCGGCACCCTGCTGCACCTCGGCGCCGACGCGGTCGTCGAGATCACCGGACTGCGCAACCCCTGCGCCCAGATCGACCGCTACCAGGACGGCCTCCTCAAGGAGGTCGTCGGCCGCGACGAGGCCGGCGCCGTCGTCCGCAAGGCCGGGATCATGGGCATCGTCACCCGGGGCGGCGTGGTCGCCCCCGGCGACTCCGTCGAGGTCGTGCTCCCCGCGCAGCCCCACCGCCCGCTCGACCGGGTCTGACCCCGGCGCGGGTCAGAACGGCCGTACGGCCAGCTCGTCCAGCGCGGTGAGCAGCCCCGGCAGTTCCGGCCCGCGCCCGACCGGCAGGATCTCGCCCGGCACCTCGTCCAGGAGCAGCAGCGCGATGTCGTCGGTCCTGGCCACCATCGACCAGCCGGGGCCGTCGGCCCGGATCATCCGGGCGTCCCCCGGCGCGAAGGACGACCGGACCCGGCCGGGCGGCGGCGGATCGTCCACGTAGGCGCGGGCCTCGGCGAGGGCCCGCCGCACACCGGGATGCCGGACGGAGACCGCCGGGCGCGGCCCGCCGTCCGGCGCGTCCCCGTCCGCGTCCGTACCGCCGGCACCCGCCTCCGGTC
>NZ_JAKRGC010000527.1 GCF_022347745.1 Streptomyces sp. OfavH-34-F
CCCGAGTGGGCCGCCCGCCGCGCCGCCCGGCTCACCCCGGAGGTGGAACGGCTGCGCGCCCGCCCGGCCCCGGCCAGCATGGTCGTCGGCGACACCGACGACCGCGTCGAACTCCAGTCCCTGGGCACCGGCCGCCGGGTCCGCGGCGCCCTGGCCGTCGGCACCGGGGCCGCCCTCGGGACCGCCGAGCGGTACGCCGTGCACTCCGCGGTCGCCCTCCTCACCCTCACCACCGCCCGCTCCCGCGCCCTCCAGGGCGCCGAACAGCGCCTCGGCGCGGCGGTGCTGCGGATGCTGCTCGCCGGCCAGCCCGACCACGCCCGCGCGGTCGCCGGGGACCTCTACGGCGGACTGCTCGACGCCCCCTTCCGGCTGCTCATCGCCGAGGCCCAGGACCCCGGCGCCACGGCGCCCCTGGCCGACGTCCTGGAAACCGCCGCCCACCGGTCCGGGGAGACCCTGCTGATGGTCCCCGAGGGCGAACGGCTCCTGGTGCTGGCCGCGGACGACGGCGCGGCGGTGGCCGCCTGCGCGGCGTACGCCGAGGCGCAGGACGCACGCGCCCCGCGCGAGTCGGCCGCCGCCCAGGAGTCCGACATCGTGGTGGGCATGTCCGCCCCGGCGGGCCCGGTCGCCGTCTCCGCCGCGTACAAGCAGGCCGAACAGGCCCTCTCGGTTGCCCGCCGCCGGGGCAGGGCCCTGGTCGAGCACGCCGAGCTGGCCACCGGCTCCGTGCTGCCGCTGCTCGCCGACGACGCGGTGCGGGCCTTCGCCGACGGCATGCTCCGCGCCCTGTACGAGCACGACGCCAAGGGCCGGGGCGATCTGGTCGCCTCCGTGCGCGCCTGGCTCGCGCACCACGGCCAGTGGGACGCGGCCGCCGCCGACCTCGGGGTCCACCGGCACACCCTGCGGTACCGGATGCGGCGGGTGGAGGAGATCCTCGGCCGCTCGCTGGACGACCCCGACGTCCGGATGGAGCTGTGGCTCGCCCTGAAGGTCACCACACCCCCTGGCCAATGAGGCGCACCCCGGCCCCTGTCTGCTCCATCCCGGACAAACGCCGGAGGGTCCGTGCGGCCCTACCGTGGGGGCGGACACACCCCCCGCCATCGAAGGGCCGGAACCCCATGACCTCCACCCACGCCTTCTGGCTGGCCGGCCGTCAGGCCACCGGCGAGGAAAGCTTCGACGTCACCAACCCCTGGGACGGGCGTCTCGTCGGCACGGTCGGCGTCCCGACCGAGGCCCAGGTCGAGGAGGCCGTCGCCGCCGCGCACGCCGTGCGCGAGGAGTTCGCCGCGACCCCGGCCCACGTCCGGGCCGCCGCGCTGGACCACGTCGCCCGCCGCCTCGCGGAGCGCACCGAGGAACTGGCCGGGCTGATCTCCGCCGAGAACGGCAAGCCGATCAAGTGGGCGCGCGGCGAGGTCGGCCGGGCCGTCTCCGTCTTCCGCTTCGCCTCCGAGGAGGCCCGCCGGTTCAACGGCGGCGACGCCCAGCGCCTGGACACCGACGCCGGCGGCACCGGCCGGCTCGCCCTGACCCGCCGCTTCCCGCGCGGCACCGTCCTCGGCATCGCCCCCTTCAACTTCCCGCTGAACCTCAGCGCCCACAAGGTCGCCCCGGCCATCGCCGTGGGCGTCCCGATCATCCTGAAGCCGGCCCCGGCCACCCCGATCTCCTCGCTGGTGCTGGGCGAACTGCTGGCCGAGACGGACCTCCCGGCCGGCTCCTGGTCCGTCCTCACGGTCCCCAACGACCGGATGCCCGCCCTCGTCCAGGACGAGCGCCTGCCGGTCATCTCCTTCACCGGCTCCGCCCCGGTCGGCTACGCGATCATGGACTCGGTGCCCCGCAAGCACTGCACGCTGGAACTCGGCGGCAACGGCGCGGCCGTGGTGCTCGGCGACTACGCCTCCGACGAGGACCTGGACTGGGCCGCGTCCCGCATCGCGACCTTCTCCAACTATCAGGGCGGCCAGTCCTGCATCTCGGTGCAGCGCGTCATCGCGGACGCCGGCGTGTACGACCGGCTGCTGCCCCGGATCGTCGCCGCCGTGGAGGCCCAGGTCACCGGCGATCCCTCCGACCCGTCCACCGACGTCGGCCCGCTCGTGGACGAGGCCGCCGCCCGGCGCGTCGAGTCCTGGGTGGACGAGGCCGTCGCCGCGGGCGCCCGGCTGCTCGCGGGCGGCAAGCGCGACGGCTCGTCGTACGCGCCGACCGTCCTCACCGACCTGCCCGAGGGTGTCACCCTCGCCACCGAGGAGGTCTTCGGGCCCGTCCTCTCGGTGCAGAAGGTGGACGGCGAGGCCGCCGCGTTCGCCGCCGTCAACGCCTCGCAGTACGGGCTCCAGGCGGGCGTGTTCACGCACGACGTCCAGGCCGCCTTCCGCGCCCACCGCGCCCTGGAGGTCGGCGGCGTCATCATCGGCGACGTCCCCTCGTACCGCGCCGACCAGATGCCGTACGGCGGAGCCAAGCAGTCCGGCGTCGGCCGCGAGGGCGTCCGCTAAGCGATGGAAGACTAAAAATAAGAGCGAGTCCTGGTCCTCACCGGCCTCGCCCTCTAGCGGCGGAGAGCGGCGGGGAGCGTCCAGTCGCT
>NZ_JAKRGC010000528.1 GCF_022347745.1 Streptomyces sp. OfavH-34-F
GCGACGCTCCCACGGCTTGTAGGCACACGGTTTCAGGTACTATTTCACTCCGCTCCCGCGGTACTTTTCACCATTCCCTCACGGTACTATCCGCTATCGGTCACCAGGGAATATTTAGGCTTAACGGGTGGTCCCGCCAGATTCACACGGGATTTCTCGGGCCCCGTGCTACTTGGGTGTCTCTCAAACAAGCCGCTGATGTTTCAGCTACGGGGGTCTTACCCTCTACGCCGGACCTTTCGCATGTCCTTCGCCTACACCAACGGTTTCTGACTCGTCTCACGGCCGGCAGACCGTGAAAGAGAGATCCCACAACCCCGCATGCGCAACCCCTGCCGGGTATCACACGCATACGGTTTGGCCTCATCCAGTTTCGCTCGCCACTACTCCCGGAATCACGGTTGTTTTCTCTTCCTGCGGGTACTGAGATGTTTCACTTCCCCGCGTTCCCTCCACACTGCCTATGTGTTCAGCAGCGGGTGACAGCCCATGACGACTGCCGGGTTTCCCCATTCGGACACCCCCGGATCAAAGCTCGGTTGACAGCTCCCCGGGGCCTATCGCGGCCTCCCACGTCCTTCATCGGTTCCTGGTGCCAAGGCATCCACCGTGCGCCCTTAAAAACTTGGCCACAGATGCTCGCGTCCACTGTGCAGTTCTCAAACAACGACCAGCCACCCACCACCCTGATCCAAAAGAACCAAGTTCACTGGGGCCGGCAACCGAAGGACGACCAGACGGCCGTACCTTCAGATACCCAACAGCGTGCCCGACCCGACCCACTCACCCCCACGTTCCACGCTCCGAAGAGCAGTACTGGTGAAGATTCATGCGCCGTGCCGAGTAGTCAACGTTCCACCCATGAGCTACCAGCACCGGACATTCGCCGGTGTTCTGGCCTCTGACCAGGCAAAGCCCGGTAAGAAGTGCTCCTTAGAAAGGAGGTGATCCAGCCGCACCTTCCGGTACGGCTACCTTGTTACGACTTCGTCCCAATCGCCAGTCCCACCTTCGACAGCTCCCTCCCACAAGGGGTTGGGCCACCGGCTTCGGGTGTTACCGACTTTCGTGACGTGACGGGCGGTGTGTACAAGGCCCGGGAACGTATTCACCGCAGCAATGCTGATCTGCGATTACTAGCAACTCCGACTTCATGGGGTCGAGTTGCAGACCCCAATCCGAACTGAGACCGGCTTTTTGAGATTCGCTCCGCCTCGCGGCATCGCAGCTCATTGTACCGGCCATTGTAGCACGTGTGCAGCCCAAGACATAAGGGGCATGATGACTTGACGTCGTCCCCACCTTCCTCCGAGTTGACCCCGGCAGTCTCCTGTGAGTCCCCATCACCCCGAAGGGCATGCTGGCAACACAGAACAAGGGTTGCGCTCGTTGCGGGACTTAACCCAACATCTCACGACACGAGCTGACGACAGCCATGCACCACCTGTACACCGACCACAAGGGGGGCACCATCTCTGATGCTTTCCGGTGTATGTCAAGCCTTGGTAAGGTTCTTCGCGTTGCGTCGAATTAAGCCACATGCTCCGCTGCTTGTGCGGGCCCCCGTCAATTCCTTTGAGTTTTAGCCTTGCGGCCGTACTCCCCAGGCGGGGAACTTAATGCGTTAGCTGCGGCACCGACGACGTGGAATGTCGCCAACACCTAGTTCCCAACGTTTACGGCGTGGACTACCAGGGTATCTAATCCTGTTCGCTCCCCACGCTTTCGCTCCTCAGCGTCAGTAATGGCCCAGAGATCCGCCTTCGCCACCGGTGTTCCTCCTGATATCTGCGCATTTCACCGCTACACCAGGAATTCCGATCTCCCCTACCACACTCTAGCCTGCCCGTATCGACTGCAGACCCGGAGTTAAGCTCCGGGCTTTCACAACCGACGCGACAAGCCGCCTACGAGCTCTTTACGCCCAATAATTCCGGACAACGCTTGCGCCCTACGTATTACCGCGGCTGCTGGCACGTAGTTAGCCGGCGCTTCTTCTGCAGGTACCGTCACTTTCGCTTCTTCCCTGCTGAAAGAGGTTTACAACCCGAAGGCCGTCATCCCTCACGCGGCGTCGCTGCATCAGGCTTTCGCCCATTGTGCAATATTCCCCACTGCTGCCTCCCGTAGGAGTCTGGGCCGTGTCTCAGTCCCAGTGTGGCCGGTCGCCCTCTCAGGCCGGCTACCCGTCGTCGCCTTGGTAGGCCATTACCCCACCAACTAGCTGATAGGCCGCGGGCTCATCCTTCACCGCCGGAGCTTTCAACCTTCCCCCAGGAGGGAGAAAGTGTTATCCGGTATTAGACCCCGTTTCCAGGGCTTGTCCCAGAGTGAAGGGCAGATTGCCCACGTGTTACTCACCCGTTCGCCACTAATCCACCCCGAAGGGCTTCATCGTTCGACTTGCATGTGTTAAGCACGCCGCCAGCGTTCGTCCTGAGCCAGGATCAAACTCTCCGTGAATGTTTTCCCGTAATCGGGACCACACATCACGAGAGCGGAACGTACCGGGCCGGAATAAGACCCGTCGTCCACTGCGTCCTCGCTGTGTTTTTTGCCTGCCCGATCCGC
>NZ_JAKRGC010000529.1 GCF_022347745.1 Streptomyces sp. OfavH-34-F
CCACCGCACCCCGGACGAAGGTCCCCTCCGGTGTCGTGGCGCAGGTCCGCGACGGCGCGGAGCGCTGACCGGCGTACGCCCTCCCCTCCCGGCCGCCGTCGCGGCGGCCGGGTCGGGCCCGCGCCCCCCCGGGCCCGACGCCCTCACTTCCCGGCTGTGGAGCAGTTCCATGCACATTCCCCACGACGCGCGGCGCTCCGCCGCGCCGCGCGTCACCCTGCTCACCGAAGGCACCTACCCGCACAGTCACGGTGGTGTGAGCGTCTGGTGCGACCAACTCGTCACCGGTATGCCCGACATCGCGTTCGACGTGCTCGCCGTCACCGGCACCGGCCGCGAGCCGGTCGTCTGGGACATCCCCGCCCAGGTCGGCCGCGTCGTCTCCGTCCCGATGTGGGGCCCCGCCCCCGAGGGGCAGGCGCCGTACGGGCGCCACGGCCGGCGGCTCGCCCAGTCGTACGAGCGGTTCGTCACCGCGCTGCTCGACCCGCGCGCGGAGAGCGGCTTCGGCCCGGCGCTGTACGCGCTGGCACGGGCCGGCGAGGACGGCAGGCTCAGCCCGTTCCTGCGCGGGAACCAGGCGCTCGGCATCCTGACGGCCGTCTGGAACCGGCCCGGGCTCGCGGTGCGCGAGGCCCGGCCGACCCTGCACGACGCGGTGACCGCGACCGCGCTCCTGGAGCACGCCCTGCGGCCGCTGGCCGCGCCGTACCCGACGGCGGGCGTGGCGCACGCGGTCAGCGGAGGGGTGGCGGTCCTGCCGGGACTCGCCGCGCTGGAACGGCACGGTGTGCCGCTGCTGCTCACCGAGCACGGCGTCTACCTGCGCGAACGCTACCTCGGGTACCGCACCGCTCCGTACCGGTGGCCGGTGAAGGCCCTGGTGCTGGGCTTCTTCCGGCTGCTCGCGGAGGAGACGTACCGGCGGGCCGCCCTGATCACCCCGGGCAACCGGTACAACCGGCTCTGGGAGGAGCACGGGGGTGCCGCGCCCGACGCGATCCGCACCGTCTACAACGGCGTGGACCCCGCCGCCTTCCCGCCCGCCGGGCCGGAGCCCACCGACCCCGTGCTGAGCTGGGCCGGCCGGGTCGACCCGATCAAGGACCTGGAGACCCTCATTCGCGCGTTCGCCCTCGTGAGGGAGCGGGTGCCCGCCGCGCGGCTGCGCCTGTTCGGCGGTACGCCGCGCGGCGGGGAGGGTTACCGGGAGCGGTGCGAGGCGCTGGCGGCGGAGCTGGGCCAGGGCGCCTCGGTCACCTTCGAGGGCCGGGTCGAGGACATCAGGGACGCCTACGCGGCGGGAAACGTGGTGATGCTGTCCAGCATCAGCGAGGGCTTCCCCTTCACCCTGATCGAAGCCATGTCGTGCGGGCGGGCCACCGTGTCCACGGACGTGGGCGGTGTACGGGAGGCGGTCGGTGACACCGGTCTCGTCGTGCCGCCCCGCGATCCGGCCGCGATGGCCGCCGCGGCCCTGGAGCTGCTGGCCGATCCCGCCCGGCGCCGGAGGATGGGCGAGGGGGCCCGGCTCAGGGTGATCGAGCAGTTCACCCTCCGGCAGACCATCGACACCTTCCGCGCCATCTACCAGGAGTTGTCCGACCCCGGACTGCGCGAATCGCCCCCGGTCGGCGGGGCACGCCCGCAGTCGGCCGTGGACGGATTCCCGGTGAGGAGCGCGGCCGTATGAGCGGACCCATATCGCTGGAACCGGGCGGCGCGGAGCAGGACACCCTGGCCCTGCGTCTCGCCGACGACCGGACCCTCGCTCTGCGCCTCGGCGACGACCGCACGCTGGCCCTGCGTCTCGGTGACGACCGCACCCTCGCTCTGCGTCTCGCCGATCTGCACCCGGGGGCCACCGTCCTGCCCCGCCGCAAGGCGCAGGCCGACGCGGTGGACGAGCTGGCCGCCGCGCTGGCCGACCGGGTCGCGCCCGCGGTCCACTCCTACGAGGTCGCCGCGCTGCTGGAGTCCGAGGGCCTGACCGGCGACGTGATCCGGGAGAAGTACGGGCACGACGACCTGTTCTCGCTGGCGACGGCGGTGTACCGGCGCGTGCCACGGACGTACCCGGAGCCGGCCCGTCCCGAGGACCCCTGGCGGCCGGACCATCTGCGCTGCGCCTTACGGGGACTGCTGTTCGCGCTCCCCGGCCTCGCGTACGCACTCGCGGGGCGGCTGCTGCCTTCGGACGGCACGGTGCGGGCGCTGGTGGTGGCGGGGCTGATCTCCTGGGCCTGGAACCAGGCGCTGGGCCACCGCGCGTACCTGCGTCTGGCGACCGGGCGGCGGGAGGCGGGCCGCACCCTCGCGAAGGGGGCGCCGCTGGGTGCCGCGGTGGCGGCCGGCGCCGGAGTCGCGCTCGCGGGCTCGGGCGTGACGGCCCTGGTCGTCACGGTCCAGTCGGCCTATCTCGCGGCGGCCGGTGTGCTGTTGGTGCTGGGCCGCGAGCGGCTGCTGCTGGCGGCGCTGCTGCCGGTCGCGGCCGGTGGGGCGTCCCTGCTGTGGTGGGAGCCCGGGAACGTGCTGCGCGCCGGGCTGCCGCTGTTGTCGCTGC
>NZ_JAKRGC010000052.1 GCF_022347745.1 Streptomyces sp. OfavH-34-F
CTGGTGCTGGTGGCCGGGCTCGGCGCGGCCGGCTGGCTCGCGCTGGGCGGCGACGACGCGGACCCCGGCCCGCAGGAGACGGAGAACTCCGCTCCGGCGACCCCCTGACGGGCGCGCGGCGCGGTGCCCGCGGGGGATGATCCGGCGGCCCGAGGAACGTACGCGCCGACAGCCGTTACGCTGGACCCGTGGCAGTCGTCGATATTTCCGAAGAGCTGAAGTCCCTCTCCTCGACCATGGGGTCGATCGAGGCCGTCCTGGACCTGGATGCGCTGAGGGGGGACATCGCCGTGCTCGAGGAGCAGGCGGCCGCCCCGTCCCTGTGGGACGACCCCGAGGCGGCGCAGAAGATCACCAGCAAGCTGTCCCACCTCCAGGCCGAGGTCCGCAAGGCCGAGGCCCTGCGCTCCCGGATCAGCGACCTCGAGGTCCTCTTCGAGCTCGCCGAGGCCGAGGACGACGCGGACGCGCTCGCCGAGGCCGAGACCGAGCTGGAGGCCGTCCGCAAGGCGCTGGACGAGATGGAGGTCCGTACCCTCCTCTCCGGCGAGTACGACGCGCGCGAGGCGCTGGTCACCATCCGCGCCGAGGCCGGCGGTGTGGACGCGGCGGACTTCGCCGAGCGGCTCCAGCGGATGTACCTGCGCTGGGCCGAGCGGCACAACTACAAGACCGAGGTCTACGAGACGGCGTACGCGGAGGAGGCCGGCATCAAGTCGACCACCTTCGCCGTCGAGGTCCCGTACGCCTACGGCACCCTCTCCGTCGAGCAGGGCACCCACCGCCTGGTGCGCGTGTCGCCGTTCGACAACCAGGGCCGCCGCCAGACCTCCTTCGCGGGCGTCGAGGTGCTGCCCGTGGTCGAGCAGACCGACCACGTCGAGATCGACGAGTCCGACCTCCGCGTCGACGTGTACCGCTCCTCCGGCCCCGGCGGCCAGGGCGTCAACACCACGGACTCCGCGGTCCGGCTGACCCACCTGCCGACCGGCATCGTGGTCTCCTGCCAGAACGAGCGCTCGCAGATCCAGAACAAGGCGTCTGCGATGAACGTCCTCCAGGCCAAGCTGCTGGAGCGGCGCCGCCAGGAGGAGCAGGCCAAGATGAACGCCCTCAAGGGCGACGGCGGCAACTCCTGGGGCAACCAGATGCGCTCCTACGTCCTGCACCCGTACCAGATGGTCAAGGACCTGCGCACGGAGTACGAGATGGGCAACCCGGACGCCGTCTTCAACGGCGAGATCGACGGCTTCATCGAGGCCGGCATCCGCTGGCGCAAGCAGAGCGAGAAGTAGTCGCATCCTGGAATTCCGCGCGCGGGTCGGAGGGCCGACCCGCGCGCTTTCCGTGCCGCATGCGTCACAGTTCACGGTCCTGAATGACCATCAAGTCCCCCTGAATCGGGCCGTATCGTCCCACAACCGCCTTGACGTTCTCCGCAACCCCGGCGAGGGTGCTGGGGCAGCGTGTGTATCTCCGGGGCGGTTGTGAGCGGGGGCGGGCTGCCCGGCCGCCTTGGCAGGCGGGCCGGAGCCCGGAGCGAACCCCGCCGGACGACCACCCGGTCATACCGCTGCTCCAACGACGAGAACGGCTACTGGGGGTAGCAGTACATGACGAAGAAGACGCGCGTACGCGTCGCGCGGATAGCGGCGGGCGCGGTCATCGCCGCGGGTGCCTCGCTGACCGCGGCCGGGGCGGCACAGGCGGTCGGAATCGGCGTCGAGGTCGGGGGCGTGGGGATCGGCGTCCAGACCGCCGGTGACCAGGGCGACGGCGAGGGCGAGGGCGAGCCGTGCAACCCGCTCGACCCGCGCTGCGAGCCGACGACGCCCACCACTCCGACGACGCCCACGACTCCGACGACGCCGACGACGCCCACCACTCCGACGACGCCCACGACTCCGACCACGCCCACCACTCCGACGACTCCGACGACTCCGACCACTCCGTCGGAACCGCCCACGACCCCGACCACCCCGTCGACCAAGCCGACCGACCCGACGGGGCCGTCGACGAAGCCGACCGACCCCTCGAAGCCGACCTCGGACCCGAGCCGGTCCACGGACACCAGTGGCCCCGACGACAGCACCCCGGCGGGCGACTTCGGTGACGACAGCACCGGCACCGGCAACACCGACACCGACTCGGCCGGCAACCAGCCGGTCGAGCAGGGCAAGGGCAAGGACGAGCTGGCCGAGACCGGCGCGGCCGAGACCACGTTCCTGCTGGTCGGCGCCGCGACGATGATCGCCGGCGGCATCGGCTTCCGCATCCTGCCCCGCATGGTGGGCAACCGCACGGCCGCCTGACCCCGGCCGCGCCACGACGCGAAGGGGCCCGGACCGCGACGAGCGGTCCGGGCCCCTGTGCGTACGTACGGGCAGGGCGTTACGCGGTCTGCTGGGCCAGCAGGGCCAGGGCGCCCAGGAGCACCACCAGCAGGGCGGCCAGCATGGCCGGGCTCAGCCCGCCGAAGGGGCCCTGGTCCCGCTCCCGCATCCGCTCACGGCTCGCCCGGCACACGGGGCAGCGGCCCTCGGTGACGGGCGCCGCGCAGTTCGCGCACACCAGTCGGTCGTAGGTCATGCGCTTTCCTCCTCCCGCGCGGCGGAGCCGCACAAGCCATCCCTCCGCACAACGCTCACGGAAACGCAACCGTTCCCCTACCACTGTGCCAGCTCGCGCGCCGATCGGCCCGTCCCGCCCGTCACGGCCCTGCGACAGCCTCCCGCCGCACCGCCGCGAAACCGGGGCGGATTCACCGTAAATCACCCATCCCGGTACGCGTGCCTGCACGGTCGAGCCCGGTTCGCGTATGGTCACGCTCACCTACTCCCGGCCGACCGTGGTGCATCCGTGATCCGATTCGACAACGTCTCCAAGACCTACCCGAAGCAGAGCCGCCCCGCTCTCCGGGATGTGTCGCTCGACATCGAGAAGGGCGAGTTCGTCTTCCTGGTGGGCTCGTCCGGCTCCGGCAAGTCCACCTTCATGCGGCTCATCCTGCGCGAGGAACGCGCCAGCACCGGGGCCGTCCACGTCCTGGGCAAGGACCTCGCGCGCATGTCCAACTGGAAGGTGCCGCACATGCGCCGCCAGCTGGGCACCGTCTTCCAGGACTTCCGCCTGCTGCCCAACAAGACCGTCGCGCAGAACGTGGCGTTCGCCCAGGAAGTGATCGGCAAGCCGCGCGGCGAGATCCGCAAGGCCGTGCCGCAGGTCCTCGACCTCGTCGGACTCGGCGGCAAGGAGGACCGGATGCCCGGCGAGCTGTCCGGTGGTGAGCAGCAGCGCGTGGCGATCGCACGGGCCTTCGTCAACCGCCCCATGCTGCTGATCGCGGACGAGCCCACCGGCAACCTGGACCCGCAGACCTCCGTCGGCATCATGAAGCTGCTGGACCGGATCAACCGGACCGGCACCACCGTGATCATGGCGACCCACGACCAGAACATCGTGGACCAGATGCGCAAGCGCGTCATCGAGTTGGAGAAGGGCCGTCTCGTACGCGACCAGGCGCGCGGCGTCTACGGCTACCAGCACTGAGCACCCAGCACTGAAAGGACGCCATGCGCGCCCAGTTCGTCCTGTCGGAGATCGGCGTCGGCCTCCGTCGCAACCTCACGATGACGTTCGCCGTCGTCGTCTCCGTCGCCCTCTCGCTCGCCCTGTTCGGCGGCGCGCTGCTCATGCGCGAGCAGGTCAGCACGATGAAGGACTACTGGTACGACAAGGTCAACGTCTCCATCTACCTCTGCGGCAAGGGCGACGCGGAGACGGTGGTCCAGTGCGCCAAGGGTGCGGTCACCAAGCAGCAGAAGGACGAGATCGAGGCCGATCTCAAGAAGATGGACGTCGTGGAGAAGGTGATCTACGAGTCCTCCGACGAGGCGTACAAGCACTACCAGGAGGAGTTCGGCGACTCCCCGATGGCCGGCAACATCACGCCGGACCAGATGCCCGAGTCCTTCCGGGTCAAGCTCCACGACCCCACCAAGTACAAGGTCGTCGCCACCGCCTTCGCCGGGCGGGACGGGGTCCAGTCCGTCCAGGACCAGCGCAGCATCCTGGACAACCTCTTCGGACTGATGAACGGCATGAACGTCGCCGCGCTCTTCGTGATGGCGCTGATGCTCGTCATCGCGCTGATGCTGATCGTCAACACCGTGCGCGTCTCCGCGTTCTCCCGGCGCCGGGAGACCGGGATCATGCGGCTCGTCGGCGCCTCCGGCTTCTACATCCAGGCGCCGTTCATCATGGAGGCGGCCTTCGCCGGACTCATCGGCGGCGTGCTGGCCTGCGTGATGCTGCTGGCCGGGCGCTACTTCCTGATCGACGGCGGCCTCGCGCTCAAGGACAAGCTCAACCTGATCGACTTCATCGGCTGGGACGCGGTCCTCACCAAGCTGCCGCTGGTGCTGGCGATCGGCTTGCTGATGCCCGCCGTTGCGGCTCTCTTCGCACTGCGCAAGTACCTGAAGGTGTGATCTGCGCCCCGTGAGGCGCCCGGCCAACGTCCCGTGCGCCCCACGGGCGTTGTCCTAGACTCGGCGCCATGTCGGACCCCGAATCTCGCGTCGGGCCCCGCGGTCTGCGCCGCGGGGCGGCCCTGACGCTGGTCTTCGCCGGCGTCCTCGCCACCGGGGCCGCGACGGGCGCGCTGCCCCGCGGCGACCAGCGGGAGCCCCGGGTGCACACCCGGTCCGTCGCCGCCACCGCCGACCACGACGCGGTCGCCGAGGCCGCCGCCGACGCGGTGGCGGACGGCAAGTCCGGTACGGAGGCGGCCGAGGAGGTCGTCAGCCGCAGCGGCGACCGCTGGGGCGCCGTGTACGACCAGCGCGAGTACCAGGAGTTCGAGCAGGCCCTCGACGGCACCTACACCGGCGTCGGGCTCGCCGCCCGGCGCTCCTCGGACGGCCGGGTCGCCGTCGCCCGCGTCCAGCCCGGCAGCCCGGCCGCCCGCGCGGACATCCGCCCCGGCGACCTGCTGAGCACCGTGGACGGCCGCCGGGTGGACCGGATGCCGGTCTCCGACGTGGTCGCCCTGCTCCGTGGCGACCGGACCGGCGCGAAGGCCGGCAGCACCGTGCGCCTCGGGGTGCGCCGGGGGGAGGCGACCCGGACCGAGACGCTGCGCCGGGCCCGCCTCGCCGTCGAGTCGGTGACCGTGCGGCCGGTCGCGGCGGAGCGCTCGGGCCCGTCCGGCGCGGTGCTGATCGAGGTCGGCTCGTTCACCAAGGGCTCCGGGGCCGCCGTGCGCGAGGCGGTCCGGGAGGCGCCGCCGGGCGCCGGGGTCCTGCTGGACCTGCGCGGCAACCCGGGCGGACTGGTCACCGAGGCGGTCACCGCGGCCTCAGCCTTCCTGGACGGCGGGCTGGTCGCCACGTACGACGTGCACGGCGAGCAGCGGGCCCTGTACGCGCGGTCGGGCGGCGACACCGAGCGGCCCGTGGTGGTCCTGGTGGACGGCGGCACGATGAGCGCGGCCGAGCTGGTGACCGGGGCGCTCCAGGACCGCGGCCGGGCGGTCACGGTCGGTTCGCGGACCTTCGGCAAGGGCTCCGTGCAGATGCCGAGCCGGCTCGCGGGCGGTTTGGTCGCCGAGCTGACCGTGGGCCACTACCGGACACCGGCGGGTCACGGCGTGGACGGCGAGGGCATCACCCCGGACCTCGTGGTGACCTCGCGGGCCCGGGAACGGGCCGAGACGGTATTGGGTGGCCTCGGGGGTGGGTCGTAGTGCGAAAATGGCCGCACTATGGCTAAGGAAAAGGACACCGGGCGCAAGCTCATCGCGCAGAACAAGAAGGCGCGCCACGACTACACCATCCTCGACACCTATGAGTGCGGGCTCGTGCTCATGGGGACCGAGGTCAAGTCGCTGCGCATGGGCCGGGCGTCCCTGGTCGACGGCTTCGTCCAGATCGACGGCGGCGAGGCGTGGCTGCACAACGTGCACGTCCCGGAGTACGTGCAGGGCACCTGGACGAACCACTCCGCCAAGCGCAAGCGCAAGCTGCTGATGCACCGCGCCGAGATCGACAAGCTGGAGTCGAAGTCCCAGGAGACCGGTCACACGATCGTGCCGCTCTCGCTGTACTTCGTGAACGGCAGGGTCAAGGCCGAGATCGCGCTCGCCAAGGGCAAGAAGGAGTACGACAAGCGGCAGACGCTGCGCGAGAAGCAGGACACCAGGGAGACGAACCGCGCGATCGCGGCGGCCCGCCGCCGCCAGCGGAGCGCCTGACCGGGGCGGGCGGCCGGCCCGCCCGGAATACGCTGGCATCGTCGTGCGTTGGTCACGTACGATGGGCACCGCACCCCACGGAGGGTGTGAGCACCACCTTGAAAAATCAACATGGGGATGATCGGTTTCGACAGCGGATGTCGAAGCAGGGGAAGCGAGTCGAGGAAGCGGCAATGATCTCGTAAACCATATGTCGCAACCAATAATCGCCAATTCCAAGCGCGATTCCTCCGCCTTCGCCCTCGCTGCCTAATTAGCAGCTAGCGAAGACTCTGCGGAGTGTCAGTCCGGGGGTGATCCCGACCCGGGTCCTGGCATCATTTAGGGATCTAAACTTTCACGCCCGGTCACGGGGCGTGGAAGGAAATCAAACAGTGACTGGGCCTGTCGGAGGCTTGTCCGTGTGACCTCCGGGGCCGAGAAAAGCGCAGCGGACTGCACTCGGAGAAGCCCTGGTTCCGCACCGTTGGACGCGGGTTCGATTCCCGCCATCTCCACAATTCCCATGTGAACGAGGACCCCGCTGCCACCGGCAGCGGGGTTCTCGTGTTTCCGTGCCCGGACGCGGGCGGGGACGCGGGCCGCCGGAGGGAGCGGGGGGAGCGCGCGCGGGGGCGTGCGCCTACGGTGCGCTCCGAGCGCTCACCCGTACGAGGCAGCGCCCGCAGCACGGTTCGAAAACAGATGTATCTCTCATCATGAACAACGGCTCCCGGCGGGTTCGAAGCCTCCCGGCGTGCGCTACATTCATGGACCGGGTGCACTGTGGTAGGGGGCGCGCGGACTGGTGGGGGCCCGTCCGGCGCACGTACGACCGGTCAGTTGCGCGCACCCGTTCCTGAGTGGGGGAAGTGCGTACAACAGTGGAAACTTGGCGTGAAGGTGCCCGTGCGGGGCACACACACGAGCCGAACGAAGTCACCATCCAGCTGGACGGAATCGGGCGGCAGCTCTCCGAGCTGTTGCCGGAACCAACGGCTCCGGATGCCTCCGACGGCCCCGTCTTCGTGGACGAGAGCGGCCGCCGCGGCAAGACGCTGAGACGTTTCGGCTGGCTCCTGGCCGCGGTCTGCGTCTGCTACGCGGTGACCCTCGTCGTGGCCGTGCTCGGCGGCAACTCCAGCGCCCCGTTCCTCCCGCTCTCCGGGCAGGAGCAGCAGCAGGAGTCGACGACCCCCACCGGTGACGGCGGCGCCCCGACGGCCCCGGACCCCGGACCGGCCGCCGGTGACCCCACGGCCCACGCGCAAGGACAAGAAGGCGCCGACTAGATGACCACCCCTGCCCCCCGGGGCAGGCGCAACACCCACAGGAAGAAGCAGACCCGCCGGCGCAGACTTCCCATGCGCTACATGCTGCCGCTGCTGTTCCTCGTTGCCCTGCTCGCCATGCTGATGCTGCGTGGCTATGTGCACAGCGAAATCCTGGCCGATCACCGCGTCCGCCCGCCGGTCGCGACCGACCGGGTGCCCGAGCAGGTCCTGGAGGGCGGGCCGGTCATCGACGCCCGCAGCACCACCGAGCCCGCGAAGAGCCTGCGCATCCCGGACCACCGGATCGTGCTGACCTTCGACGACGGCCCGGACCCGGTGTGGACGCCCAAGGTGCTGGACGAGCTGAAGAAGTACGACGCGCACGGCGTCTTCTTCGTCACCGGCACCATGGCCTCGCGCTATCCGGGCCTGGTCGAGCGCATGGTCGAGGAGGGGCACGAGGTCGGGCTGCACACCTTCAACCACCCCGACCTGTCGTACCAGTCCACCGGCCGGATCGACTGGGAGCTGTCCCAGAACCAGCTGGTCCTGGCCGGCGCGGCCGGCATCCGCACCTCGCTGTTCCGGCCGCCGTACTCCTCGTTCGCCGACGCCATGGACAACGCGTCCTGGCCGGTCACCCAGTACATAGGCAGCCGCGGCTACCTCACCGTCGTCAACAACACCGACAGCGAGGACTGGAAGCGGCCCGGCGTCGACGCGATCATCGAGCGGGCCACGCCCAAGCACGGCAAGGGCGCCATCATCCTGATGCACGACTCCGGGGGCGACCGGTCGCAGACCGTCACCGCGCTCGGGAAGTTCCTGCCGCAGATGCAGAAGCAGGGCTACGAGTTCGCCAACCTCACCGACGCGCTCGGCGCCCCCAGCGCGCACACCGAGGTCACCGGCTTCGACCTGTGGAAGGGCAAGGCGTTCGTCTACGCCGTCGGTGTCTCCGAGCACCTCACCGACGTGATGGTCGCCGGCCTCGCCGTCATCGGGGTACTCGTCTTCGCCCGCTTCGGGCTGATGCTGGTGCTGTCCTTCGCGCACGCCCGCCGGGTCCGCCGACGCGGCTTCCGCTGGGGCGAGCCCGTCACCCGTACGGTCACCGTCCTGGTGCCCGCGTACAACGAGAAGAAGTGCATCGCGAACACGGTGCGCTCGCTGCTGGCAAGTGACTATCCGGTCGAAGTCATCGTGATCGACGACGGCTCCACGGACAGC
This sequence comes from Streptomyces sp. OfavH-34-F, assembly GCF_022347745.1. Classification (GTDB taxonomy): domain Bacteria; phylum Actinomycetota; class Actinomycetes; order Streptomycetales; family Streptomycetaceae; genus Streptomyces. The sequence continues at coordinate 8,737 of NZ_JAKRGC010000052.1, forward strand.
ACCGCGGACATCGTCCAGCGGATGCGGCTGCCCAACGTCCGGGTCGTGCGCCAGCGCAACGCCGGCAAGCCCGCCGCCCTGAACAACGGCATCGCGCACGCCCGCAACGACATCATCGTGATGATGGACGGCGACACGGTCTTCGAGCCGTCCACCGTCCGCGAGCTGGTCCAGCCCTTCGGCGACCCCCGCGTCGGGGCCGTCGCCGGGAACGCCAAGGTCGGCAACCGCGACTCGCTCATCGGCGCCTGGCAGCACATCGAGTACGTGATGGGCTTCAACCTCGACCGCCGCATGTACGACGTGCTGCGCTGCATGCCCACCATCCCCGGCGCGGTCGGGGCGTTCCGGCGCGAGGCGCTGGAGCGGGTCGGCGGCATCAGCGAGGACACGCTCGCCGAGGACACCGACGTCACCATGGCCCTGCACCGGGACGGCTGGCGCGTCGTCTACGCGGAGAACGCGCGTGCCTGGACCGAGGCGCCGGAGACCGTGCAGCAGCTGTGGTCCCAGCGCTACCGCTGGTCGTACGGCACGATGCAGGCCATCTGGAAGCACCGTCGCGCGGTCGTCGAACGCGGGCCCTCGGGCCGGTTCGGGCGCGTCGGGCTGCCGCTCGTCTCGCTGTTCATGGTCGTCGCCCCGCTGCTCGCCCCGCTCATCGACGTCTTCCTGCTGTACGGGATCGTCTTCGGGCCCACCGAGAAGACCGTCGTCGCCTGGCTCGGCGTCCTCGCGGTCCAGGCCGTGTGCGCCGCGTACGCCTTCCGGCTCGACCGGGAACGCATGACCCATCTGCTCGCGCTGCCGCTCCAGCAGGTCCTGTACCGGCAGCTCATGTACGTCGTCCTGCTCCAGTCCTGGATCACCGCCCTCACCGGCGGCCGGCTCCGCTGGCAGAAACTGCGCCGCACCGGAGTCGTCGTCGAGGCGCCCGGCGCGACGCAGACCCAGCGCGGCCCCGCCCACGACCGGAGGCCCGTCGCATGACACCCGCGGAGCAGTCGTACGGAACACCGCACGCGGACGAGCGGACGATGGCGCTGCGCGTGGTGCGCCCCGCCGCCGCCACCGTGCCCGCCCCCGCCGAACCCGCTCAGGCCCCCGCGCCGGCCGGGTCCGGCCGGGACCGCTACCTCGACCTCCTGCGCGCCGTCGCCCTGGTACGCGTGGTGATCTTCCACCTCTTCGGCTGGGCCTGGCTGACCGTGGTCTTCCCGTCCATGGGCGTCATGTTCGCGCTGGCCGGATCGCTGATGGCCCGCTCGCTGGCCCGGCCCGCGTGGAGCGTCATCCGCTCCCGCGTCCGCAGGCTGCTGCCGCCGATGTGGGCGTTCGCCGCCGTCGTCGTGCCCATGGTCTTCCTGCTCGGCTGGAAACCGGTGCGCGAGGAGGGCGTCTGGTGGTTCCTCAAGCTGGGCTGCTACCTCCTCCCGGTCGGCACCCCGCCCTTCCCCTGGGAGAACGGCTCCGAGGGCGGCTGGCTGGAGACCTCCTGGGCCGAGCAGGCCATAGGGCCGCTCTGGTACATCCGGGCCTACCTGTGGTTCGTCCTGGCCTCCCCGCTGCTGCTGAAGGCGTTCCGGAAGCTGCCGTGGGTGACCCTGCTCGCCCCGCTCGGCCTCACCGCCGTCATCGGCACCGGGCTGGTCACCGTGCCCGGCGCGGCCGGTGAGGGCCTGGTCGACTTCGCGGTGTTCGGGTCCTGCTGGATTCTCGGCTTCGCCCACCACGACGGGCTGCTGCGGACCGTACCGCGCTACCTCGCGGTCTCCCTGGCCGCGATGCTCATGGCCTTCGCCCTGTGGTGGGGCGCGCACCACCTCACCGAGGAGGGCTGGAACCTCGACGAGATCCCGCTCGCCCAGGCCACCTGGTCGCTCGGCTTCTGCATGATCCTGCTCCAGTACGCGCCCTCCTGGCGGACGCTGCCGCCCCGGCTCGCCGGCTGGGACACCCTCGTCACCCTCGCCAACAACCGGGCGGTGACGATCTACCTCTGGCACAACATGCTGCTCATGGCCACCTTCCCCCTCATCGACCTGCTCTGGGACGTGCCCTGGGTCGGCGACCACCTCGGCACCTACATCGAGCGGGCCGACAACGCCCTGGCGCTGATCGTCGTCTGGCCGCTGATCGGTCTCGCGATCCTCGCCGTCGGCTGGGTGGAGGACCTGGCCGCCGGGCGGCGCCCGAGGCTCTGGCCCAACGGCACCGCCCGCGCCCGCTCCTGACCGCCCCGCTCACCGGGCCGCCCCCGGCCCGGTGAGCGCGAGGTTGCTTCGAGGTCACCTTGAGCGGCACGGCACCGAAACGTGCGCTGCTTAGGTTCGGGCCAACACCCCCGAATCTCCCTGGAGGCGCGCCATGGCAGGCCGTTGGATCGAGCACTGGGCACCGGAGGACGAGACCTTCTGGCGCGAGACCGGGGAGCGCACCGCCCGCCGCAACCTCTGGTTCTCCGTGCTCTCGGAGCACATCGGCTTCTCCGTGTGGACCCTGTGGTCGGTGATGGTGCTGTTCATGGGGCCCGAGTACGGGATCGACCCGGCCGGGAAGTTCTTCCTCATCTCCACCGCGACCCTCGTCGGCGCCCTCGTCCGGGTGCCGTACACCTTCGCCGTGGCCCGGTTCGGTGGCCGGAACTGGACGGTGTTCAGCGCGCTCACCCTGCTGGTGCCGACGATCGCCGCCCTCGTCGTGATGGAGCCCGGCACCTCGTACGGCACCTTCCTCGCCGTCTCCGCGCTGACCGGCGTCGGCGGCGGGAACTTCGCCTCCTCGATGACGAACATCAACGCCTTCTTCCCGCTCCGCCTCAAGGGCTGGGCGCTCGGCCTCAACGCGGGCGGCGGCAACGTGGGCGTCCCCGTCGTGCAGCTGGCCGGACTCCTGGTCATCGGGACGGCCGGTGCCTCGCACCCCCGGATCGTGCTCGCCGCGTATGTCCCGCTCATCCTGCTGGCCGCCGTGTGCGCCGCGCGCTACATGGACAACCTGGCTCCCGTACGCAACGACACCGGCGCCGCCAAGGAGGCCGCGCGCGACCCGCACACCTGGATCATGGCCGTCCTCTACACCGGTACCTTCGGCTCGTTCATCGGCTACAGCTTCGCCTTCGGGCTCGTCCTCCAGACCCAGTTCGGCCGCACCCCGCTCCAGGCCGCCTCGCTCACCTTCATCGGCCCGCTGCTCGGCTCCCTGATCCGGCCCGTCGGCGGCCGGCTGGCCGACCGGTTCGGCGGCGCCCGCATCACCCTGGCCACCTTCGGCGCCATGGCCGCCGCGACCGGAGTCGTCGTGTACGCCTCCCGGATCGCCTCGCTCCCCGTCTTCCTGATCGGCTTCACCGCCCTGTTCGCCCTCTCCGGGCTCGGCAACGGCTCGACGTACAAGATGATCCCGGGCATCTTCCAGGCGCGGGCCCTCGCCGACGGGCTGCGCGGCGAGGAGGCCGCGGCCCGGGCACGCCGGCTGTCCGGCGCGGCCATGGGGCTGATCGGCGCGATCGGGGCGCTCGGCGGACTCGGCGTCAACCTGGCGTTCCGGCAGTCCTTCGCAACCTCGGGCACGGGCACGGCCGCCTTCTGGTCCTTCCTCGGCTTCTACGCCGTGTGCTCCGCCCTCACCTGGGCGGTATACCTTCGTCGTGCCGCGCCCGTCCCGGCGAAGCCGCAGCTCGGCTACGCCGAGGTGTGAGCGCGCACGCGCCGCCCCGCGACGTAACGAGCGGGAAATACGGCTGAACCGGGCCTGTCACGTGGCGTTGGCAGGCTCGGTTCTCCGCATCAACGGGACCAGCGGGACGAGAGCCGGGTAGACCACATGCACGACGACGCACAGCACGAGCCCCTCGCGGGCTTCACGGTCGGTGTCACCGCCGCACGCCGGGCGGAGGAGCTGGGCACACTGCTGCGGCGCCGGGGCGCCACCGTGGTGCACGCCCCCGCGCTGCGGATCGTGCCCCTCGCCGACGACGGCGAACTGCTCGCCGCCACCGAGCGCCTGATCGCCGAGACCCCCGACGTGGTCGTCGCCACCACCGCGATCGGCTTCCGGGGCTGGATCGAGGCGGCCGACGGCTGGGGCATCGGCGACCGGCTCCTGACCACCCTGCGCGCGGCCGAACTCCTCGCGCGCGGGCCCAAGGTGAAGGGCGCCGTCCGCGCCGCCGGGCTCACCGAGGCGTGGTCCCCGGCCTCCGAGTCCATGGCCGAGGTCCAGGAACGGCTCCTGGCCCAGGGCGTACGCGGCCGGCGCGTCGCGCTCCAGCTGCACGGCGAGCCCCTGCCCGGCTTCGTCGAGTCGCTGACCGAGGCCGGCGCCGACGTCATCGGCGTGCCCGTGTACCGCTGGATGCCGCCGGAGGACCTCGCCCCCCTGGACCGGCTCCTCGACCTGACCGCCGCCCGCGCCCTGGACGCGCTCACCTTCACCAGCGCCCCCGCGGCGGTCTCGCTGCTCGGCCGCGCCCGGGAGCGCGGGATGCTCGAAGAGGTCGTCGCGGCGCTGCGCGGCGACGTCGTGCCCGCCTGCGTCGGACCGGTCACCGCCGTGCCGCTGCGGGCCCGGGGCATCGACACCGTGCAGCCGGAGCGCTTCCGGCTGGGCCCGCTCGTCCAGCTCATCTGCCGCGAACTGCCCGCCCGCGCCCGGACGCTGTCCGTGTCCGGCCACCGCGTCGAGATCCGGGGCCACGCCGTCCTGGTCGACGACGAACTGCGCGCGGTCCCGCCCGCCGGGATGGCCCTGCTGCACGCGCTGGCCCGGCGGCCCGGCTGGGTGGTCTCCCGCGCCGACCTGCTGCGCGCCCTGCCCGGCAGCGGCACGGACGAGCACGCGGTCGAGACGGCCATGGCCCGCCTCCGCACCGCGCTCGGGGCGCCCCGGCTCATCCAGACCGTCGTCAAGCGCGGCTACCGGCTGGCCCTCGACCCCGAACCGGAGCCCGGGACCACCGGCGGCACCGCCTCCTGACCGGCCGGACGCGCGCCGCCGGTCTCCGTACACCGGCGCGCACCGGCGTACGGGACGCCCAGCAGGAGCGCGAGCGCGGCGGTGCACAGGACCGCGCGCACCGTGTTCCACACGTTCCAGGCGTCCTCGAACCGGTCCCGTACCGCCGCCGGGTCGGCCAGGTGCGCCGGGTCACCGGCGTCGGCGAGCGCGGTGTTCAGGGGCACGTTGACCCCCGAGGTGAGCAGGAACGCGGCGGCGTACACCACCAGCGCGGCCACGAGCAGAGCGCGCGCGCCCGGCGAGCGGCGGTGCTGCCAGAGGGCGACGGCGGTCAGGACCAGGGCGCCGAAGAACCCGGCGAAGAAGACCGGGTTCTCGATGACGTCGTTGATGTTCCGCATCACCTCGATGAACGTCCGGTCGTCGCTGCGCCCGAGCGCCGGCATCACCGCGCAGGAGAACACGAAGAAGGTGCCGGCCATCAGGCCCGTGGTGACGGCGGCGGCGCCGAGGACGATGCGGTGGGAGACGGGAGTCGGCCGGTCGGCCCGGTAGGTGGTCATGGCTCCAGTGAACCGGCGCGGCCGGCGCCGCTCCATCGTCCGGACGCGCGTCCGCCTACGCGAGCGTCCAGCGGCTAGCCACGGGGGGCGGTGCGTGTGTGGCGGTGGCCCGCGCGGGGCCACAGCGCGGACGGGGGCAGCACCTCGGTCAGGGCGTACCCGGCCTTCTCGGCGACCCGGCAGGAGGCGGCGTTGTCCTCCCGGTGCAGCAGCTCCAGGCGGACGAGGCCGGTCCCGGCGAAGGTCCCGAACGCCCAGCCGGTCAGCACCTCCAGGGCGCGCGGTGCGATGCCCCGGCCTCGCGCGGCCGCCACGGTCCAGTAGCCCACCTCGCCCACCGGCGCGCCGGGCTCCGGGAAGAAGAGGGCCACGTTGCCGACGGGGGCGTCCCCGAGCGTCCGGTCCAGTACCGCGAAGCTGTGCCGCAGCCCGGCCGCCCGGCCCTCCTCCTGGGCCCGCAGCCAGATTCCGGCCGCCTCCTCGTCCGCCACCGGCGCGCGCGAACCGGCCTGGACGGCGGGGTCGCGGTAGGCGTCGAGCAGGGCGTCCGCATCCGCCGGCTCCCAGGGGCGCAGCACCAGGGAACCGGCCGGCGGAGGAACGTCGCACGCATGGGCGTTCATCCGCTCATCGTACGAAGGGGCCGGGTCCGGAGCCGGTCCGCGCGCCGCCGTCACGCAATCGATACCGCCGCACGCGCCGAAGCGGGCGGGGGGCAGGTGCGCCCCGGTCCCCCGTCGCATAGGGTTGACGGCTGCCCAGTGCACGTCAGAAGGGGGCCTCGGTGGCCGCGCAGGATGCCGCTGTCGATTCGTTGCGGGACCGGGAAATCGGTGTCGAGCAGGAACATCTCGACCGGGTGTACGACCGTCTCGAGGAGAAGATCCACGAGGCGGAATTCCTCATGGAGGACGCCGCGAAACGCGGCCAGGTCGGAACGCCGGGGGCGCTCGCCGAGCGCGACGCCCAGGTCTTCCGCGCCGGTATCCACCTCAACCGGCTGAACAGCGAGTTCGAGGACTTCCTCTTCGGGAGAATCGACCTGCTGCTCGGCAAGGACGGCGAACGCGGCCCGGACGGGGCCTACACCTCCGTCGAGCCCGCCGACGACGCCGTGCGCGAGGACGGCGGCGCCGACATCGCCGAGACGCTGCACATCGGCCGCATCGGAGTCCTCGACGCCGACTACGCCCCGCTCGTCATCGACTGGCGGGCCCCGGCCGCCGCCCCGTTCTACCGCTCGACGCCCAAGGAGCCGGGCCGGGTGGTCCGCCGCCGCGTCATCCGCTCCAAGGGCCGCCGGGTCCTCGGCGTCGAGGACGACCTGATGCGCCCCGAGCTGACCTCGTACCTGGACGGCGAGAAGCTGCCGGTCGTCGGCGACGGCGCCCTGATGGCCGCGCTCGGACAGGCCCGCAGCCACACCATGCGCGACATCGTCTCCTCCATCCAGGCCGAGCAGGACCTGGTCATCCGGGCACCCGCCGCCTCCGTCACCGAGGTCTCCGGCGGCCCCGGCACCGGCAAGACCGCGGTCGCCCTGCACCGGGCCGCGTACCTCCTCTACCAGGACCGGAGGCGCTACGCGGGCGGCATCCTCGTCGTCTCGCCGACGCCGCTGCTCGTGGCGTACACCGAGGGCGTGCTGCCCTCGCTCGGCGAGGAGGGCCAGGTCGCCATCCGCGCGGTCGGCTCGCTCTCCGACGACGCGGCGGGCCCCGAGGGCGCCACCGTGTACGACGAACCCGCCGTCGCCCGGATCAAGGGCTCCTCGCGGATGCTCCCGGTCCTCCGCAAGGCGGCCCGGGGCGCCCTGGAGCAGCCCGCGCCGGCCGCGTCCGCCGGGGGACAGCTGGAGTTCGGCGAGGCCGCGCAGGCCCCGCGCCCGGCCGGTACGCCCACCCGGCTGCGGGTGGTGGCCTTCGGCGGCCGGATCGAGCTCCAGGAGGAGGAGCTGCGGCGCATCCGCAACAACGTCCTCAGCGGCACCGCCCCGGTCAACCTGCTGCGCCCGCGCGCCCGCAGGCTGCTGCTGGACGCGCTGTGGAACCGCTCGTCGGGCCGGGGCCGCTACACCGATCCGGAGCTGGTGGCGGAGCTGCGCTCGTCGTTCGACGAGGACGTCTCCACGGAGACCCCGTTCATCGAGTTCCTGGACGCCTGGTGGCCCGAGCTGACCCCGCGCGGGGTGCTCGCCGCGATGGCCGACGAGAAGCGGCTGGCCCGGTGGGCGCGGCGCACGCTGAACCAGGGCGAGGTGCGCCGGCTGGCGCGCTCCCTCAAGCGGCTCGACGAGGCCGGCCGGGGACCGCTGTCCGTGCACGACGTGGCACTCCTCGACGAGCTGCACACGCTGCTGGGCACCCCGAGCCGCCCCAAGCGCAAGCGCGAGGTGGACCCGCTGGACCAGCTCACCGGGCTGGAGGAGCTGATGCCCCGGCGCGAGGAGACCCAGTGGGAGCGGGCCGAGCGGCTGGCCGCCGAGCGCACCGAGTACGCCCACGTCATCGTGGACGAGGCGCAGGACCTCACGCCCATGCAGTGGCGGATGGTCGGCCGCCGCGGTCGGCACGCCACCTGGACGGTCGTCGGCGACCCGGCGCAGTCCTCCTGGTCCGACCCGGACGAGGCGGCGGCCGCCCGGGACGAGGCGCTGGGCAGCCGCCCGCGCCGTACCTTCACGCTGACCGTCAACTACCGCAACCCGGCCGAGATCGCGGAGCTGGCCGCGAAGGTGCTGGCGCTGGCGATGCCCGGCATGGAGGCTCCGGCGGCGGTCCGCTCGACGGGCCTGGTCCCGCGCTTCGAGACCGTCCGGGACGGCGACCTGGGCGCGGCGGTGCGCGAGGAGGCGCGGCGGCTGCTCGGCGAGGTGGACGGCACCGTCGGCGTGGTCGTGGCGATGAACCGGCGCGCCCAGGCCCGGGAGTGGCTGGCGGAGCTGGGCGAGCGGGTGGTGGCGCTGGGCAGCCTGGAGGCGAAGGGGCTGGAGTACGACGCGACGGTGGTGGTCTCGCCGGCCGAGATCGCGGACGAGTCGCCGGCCGGGCTGCGGGTGCTGTACGTGGCGCTGACCCGGGCGACGCAGCAGCTCACGGTGGTCTCGCAGGAGCGGGACCTGCCGGACGCGGACGGGGTGCCGGACCTGCTCAGGGACTGAGGCGCGGGGCTCGGGCGGAGAGGCCGCGGAGCCGGTCCGCGTTCCGGGCGCCGCTTTTCCGGGTGGTTTGTTAGCCTGGATATCGGCACCGGCCCGATCCAAGCCCCCGGGCCCAACCTTAGTCGCTTCGAGCGACCACTTGCCGCGAGGCGAGCATGGCGGGTCGGTGTCGTCAACTGAAGCAGAGGCCCGCGTCACCTTCCGGTGGCGCGGGCCTCTGGCCGTTCCGGGGGTTCCGCACCCGGGCCCCTCTCTCGTATGGTGGAAAAAACTTTCCGCGCTGCGACAGTCATTAACGAATACTCGTCGGTAGGTGCGAATATCGGAAGGCGTGTCCGATCCGAGAGGTGACGGGCCGCATAGCAATGAAGCTAAGGAAAGCGAAGGACTCGGCCATGGCAACGGCGCCCAGCGTCTCGTACTCGATGACGGTCAGGCTGGAGGTGCCCGCGAGCGGCACAGCGGTCTCCCAGCTCACCACGGCCGTGGAGTCCTCCGGCGGTTCGGTCACCGGCCTCGACGTGACCGCCTCCGGCCACGAGAAGCTGCGGATCGACGTCACGATCGCCGCCTCCTCCACCGCCCACGCCGACGAGATCGTCAAGGGGCTGCGCTCCATCGAGGGCGTCGTGCTCGGCAAGGTCTCCGACCGTACGTTCCTGATGCACCTCGGCGGCAAGATCGAGATGGCGTCCAAGCACCCCATCCGCAACCGCGACGACCTCTCGATGATCTACACGCCCGGGGTGGCCCGCGTGTGCATGGCGATCGCCGAGAACCCCGAGGACGCCCGCCGCCTGACCATCAAGCGCAACTCCGTCGCAGTCGTGACGGACGGCTCCGCGGTGCTGGGCCTCGGCAACATCGGCCCGAAGGCCGCGCTGCCGGTCATGGAGGGCAAGGCGGCCCTCTTCAAGCGCTTCGCCGGCATTGACGCCTGGCCGATCTGCCTGGACACCCAGGACACCGACGCCATCGTGGAGATCGTCAAGGCCATCGCGCCCGGCTTCGCGGGGATCAACCTGGAGGACATCTCCGCGCCGCGCTGCTTCGAGATCGAGGCCCGGCTGCGCGAGGCCCTGGACATCCCCGTCTTCCACGACGACCAGCACGGCACGGCCATCGTCGTGCTGGCCTCGCTGACCAACGCGCTGCGCGTGGTGGGCAAGTCGATCGGGGACGTACGGGTCGTCATGTCCGGGGCCGGCGCCGCCGGTACGGCCATCCTGAAGCTCCTCATCGCCGCCGGCGTCAAGCACGCCGTGGTCGCCGACATCCACGGCGTCGTGCACTCCGGCCGCGAGGACCTGCGCTCGGCCGACCCGGACTCGCCGCTGTGCTGGATCGCCGAAAACACCAACCCGGAGAACGTCACCGGCACCCTCAAGCAGGCCGTGGTGGGCGCCGACGTCTTCATCGGCGTCTCCGCTCCCAACGTCCTGGACGGGGACGACGTGGCGGCCATGGCGGAAGGCGCGATCGTGTTCGCGCTCGCGAATCCGGACCCCGAGGTGGACCCGGCCATCGCCCGCCGCACCGCCGCGGTCGTCGCCACCGGCCGCTCGGACTTCCCGAACCAGATCAACAACGTGCTGGTCTTCCCCGGCGTCTTCCGCGGCCTGCTCGACGCCCAGTCCCGGACCGTCAACACGGAGATGATGCTCGCCGCCGCCCGGGCCCTGGCCGATGTGGTCGCCGCGGACGAGCTGAACGCGAACTACATCATTCCGTCGGTCTTCAACGACAAGGTCGCCGGTGCGGTAGCGGGAGCCGTCCGGGACGCCGCGCGGGCCGCGGGGGCGGCTGTGACGGCGCCCACGTCCGTCTGACCTACGGCGCGTCGCGGGTCGCGGCGCCCCAAACGCCCCTTTAGGGTGGGCGGGCGACGCGCCCCGCGGAGCCCCGCAACGCTGCGGATCGCTCCGGGGGAGTCGACGGGACGTCACCACGACGAGGCAGTGGTGCCTTTCGCGCGACTCCCGGAGGGTGCCGGATTGGCTTTACCGCCGCAGGTGGGGGCAGGATGCTTTCCCGAGGACTACGTCCAGGGGAGACCCCACAGGGCGCGAGGTCTACCCGGACCCTCTCAAGGGCGGACCCGAGTACGGGGACTGTCCGAGGGTCCTGGCAGCATCGGCTTCGATCTCCGCCTCACAGGCAAGAAGAACACGGGAGTAACAACATGAACCGCAGTGAGCTGGTGGCCGCCCTGGCCGACCGTGCCGAGGTGACCCGCAAGGACGCCGACGCCGTGCTGGCCGCTCTCGCCGAGACCGTCGGTGAGATCGTCGCCAAGGGCGACGAGAAGGTCACCATCCCCGGTTTCCTGACCTTCGAGCGCACCCACCGTGCCGCTCGCACCGCTCGTAACCCGCAGACCGGCGACCCGATCAACATCCCGGCCGGCTACAGCGTGAAGGTCTCCGCGGGCTCCAAGCTCAAGGAAGCCGCCAAGGGCAAGTAGGACCCCTGGGCACGACGGAGGGCGGCCACCCCGACCGGGGTGGCCGCCCTCCGGCACGTCCGGCGCCGCCCGAGCCCCCGAGGCTCCGGCGGCCCCGGCTCAGACCAGGGAGCCGCCCGGCAGCTCCACCTTGGCGCCCAGCTTCTCCAGCTTGTCCATGAAGTTCTCGTAGCCCCGGTTGATCAGGTCGATGCCGTGCACCCGCGAGGTGCCCTGGGCCGCGAGGGCGGCGATCAGGTACGAGAACCCGCCGCGCAGGTCCGGGATGACCAGATCCGCGCCCTGGAGCTTCGTGGGGCCCGACACGACCGCGGAGTGCAGGAAGTTGCGCTGGCCGAAGCGGCAGTCCGAGCCGCCCAGGCACTCCCGGTACAGCTGGATGTGCGCGCCCATCTGGTTCAGCGCGGAGGTGAAGCCGAGCCGCGACTCGTACACCGTCTCGTGGACGATGGAGAGGCCCGCGGCCTGCGTCAGCGCGACCACCAGCGGCTGCTGCCAGTCCGTCTGGAAGCCGGGGTGCACGTCGGTCTCCAGCGCGATGGCGTTCAGCGCGCCGCCCGGGTGCCAGAAGCGGATGCCCTCGTCGTCGATCTCGAAGGCGCCGCCGACCTTGCGGAAGGTGTTCAGGAACGTCATCATCGAGCGCTGCTGGGCGCCCCGGACATAGATGTTGCCCTCGGTGGCCAGCGCGGCGGACGCCCAGGAGGCGGCCTCCAGACGGTCCGGCAGGGCCCGGTGCGTGTAGCCGTCGAGGCGGTCCACACCGGTGATCCGGATGGTGCGGTCGGTGTCCATCGAGATGATGGCGCCCATTTTCTGCAGGACGCAGATCAGGTCCTCGATCTCCGGCTCCACGGCCGCGTTGGACAGCTCCGTGACGCCCTCGGCGAGCACCGCCGTCAGCAGCACCTGCTCGGTGGAGCCCACCGAGGGGTACGGCAGCCGGATCTTGGTGCCGCGCAGCCGCTGCGGGGCCTCCAGGTACTGGCCGTCCGCCCGCTTCTCGATCGTCGCGCCGAACCGGCGCAGCACGTCGAAGTGGAAGTCGATCGGCCGGCCGCCGATGTCGCAGCCGCCGAGGCCCGGGATGAACGCGTGGCCGAGGCGGTGCAGCAGCGGGCCGCAGAACAGGATCGGGATGCGCGACGAACCGGCGTGGGCGTCGATGTCGGCGACGTTGGCGCTCTCCACGTGCGTGGGGTCGAGGACCAGCTCGCCCGGCTCGTCGCCGGGACGGACCGTCACCCCGTGCAGCTGGAGCAGCCCGCGCACCACCCGCACGTCGCGGATGTCGGGCACGTTGCGCAGCCTGCTGGGTCCGCTGCCCAGCAGTGCGGCGACCATCGCCTTGGGCACCAGGTTCTTGGCGCCTCGGACGCGGATCTCGCCCTCCAGCGGGGTTCCGCCGTGGACAAGCAGGACATCGTCTGTGCCGGTCATGAATCTCGCGTTCCGGAGTGGTCGGGCAGGGGGCCAAACGAAAGGGTAATGGCCCCGCACCCCCCTTCCGTAAGGGTGCGGACAGTGCGCGATCGCCATCAATCCGCCCCCGGTACGCTCCGCTGAACGGGGCTTGCGGAGGGTCACCGTCCGGATGTGTGATCCCGTCATGCGCTCCTCGTGCACCCGTGCGCCCTGAGCTGCGCTCGGGCACCGAGCGCGACGGCCGGGTCACTTGGCCCACACGGCGGCCGAAGATGCGGGATCATTTCTGCCATGACCGAGGTGTCCTCGCTCACAGGGCGGCTGCTCGTGGCCGCGCCCGCCCTGGCTGACCCGAACTTCGACCGCGCGGTCGTGCTCCTCCTCGACCACGACGAGGAGGGCTCCCTGGGCGTGGTCCTCAACCGCCCGACGCCGGTGGGCGTCGTGGACATCCTGGCCGGCTGGGCCGGGCTCACCGGCGAGCCCGAGGTCGTCTTCCAGGGCGGGCCCGTCTCGCTGGACTCCGCCCTCGGGGTCGCCGTGATCCCGGGCGGCGACGGGCCCCTGGGATGGCGCCGGGTGTACGGGGCGATCGGCCTGGTGGACCTGGAGGCGCCGCCGGAGCTGCTGGCGGCCGCCGTGGGCTCGCTGCGGATCTTCGCGGGGTACGCGGGCTGGGGCCCCGGACAGCTGGAGCGGGAGCTGGCCGAGGGCGCGTGGTACGTGGTGGAGTCGGAGCCCGGGGACGTGTCCTCGCCGCGCCCGGAGGGGCTGTGGCGTGCGGTCCTGCGCCGGCAGCGCAGCGAACTGGCCATGATCGCCACGTATCCGGACGACCCTTCGCTGAACTGATGTCCCGATCTTTCAGTACGCTTGGCGGTTATGAGCACTCTTGAGCCCGAGCGCGGGGCAGGTACCGGAACCCTCGTGGAGCCGACGCCGCAGGTGTCGAACGGCGACGGCGACCACGAGCGCTACGCCCATTACGTCCAGAAGGACAAGATCATGGCGAGCGCCCTGGAGGGCACTCCCGTGGTGGCACTGTGCGGCAAGGTCTGGGTACCGGGGCGCGACCCCAAGAAGTACCCGGTCTGCCCGATGTGCAAGGAGATCTACGAGTCCATGGGCGCCGGCGGCGACAAGGGCAAGGGCGGCAAGGACAAGAAGTAGCGGCGGCCGGTACGGCCCACATCTGACGGCTCGCGGGGAGACCCCCGGAGCACGCGCACGCGTGCTCCGGGGGTCTTTCGCGTGACGGGGCGGATACGCGTTGCACGGGATGCTCCGCCGGGTCACAAGTGGTGCAGACCACTTGTCGCCGTCCTGGTCCCCACCTAATCTCCTGCCTGTTGTGCAGAACGAAACGTGCGTTGCGCATGTTGCAACGCCTACCGGTAGGGGTTCCCGGATGAAGCTTTCTGCCCGAATCGCCGCTCCGGCCGCGGCGCTCGTCCTGGCCGGCCTCACGGCCACCGCCTGCGCGCCGCAGACCTCCGACAACGGCGCCAAGGGGGACGAGAAGACCGGCACCCTGCGGGTCTGGCTGTTCCAGGAGGTCGGCAACAAGCCCAAGGAGAAGGTCGTCGACACCGCCGTCGCCGCCTTCGAGAAGGCCCACGGCGACGCGAAGGTCGAGATCGAGTACATCCCGGTCGAGACCCGCGCCGAGCGCGTCAAGGCCGCGTTCAACGACCCCGCGAGCGCCCCCGACCTCATCGAGTACGGCAACACCGACACCGCCGGCTACGTCAAGGACGGCGGACTCGCCGACATCACCACCGAGTTCGGCGCCTGGGCCGACGCCAAGGACACCGACCCGGCCGCCAAGCAGTCCGTCACGGTCGGCGGAAAGGTCTACGGGGCCCCGCTGTTCGTCGGCGTCCGCGCGCTCTACTACCGCACCGACGTCTTCGCGGACCTGGGCATCGAACCGCCCAAGTCCCAGGCCGAACTCGTCTCCACCGCCCGGAAGATCCACCGGAAGAAGCCGGACCTCTACGGCCTCGCCGTCGGCGGCGCCTACACCTACGGCGCGATGCCGTTCATCTGGGCCCACGGCGGCGAACTCGCCGAGCAGGACGGCTCCTCGTACAAGGCCGCCATCAACAGCCCCGAGGCCCGCAAGGGCATCGAGGCGTACACCTCGCTGTTCGGCGACACCAACTGCCCGCCCGCCAAGTGCGCCGCCATGGGCGGCAACGCCACCGTCACCGCCTTCGCCTCCGGCAAGGCCGCCATGGCCATCGGCGGCGACTTCAGCCACAGCGCCGTCGAGGCCGGCAGCGTCAAGGGCAAGTACGCCGTCGTCCCGCTGCCCGGCGTCACCGAAGGGTCCGTCGCCCCCGCCTTCGCGGGCGGCAACAACATCGGTGTGCTCAGGAGCAGCAAGCACCGCACCCTGGCCGTCGACCTGATGAAGCGGCTGACCGGCAAGGCCTCCCAGGCCCGGATGTTCGACGCGATGGGCTTCCTGCCCACCTACACCGACGTACGCGAAGCGGCCGCCGAGCGCGAGCCGTTCGTCGAGCCCTTCGTCCGCACGCTCGGCGCCGGCGCCAAGTTCGTCCCCGCCTCCCCGGCCTGGGGACAGATCGACTCCTCGCTGGTCCTGCCCACCATGTTCCAGGAGATCGTCAGCGGCCGTAAGGACGTGGCGCAGGCGGCCGACGACGCCGCGAAGAAGATGGACGCCGCGTTCGCCGACGCGGGCTGACCATGACCGCGAACAGCACGGCGTACAAAGCGCCCCCCACACCCGCGCCGGGCCGCCGCGCACGCGGCCCGCGCGCCCGCTCCGCCTCCCCGGCGCGTCGGCCCGGCTGGACCCCCTGGCTCTACCTGCTGCCCGCGCTCGTCCTGCTCGGCGGGCTGCTGGTCTACCCGATCTACCAACTCGGCCTGATCTCCTTCCTGGAGTACACCCAGGCCCAGGTCAGCGGCGGCGAACCGGCCACCTTCCAGGGGCTCGGCAACTACCGCACCCTCTTCGCCGACAGCCAGTTCTGGCAGGTCCTCCTCGCCACCGTGGTCTTCGCCGCCGTCTGCGTCCTGGCCACCCTGGTCACCGGCTGCGCCCTGGCCGTCCTGCTGACCCGGATACGGGCCGTGCCCCGGCTCGCCCTCATGCTGGCCGCCCTCGGCGCCTGGGCCACGCCCGCCATCACCGGCTCCACCGTCTGGGTCTTCCTCTTCGACGCCGACTTCGGCCCCGTCAACCGGCTGCTCGGGCTCGGCGACCACTCCTGGACGTACGGCCGTTACAGCGCCTTCGCCCTGGTGCTCCTCGAAGTCCTGTGGTGCTCGTTCCCGTTCGTGATGGTCACCGTGTACGCGGGCATCCGCGCCATCCCCGCCGAGGTGCTGGAGGCCGCCGCCCTGGACGGCGCCTCCCAGTGGCGCGTCTGGCGCTCCGTCACGGCCCCGATGCTGCGGCCGATCCTCACCGTCGTCACCATCCAGTCCGTCATCTGGGACTTCAAGGTGTTCACGCAGATCTACGTCATGACCAACGGCGGCGGCATCGCCGGACAGAACCTGGTGCTCAACGTGTACGCCTACCAGAAGGCGTTCGCGTCCTCCCAGTACAGCCTCGGCTCGGCGATCGGCGTCGTGATGCTGCTCATCCTGCTCGCCGTCACCCTCGTCTACCTGCGCCTCGTGCGCCGCCAGGGGGAGGAACTGTGAACCGTCCACCCGGCCTCCGCGTCCGCCGGCCCGGCCGGCTCGCCGCCGAGGCCGCCGCCCTGCTCATCGCCGCCGCCGTCGCCTTCCCGCTGTACTGGATGGTGCTCTCCGCCTTCAAACCGGCGGGCGAGGTGCAGTCCGCGCACCCCAGGCCCTGGACCCTGGCGCCCTCCCTGGACTCCTTCCGGCGGGTCTTCCAGCAGCAGGACTTCGGCCGCTACTTCCTCAACAGCCTGATCGTCGCCGGCACCGTCGTCGTCCTCTCCGCGCTCGTCGCGTTCCTGGCGGCCACGGCGGTCACCCGGTTCCGGTTCCGCTTCCGCACCACGCTGCTGATCATGTTCCTGATCGCCCAGATGGTGCCGGTCGAGGCGCTGACGATCCCGCTGTTCTTCCTGATGCGCGACTTCGGTCAGCTCAACACCCTCGGCTCGCTGATCCTGCCGCACCTGGCGTTCTCACTGCCGTTCGCCATCTGGATGCTGCGCGGCTTCGTCCGGGCCGTGCCGGAGTCCCTTGAGGAGGCCGCCTGCATCGACGGGGCGAGCCGCACCCGCTTCCTGTGGCAGATCCTCTTCCCGCTGGTCCTCCCCGGCCTCGTGGCGACCAGCGTCTTCTCGTTCATCTCCACCTGGAACGACTTCCTCTTCGCGAAATCCTTCCTCATCAGCGACACCTCCCAGTCGACGCTTCCGATGGCGCTGCTGGTCTTCTTCAAACCCGATGAGAACGACTGGGGCGGGATCATGGCAGCCTCCACGGTGATGACCGTGCCCGTGCTGGTCTTCTTCGTACTCGTACAGCGACGCCTGGTCTCCGGACTCGGCGGAGCGGTTAAGGACTGACGTCATGGACATGGAACTGATCCCGGCGCCCCTGCGCGCCGACGACCGGGGACGCGGTGGATTCGTCCTCGATCCGTCCACCACCATCGCGGCGGCCCCCGGCACCGCCACCACCGAACGCTGGCTGCGCGCCACCCTGGGCGCCGCCTTCGGCCTGCCCCTCGCCCCCGGCCCCGAAGACGCCCCGCGCGCCATCGTGCTGCGCCTGGACGACTCCCTGGACCCCGAGGGCTACCGGCTCACCACCCGGCCCGACGAGGGCGTCGTCCTCACCGGCGGCAGCCCCGCCGGGGTGTTCTGGGGCGCCCAGACCCTGCGCCAGCTGCTGGGCCCCGAGGCGTTCCGCCGGGCCCCCGTCGACGGCTCGGCGAGCCACGGCTTCGGCGCCACCGACATCGAGGACGCGCCCCGCTTCGGCTGGCGCGGCCTGATGCTCGACGTGGCCCGCCACTTCATGCCCAAGGACGACGTCCTGCGCTACCTCGACCTGCTCGCCGCCCACAAGCTGAACGTCTTCCACTTCCACCTCAGCGACGACCAGGGCTGGCGCGTCGAGATCAAGCGCCACCCCCGCCTCACCGAGGTCGGCGCCTGGCGCCCGCGCACCAAGTTCGGCCACCGCGCGTCCGAGCTGTGGGACGACATGCCGCACGGCGGCTACTACACCCAGGACGACATCCGCGAGATCGTCGCCTACGCCGCCGCCCGGCACATCCGGGTCGTCCCGGAGATCGACATCCCCGGCCACTCCCAGGCCGCCATCAGCGCCTACCCGGAGCTGGGCAACACCGACGTCGTGGACACCGCCGCGCTCGGCGTGTGGGACGACTGGGGCGTCACCCCGAACGTCCTGGCCCCCACCGACCACGTCCTGCGGTTCTACGAGGGCGTCTTCGAGGAACTCCTCGAACTCTTCCCGGCCGAGGTCTCGCCCTTCGTCCACGTCGGCGGCGACGAGTGCCCCAAGGACCAGTGGAAGCGGTCGCCCGCCGCCCAGGCCCGCATCAAGGAACTGGGCCTGGCCGACGAGGACGAACTCCAGTCCTGGTTCATCCGCCACTTCGACACCTGGCTCACCGAGCGCGGCCGCCGCCTCATCGGCTGGGACGAGATCCTGGAGGGCGGCCTCGCACCCGGCGCCGCCGTCTCCTCCTGGCGCGGCTACGCGGGCGGCATCGCCGCCGCCGAGGCCGGACACGACGTCGTCATGTGCCCCGAGCAGCAGGTCTACCTGGACCACCGCCAGCACGGCGGCCCCGACGAGCCGATGCCCATCGGCTACGTCCGCACCCTGGAGGACGTCTACCGCTTCGAGCCCGTGCCGCCGACCCTGGGCGAGGAGGCGGCCCGGCACGTGCTCGGCACCCAGGCCAACGCCTGGTCCGAGGTCATGCAGAACCGGGCCCGCGTCGACTACCAGGTCTTCCCCCGCCTCGCCGCCTTCGCCGAGGTCGCCTGGTCCGCCCTGCCCGCCCCGGACGAACGGGACTTCGCCGGCTTCGAGCGGCGCATGAACGCCCACTACGCCCGGCTCGACGCGCTCGGCGTCGGCTACCGGCCGCCGTCCGGACCGCTGCCCTGGCAGAAGCGGCCCGGCATCCTCGGACGCCCGATCGAGGGAGCACCCCCGAACGTGTGAGCCGGGAACCGACCCGTACCGCCGCCACAACGGACCCTGCGACCGTGGTGGCGGCGGTGTTTCCCGGGCCGTCCCCGGCAGGGCGAAAGCCGTACGGGCGTGCAGAACGCCGGTTAAGGGGCCTTGTCGCCGAACTGGCGTGAAACCGGGACCATTACCCTGACCTCGGACGGATACTCCCTTCGCGGACCTGCGCGTCGGGCCGGTCCGAAGATGTGCCAGAGTTGCCACGTCCGGGCTTCGAGCACGTACCGTACGGCGAAACAGGCGGGAGCGCCGGGACACCGGGAAGGGGCAGCTGGGTTGACCACGCACGCACCGCAGGCGACGCAGTCCGTGACGCTGCCTGCCTCGCTGGACGAGGCGGTGGCGGCACTCGGCGCCATGCCGGCCGCCGTCCCCGTGGCAGGCGGCACGGACCTGATGTCGGCCGTCAACAAGGGGCTCCTGCGCCCCTCCGGTCTCGTCGGGCTCGGCCGGATCAGCGAGCTGCGCGGCTGGCACTACCAGGACGGACACGCCCTGCTGGGCGCCGGCCTGACCCACGCACGCATGGGGCGGCCCGACTTCGCGGCCCTCATCCCCGCACTCGCCGCCGCCGCCCGCGCGGCCGGCCCCCCGCAGATCCGCAACGCCGGCACGCTCGGCGGCAACATCGCGACCGCCGCCCCCACCGGGGACGCGCTGCCGGTGCTCGCCGCGCTGGAGGCCGAACTCGTCATCGCGGGCCCCGGCGGCGCCCGCCGCGAGATCCCGGTCTCCCATCTGCTGGCCGGCCGCGAGCTGCTGGAGCCCGCCGAGCTGATCGGCTTCGTCCGCGTACCGCTGCTGCACGCCCCGCAGGTCTTCCTCAAGGCCACCGGGCGCACCGGGCCGGGCCGCGCCACCGCCTCCGTCGCGATCGTCCTCGACCCGGCCAGGCGCGGAGTGCGCTGCGCGGTCGGCGCCATCGCGCCGATGCCGCTGCGCCCGCTGGAGGCCGAACGCTGGATCGCCTCGCTGATCGACTGGGACGGGGCGCGCGGCCTCGCGCCCGACGCGCTGGCCGCCTTCGGCGAGTACGTCGCGGCCGCCTGCATCCCGGACCAGGAACCACCCGCCGACGGGGGTCAGGCACCACCGCTGCCCCCCGCCGTACTCCACCTGCGGCGCACCGTCGCCGCACTGGCCCGACGCGCGCTGGGGAGGGCACTGTCGTGAGCAAGGAGAACCCCGCCGAGCAGCCGGGCGGCTGGCAGCCGACCCCGCAGGGCGACTACGACGGCGACGCGACGGCCTTCGTCCAGCTGTCGCCGGAGGACCTGGCGGACATCCCGCTGGCCGCACCCGGCCACGGCTACGTCCCGCCGATGATCCTGCCGCTGACCCCCGCGGCCGGCCTCGACCCGGCGGCCACCGGCACCTGGGCCGTCCCGCAGCCGGAGCCGTCCGAGCCGTCCGAGCCGTCCGCGCCGGACGCGGTGCACTGGCCGGACGCGAACCAGCAGACCGGCTACGCCTACCAGGAGCCGTACGGGGCCGACGCCAGCTGGCCGGGCCAGGACACCTCGACGGCGTCCTGGCCGGCCGCGGACGCGGGCCCGTCCGACGACTCCGGCGAGCTGTACACCGCGCCGCCCGCCGCCGACTGGTACCCCGACCGCCCGGCCACCCTGCCCGGCGGCGCCCCGGCCCCGTGGGCGGTCCCGGCGGACGAGCCGCACGCGGAGAGCGCTCCCGAAACCGGCCCCGCG
>NZ_JAKRGC010000530.1 GCF_022347745.1 Streptomyces sp. OfavH-34-F
TCCCGCTGCCCGACCGGGCCCCGCCCCGGCTGCCCGCCCCCGAGCCCCTGATCGGCGCCTTCCTCGACGCCGTCGCCGACACCCTGCCCCGCACGCCCGCCGCCGCCTCCGCCCTGGGCGCCCCCTTCGCGGCGGACGCCCCCCAGTCCTTGCCCGGCGCCCGGGAATGGGCCGTGGAGGTCGCCTCCGGCCTGGACGCCGGGGTCCGGATCTCACTGCGCCTGGACCTCTCCGGGTACGCCCTCTTCGACACCGCCGGCCCCGGTGAGGAGACCGGCGCCTCCGGACCGGACCGCCCCGCCGCCGCCCGGCACGCCGCGGCGGCGGTCACCCAGGTGCACAGCCTGGCCGACCCCACCCACGTCGTGGACGCTGCGGCGCTGTGGGCCGGGGAGGCGGGCGCGCCCTTCGGCCCCCGGGCCCGGGTGGACACCGCGCTCGCCCTGCGCCGGGCCGCCCGCGTCTGGGCCCCGCTCGACCGACTCCTCGACCAGCCCGTCCCCGACGTCCTGGCCCTCGACGAGGACGAGCTGTACGAACTCCTGGGCGACGCCGGGGCCCGGCTGGCCGCCGCCGGGGTGAGCGTGCACTGGCCCAGGGAGCTGGCCC
Organism: Streptomyces sp. OfavH-34-F; assembly: GCF_022347745.1. GTDB lineage: Bacteria > Actinomycetota > Actinomycetes > Streptomycetales > Streptomycetaceae > Streptomyces. The sequence goes on from NZ_JAKRGC010000530.1 coordinate 610, forward strand.
GCTCGCTCACCGCGACGGCCGTGGTCCGGCCCGCCCCCGGCACGGCCACGGACGGCACCGCCTTCTTCGACGCCGAACGCCTCTTCGCCTTTGACTGGCAGCTCTCGCTGGGCGAGGAGCGGCTCACCGAGGCCGAGATGGACGTGCTCGCCGAGGCCCACCGGCCCGTGGTGCGGCTGCGGGACCAGTGGGTCGTCGTGGACCCCGCGCTCGTCCGCAAGGCGCGCAAGCGGGAGCTTGGCCTGCTCGACCCGGTGGACGCCCTGGCCGTCGCGCTGACCGGCAGCGCGGAGGTGGACGGCGAACAGGTCGAGGCGGTCCCGGCCGGCGCCCTGGCCCGGCTGCGCGACCGCCTCCTCGCCGACGACCCGCCGCCCGCCGCGCCGCCCGGACTCCACGCCACCCTCCGCGACTACCAGCTGCGCGGCCTGGCCTGGCTGGACCGGATGACCTCGCTCGGCCTCGGCGGCTGTCTCGCCGACGACATGGGCCTCGGCAAGACGATCACCCTGATCGCCCTCCACCTCCACCGCGCCCACCCCGCGCCCACCCTGGTGGTCTGCCCGGCCTCCCTCCTGGGCAACTGGCACCGCGAGATCAACCGCTTCGCCCCCGGCGTCCCCGTCCGCCGCTTCCACGGCACCGGCCGCACCCTCGACGGCGCGGACCGGGGCTTCGTCCTCACCACGTACGGCACGATGCGCTCCAGCGCCGCCGAACTGGCCGCCCACCGCTGGGGCCTGGTCGTCGCCGACGAGGCACAGCACGTCAAGAACCCGCACTCCTCCACCGCCAAGGCGCTGCGCACCATCCCCGCCCCGGCGCGGGTCGCCCTGACCGGCACCCCGGTGGAGAACAACCTCTCCGAGCTGTGGGCGCTGCTCGACTGGACCACGCCCGGACTGCTCGGCCCGCTCAAGGCGTTCCGCGCCCGGCACGCCCGGATCGTGGAGAACACCGGCACGGCGGCCGGCCTCGGCAACGACGAGGCGGTGGAGCGGCTGTCCCGGCTCGTCCGGCCCTTCCTGCTCCGCCGCAAGAAGTCCGACCCCGGCATCGCGCCCGAACTGCCGCCCAAGACGGAGACCGACCACCCCGTCTTCCTCACCCGCGAACAGGTCACGCTCTACGAGGCCACCGTGCGCGAGACCATGGCGTACATCGAGGCGTCCGAGGGCATCGCGCGGCGCGGCCTGATCATGAAGCTGCTCGCCTCCCTCAAGCAGATCTGCAACCACCCCGCGCAGTACCTGAAGGAGGACGCCTCCCGGCTCACCGGCCGCTCCGGGAAGCTCGCCCTCCTCGACGAACTCCTCGACACGATCCTCACCGAGGACGGCTCCGTCCTCGTCTTCACGCAGTACGTGACGATGGCCCGGCTGCTGTCCGCCCATCTGGCCGCGCGCGCGATCCCCTCCCAGCTCCTGCACGGCGGCACCCCCGTCGCCGAACGGGAACGGATGGTGGACCGCTTCCAGTCCGGCGAGGTCCCGGTCTTCCTGCTCTCCCTCAAGGCGGCGGGCACCGGCCTCAACCTCACCCGCGCCTCCCATGTCGTCCACTACGACCGCTGGTGGAACCCGGCCGTCGAGGAGCAGGCCACGGACCGGGCCTACCGCATCGGCCAGACCCAGCCCGTCCAGGTCCACCGCCTCATCGCGGAGGGCACGGTGGAGGACCGCATCGGCGAGATGCTGCTCGCCAAACGCGCCCTGGCCGACGCCGTCCTCGGCAGCGGCGAGAGCGCGCTGACCGAGCTGAGCGACCAGGACCTCGCCGACCTCGTCTCCCTGCGGAGGCCGTCATGACCCCCGGCCCGGCCCGCCGCCCGCAGCAGGCCCGCCCCGGCGCCCGCTCCCGCCCCGGCCCCGACGACCTGCGGCGCACCTTCGAGGCCGTGCCCGCGCGCACCTCGGGCGAGGGCGAGCCGTTCGCCGAGAGCTGGTGGGGCC
>NZ_JAKRGC010000531.1 GCF_022347745.1 Streptomyces sp. OfavH-34-F
GGTGCGTTCCTGCTGCTCGGCGAGGCCGCGCCGGGTCTCCTCGCGGAGCTGTCCGGCGTGGGCGGCGAGCGTTCCGCGCACCTCGGCGGCCTGGTCGCGCAGGCGGCGGGCGGTCTCGGCCTCCAGGCGCCGGGTCTGTTCGCTCAGGCCCCGGACGACGGTGTCGTGGCGCTGCTGGCGCTCCTCGACGCGGGCGAAGACCCGGTCCAGGTCCTCGCCGGTCTTGCGGCGGACCTCGTCGATGAGTGCGGGGATGTCGCGCCGGACCTCCTTGAGCTGCTGGGCCTTGCGCTGGATGCGGTACCACTCCGACTCGTCCACCTGGATGCGCTTCCTGCCGCTCATGCCTGTTCCTGTTCTCTCGCGGGGGTCGTGGTACGGGTGCGGACGGCGTCGACCGCCAGGTCGAAGGCGTCGACCAGGCCGGGCGGCGGTACGCCGATCAGCAGGGCCTCGGGGCCGTTGACGGCGATCTCGGCGGACCGGGGGCGGTGTTCGAAGTCGTAGCCGGTGCCGGCCAGGCGTCCGGTGAGGTGGTGGACGCGCTGGTTGGTGCTGCCGCGCAGTCCGCGTCCGTCGTCGAGGGCGGCCGCGTACACGCCGTCGATGAGGACGTCCACGGCGGCCAGGAGTGCGGGCACGCCGGGGTCCGGGGGGCGGGCGCGGAGCCGTTCGACGCGGTGGCCGGTGAAGCAGATGACCGACACGTCCCGGATCTCGCGGGCCAGCCGGGCCACTTCGGCCAGGCCGGCCGCCTGGGCCATGGGTTCGCCGCCGGAGAAGGTCAGTCCGGTGACCGCCGGGTCGGCGAGCAGTTCCCGGGCCAGTTCGGCCGGTTCGGCCCGCCGGGCGGGGCGGAAGGGTATCCAGTCGGGGGCCATGCATCCGGCGCAGCGGAACGGGCAGCCCTGGACCCAGAGGGCCGAGCGCACCCCGGGTCCGAGTGCTTCGGTGCCGACGCGGGTGGCGGCCACGTTCAGCGCGGGGCCGTTCATCGGGGGTGTCCGGGGGCCGGGGCGGGGCCGGGTCCGTCCAGGTAGCTGAAGGAGACGCCGCCGACGACGACTTCGCCGCCGGGGGCGCAGTCGGCGCCGCTCTCGCGGCCCGCGGTGCCGTCCGGCGAGAACCGGATGCGCAGGTCGGTGCGGGGGCCCTCGCGGGTGGACCGGCGCCTGCCGTGCACGGTGCCCCGGCCGCCGGTCGAGACGGGGCGCAGCGCCATCCGGCGGCCCCGCAGTTCGATGCGTTCGGGCAGCGGGCCGCCGAAGGGCGTGGCGAGCAGGAGCACCCCGCGCAGCGGCGGCCGGTTGACGCGCCGCCAGAGCAGCCAGGCGGCGACGAGGACGGCCAGGACCGCGCCGATGGCGCCGGGCAGGAACGCGGCGGAGCCCACGTCCGCCCGTACCGTCAGCTCCGCGTCCCGGGTCCGGATCGTTTCCGGGGTCTTCAGCCGGACGTCGGGGGCGAGGGGCCGCTGCCAGGCGGAGGTGACCGTGCCGGCCAGGTGCAGCGTGGCGCGGGTCTCCTCGGTCCTGCGGTAGGGCAGCGCCCCGGCGCTCAGCCGGCCCCGGACGCGGACGTCGTACGTGCGGGACTCGCCGGGGCGCAGGGTGAGGGTGCGGGGCAGGCCGGAGACGGTGAGGTCCGGGCCGGTGAGGGTGGCGCGCAGGCCGGTGACGGTGAGCGGGGCGCGGGTCGTGGCAGCGCGCAGGGTGAGCTTGCCGGCGGCGGTGCCGTCGCCGAGGTCGAGGGCGCCGCCGCCGTGCCAGGTGGCGGTGACGCCCTTTCCGGTGTCGGGGGCGAGGAGCCGGGCGGCCTTGCGGGCGCGGGTGCGTTCGCCGGCCCGGGCGAGGTAGGCGCCGAGGTCCTGGATGCCTTCGGGGCGCAGCACGGTGGTGTCGGGGACGACGTCCGCGAGGAGTCCGGCGCCGGTCGCGCCGCCGCCGAGCGGGATGGCGTAGCCGGCGAGTTCGGTGTGGCCGGCGACGGCTTCGGCGCGGGTGGTGAGGGCGTCCCAGGCGGGGCCGGTCGCCTTGGGGTAGCGGGAGCGGGCGGCGGGGCGGTGCTCGCCGTCGGTGAGGAGGACGACGGAGGCCACCGGGGAGGCGTCGTCGCGTTCGACCTCTTCGAGCGCGGCGTCGAGCGCGGCGCCGATGTCGGTGTCGCCGTCCGGGTCGGGGGCGCCGGGCAGGGCCGCGATGATCTTCGAGGTGTCGCCGGCGGCGCCGACGTAGCGGGCCTCGGTGCGGGAGTCGAAGGTGAACAGCGCGACGTGGTCCTCGGGGGTGAGCCCGTCCAGGAAGGGGCGCAGGGTGGTGCGGACGGTGTCGTAGCGGCCCTCTTCGGTCATGGAGCCGGAGGTGTCGACGAGGATGACGTAGTCGGCGGGTTCCCGGTCCAGTTCGAGCGCCCGGTATATGTCGGCGCGGCTTCAGCGCGGAGGAGGTCCGGGCCGTGCTGCGCGCCTCCGAGACGCACGCGGCGCTCATGGCCCGGCACGTCCCCGGGGTCGCCGACACCGGCGCGGTCTTCTTCACGGCCCGCAGGCCCGG
>NZ_JAKRGC010000532.1 GCF_022347745.1 Streptomyces sp. OfavH-34-F
GGCGCCGTCCCCGCTGCCGAAGCGCGCCGTCAGCAGCGCGTCGCGGCGCGGCTCGCCCCGGAACCGGGCGGAGTCCCCGCGCACGGACGCGGCGCGCAGCGTGTAGCCCCCGTACGTGGCCCCGTCGAGCACGGTGTCCGGGACGACCCGGTCCAGCTCGTACGGATCGGTCGCGGGCAACGCGGTGGGCTCGGCGTCGTAGGTGGGCGGACGGTCCCCCACATGGGCGACGGCGCCCCGCCGCGCGAGACCCTGCGCCTCGTCGTCGGCGGCGACCCGGGGATCGGGCACGGGTGCGACCGGCTCGGGTTCGGGAGCGGGCACGGGCCCCGGAAACGTACGCGGGCGCGAGGGGCCCGCGAGCGGCTCCCACGGAGCGCGGACCGGAAGCCCGGGCACGGGTTCTGCGGCGCGGGATACGGGCTCCGGGTCCGGCGGCACCGGGTCCGGGTCCGGCGGCGACTCCGGCGCCGGGGCCGGTTCCGGCCGCACCGGCGGCAACTCCGGCTCCGGGTCTGGGTCCGAAAAGGCGGGCTCCGGCCGGGCCTCCGGTGCCTCCGTCGTGCCGTACGCCCGGTCCGGGCCGGAGGCCACCGTGCCGGAGGCCGAGTCGAAGCGGTCGTCGAGACTGTCGGCCGCCTGGCTCGCCCCCGCGTCCGGAGCGGATTCGTCGTACAGCTTGCGCCACCAGTCGTCCTCGTGGGCCACCGGCCTCTCCCCCTGCTGACTCATGCCCTTATTGTCGACCGCCGGGGCCGCACGAAAACGGGCATCGGGAAAATGGGCCGGTCGCACGCCCCGGTGACGCACTGCTTCGAGAGGGGTCGGGGATGCTGGGAGCGATAGGTCTCGACGAGAGGCAGGAGTCGGCGTACCGCGCCCTCGTGGCGCTGGGGGCCGCCGAGCTGTCCGACCTGTCGCACCGGCTGGCCCTCCCCGAACGGGACACCGAGCGCACCCTGCGCCGGCTGGAGCAGCACGGGCTGGCCGCCCAGTCCTCCGCCCGCACCGGCCGCTGGGTCGCGGCGCCGCCCGGCGTGGCGCTGGGGGCGCTGCTCACCCAGCGGCGCCATCAGCTGGAACAGGCCGAGCTGGCGGCGGTCCTGCTCGCCGAGGAGTACCGGGCGGACGCGGCCGAACCGGCCGTCCACGACCTGGTCGAGGTGGTGACGGGGGCGAGCGCCGTGGCGCACCGGTTCCACCAGCTCCAGCTCGGGGCGACGAGCGAGGTGTGCGCCCTGGTCACCGGGAAGCCGATGGCGGTCAGGGGGATGGACAACGCGTCGGAGGAGGAGGCCGCGACGCGCGGGGTGTCGTTCCGGGTGGTGATCGAGCGCGAGGTGCTGGGTCTGGAGTCCGGCATCCTGGAGCTGTCCGCGGCGCTCAGCCGCAACGAGCGGTGCCGGGTGGTGCCCCGGGTGCCAACGAAGCTGGTGATCGCGGACGGGGCGCTGGCGATGGTCCCGCTGACCGGGCGGGGCGCGGAGCCCGCCGCGCTGGTGGTGCACGCCTCGGGGCTGCTGGAGTCGCTGACGGGGCTGTTCGAGGCGGTGTGGCGCGAGGCGATGCCGTTGCGGCTCGGGGAGAGCGGCGCGGTCGTGGAGGAGCCGGGCGGCCCGGACCCGATGGACCTGGAGATCCTGTCGCTGCTGCTGGCGGGTCTGACGGACGCGAGCGTGGCCAAGCAGCTGGACCTGGGGCTGCGGACCGTGCAGCGCAGGGTCAAGGGCCTGATGGAGCTGACCGGCGTCTCGACCCGGCTCCAGCTCGGCTGGCACGCCTACGAACAGGGCTGGGTGACCCGCTAGGGCCTGGTGTGGACGGGCGGGAGTCGGCGGACTCCGGCACGCTGGTCAGATGAGTGTGTGGCAGCTCGTCGCCGTCGGTCTGGTGATGCTGCTCGGCCTGGTCGGGGTGCTGGTGCCGGGTGTGCCGGGGCAGGCGATCGTCTGGGCGGCCGTGCTGTGGTGGGCGCTCACCGACATGACGCCGCTCGCCTGGGGCATCCTGATCGGCGCCACGGCGCTGCTGCTGCTGAACCAGGCGCTGAAGGCGCTGCTGCCGCCGCGCCGGCCGCGCGAGTCGGGCGCGCCGCGCCGGACGCTGCTGCTGGGCGGCCTCGGCGCGATCGCCGGCTTCTTCGTCGTGCCCGTGGTGGGGGCCGTCGCCGGGTACGTCGGGGTGATCTACGGGGCGGAGCGGCTGCGGCTCGGCAGCCGGGGCGCGGGCTGGGCCTCGGTGCGCTCGGTGATGCGGGCGACGGGCTACTCGGTGCTGGCCGAGTTGTTCGCCTGCCTGCTGGTGGCGGGCGCCTGGCTGGGCGCGCTGGTCTGGGGGTGAGAGCTCCCTCGACGGTCTACCCGGCCGCCGGACGCGCCCGGCGCACCCCGTACGAGCGCCAGGGGCGCCAGCGCGAGGCGCCCCGCAGCCCGTACGGGTCGACGTCGGGGTCGCCGAGGCCGCGCATGCGGATCAGGGCGGCGGTGGCGGAGCCGATGCCGGGCAGCCGGAGCAGCGCCCGCTCGGCCTCGTCCCGGTCGGCGCC
>NZ_JAKRGC010000533.1 GCF_022347745.1 Streptomyces sp. OfavH-34-F
CCGGTCGACGCGGGCGGCGAGCGCGGCGGCGACGAGCTGGCTGCCCTCGTCCTGGACCCCGGCCCGGCCCTCGCGCACGGCGGTCAGGGCGCCGGGCTCGCCGCCCTCGGCCATCCGCACGGCGTAGGGCGACCAGCGGCCGGGCAGCGCGGCGTCCTCGCCCAGCTCGGCGGTGAGTTCGGCGGTGGTGGAGCGGCCGGGGCGGGCGACGAGGGTGACCTCGGGGCGTTCGTTGTCCGCTTCGAGCAGGTCCTCGATGCCGGCGCGGCCGCCGCCGAGCGCGTCCCAGAGCGCGGAGACCACCCAGCGGGGGTGGGAGTGGACGACCGCGAGGTGGTCCTCGGCGTCGTCCTCGTAGGAGGGGGCCACCTTCGCCACCCAGCCGTCGAGGTCGTCGGCGGACACCTTGCGCAGGACGGCGTTGACGAACTTGGCGCGCCCCTCCCCCAGCACCACCCGGGCCAGCTCCACGCTCGCGGAGACCGCCGCGTGGGTGGGGATGCGGGTGCCCAGCAGCTGGTGCACGCCCATGTTCAGCACGTCGAGGACCGGCGGGTCCACCTCGCGCAGCGGCCGGTCGACGCAGGCGGCGACGATCGCGTCGTAGGTGCCCTGGCGGCGCAGCGTCCCGTAGACCAGCTCGGTGGCCAGGGCGGCGTCGCGGTGGTCGAAGTCGCCCTTGGCGCGGGCCTTCTTCAGCAGCGGGGGCAGCACGAGGTTCGCGTAGGCGTCGCGCTCGTCCACCGCCCGCAGGACCTCGAAGGCGAGGAAGCGGACCGGGTCCTTCTTGGGGCGGCGGTGCGGCTTGGCGGGACGGCGACGCGGCTGGTCGTTCACGGTGAAAGGTGCTCCGCTGGCGGTGAGGAAACGAACCCTCCCAGCCTACGTCCCCGCCCCCGGTCTCAGGCGCCCAGCAGCTCGCCGGGGACGAGGCGGACGCCGCGCGCCCAGTCGGCGGCGCGCATCGGCTTCTTGCCCTGCGGCTGCACCCAGAGCAGTTCCACCGCGTGCGAGCCGGTGCCCGCGAAGACGTTGTTCTTGCCGGCCGACAGCTCGCCCGGCGCCAGCTCGGAGCGGTCCACGGCGGGGGTGACCTGAACGAGCTTGAGCCGCTCGCCCCGGAACAGCGTCCAGGCGCCGGGGGCGGGGGTGCAGGCACGGACGACCCGGTCCACCCGCAGCGCGGGCGCGGACCACTGGACCTGGGCGTCCTCCACGGTGATCTTGGGGGCGAGGGTGACCCCGTCGGCCGGCTGCGGCACCGCGTGCAGGGTGCCGTCCTCGATGCCGTCCATGGTCGCGGCGAGCAGCCCGGCGCCGGCGAACGCCAGCCGGGTCAGCAGGTCGCCGCTGGTGTCGGTGGGCCGGACCTCCTCGGTGAGGACGCCGTAGACGGGCCCGGAGTCGAGCCCCTCCTCGATGAGGAAGGTGGAGGCACCGGTCACCTCGTCGCCGGCCATCACGGAGTGCTGCACGGGGGCCGCGCCGCGCCAGGCGGGCAGCAGCGAGAAGTGCAGGTTGACCCAGCCCCTGGCCGGGATGTCGAGCGCCGCCTTGGGCAGCAGCGCGCCATACGCGACGACCGGGCAGCAGTCCGGGGCGATCTCGCGCAGCCGGGCGAGGAAGTCCTCGTCCCGCGGCCTCGCGGGCTTCAGCACCTCGATCCCGGCCTCCTCGGCGCGCTGGGCGACCGGGCTGGCCACCAGCCGCCGGCCGCGCCCCGCGGGCGCGTCGGGCCTGGTCACGACGGCGGCCACCTCGTGGCGGCCGGAGGCGATCAGGGCGTCCAGGGCGGGCACGGCTACCTCGGGGGTGCCGGCGAAGACGAGCTTCATGGGTGGCTGACTGCCTCTCAGGCCGGACTCTCAGGCCGAAACGTTACGGTGACGAGCAACGCACCAGTCTAGGCGGTGCCTTGGACGGGGGGCGTACGCGTCCTCGCGCGCCCCTCGCACGTGCCCATACGCCCCCCGAGCGTGACCAGATCCACAGGTGCGGCGTTGGTCAAGAGAGATTGACCGAAGCGAGCCGCCCTGGTGCGGCCCGATCCCTTTCAACGCCGGTTCGAGAGGCTTCTTCATGGCCGACCACGCAACCCACGACGCCCAAGCGAGGGCCAGTCTGCATCTTCTGGTGCGGGACATCGAGCGGGTCCGGCGGCAGGTGGACGCGCTGCGCACACTCACCGCCCAACTGGGCAACGTCTACCGTCCGCGCCGCTCCGGCCCGTCCGCGGGCTTCGTCGTCTACGGCAGGGCCCCCGCCCCCACGGTCAGACTGGCCCAGGAACTGCGGGACAGCGTCGAGACACTGGTCACGGCGGCCGTGGACTTCGACCGCTCGCTGGGCTTCTCCTGGGACGCGGTGGGCTCCGCGCTCGGGGTCACCAAGCAGGCCGTCCACCGCCGGTACGGGGCCCGGCGGGGGCGGTGGATGCGGTGGGGGCGGTGGGTGTGGGGGGTGAGGTGGCCATCTCAGGATGCCCGTTCTGTGAGTCCGCGCCCCTCGGCGGGGGCCGGGGGGGGGGGGGAGGGGGCG
>NZ_JAKRGC010000534.1 GCF_022347745.1 Streptomyces sp. OfavH-34-F
CGCACGCCCCGCCCGGCCCGGCGCGACCGCCCGCCGAACCCAGGCCGGCCCGTTCTCCCCCTACTCCGGGGCCTCTGGCCCGCCCCGGTCCGACGAGGGCCAGACGTACGGCAGGTCGTCCGGCACCCCGGGGAACAGGCCGCCGTAGTGCTCCGGGTCCTTGCGCAGCAGCGCCGACTGGTGGCTCCGGTGGAAGGCGGGATCGCCCAGCCACGGCGGCAGCTCGCCCGCCGAGGCGAGCCCGCCCTGCGAGCGGACCGGCGCACCGGCAGCGTGGGCCCGGAAGTCGTGCATCAGGGTGGCCGCGCACGTGTCGGCCCGGCCCCCGGCCGTCCACGCCGTGCAGACGTCCAGCCCGTACCGGACGAGCGCCTCCTCGTACCCCGCCCACATGCGGACCGCCGGATGCCTGCGCCACCCGTACCCCGGCACGGTCAGGCCGCGGAACACCTGCAGCGCCTCCACCCGTTGCTTCCCCAGCCGTCGGGGGTCCAGGACACCGGCCGACTCGGCGAAGCCGGGAAAAGGGAGAAACGTCTGCATGGGACCTGTCTACCCGTGCCCGCGCCCCGCGGCTTCCCGGCGGGCCGTCCGGCCGCCCGATTCACCGGGTGGGCCCACACCCTCCGCACCGGCCGGCCGGTGCGTGGCGGAAGGAATCTCAGAGCCTTCTGATTTCGCGTCACTACCGTCCGGGCCATGGTGCGCGACTATCTCATCATCGGGGCCGGACCGGCCGGACTACAACTCGCCGCTCTGCTGGAACGCGACGGACGTGACTACGCCGTCCTGGAACGGGGGAACGGACCGGGCACCTTCTTCACCCGGTACCCCCGTCACCGGCAGCTGATCTCGACGAACAAGGTGAACACGGGCTTCACCGACCCGGAACTCAACCTGCGCATGGACTGGAACTCGCTGCTCAGCGACGACCCGGAACTCCTCTTCACCCGGTACAGCGAGCGCTACTTCCCGCCCGCCGACGACCTGGTGCGCTACCTCGCGGACTTCGCGACCCGCACCGGCATACGCGTCGAGTACGGCACGGAGGTCGTCCGCGTCTCCCGCACGGACGGCGTCTTCGCCGTACGCGACGGAGCGGGGCGGACCTGGCGGGCCAGGCGGCTCGTCATGGCGACGGGCATCTCCCGGCTTTACGAACCCCCCATCCCGGGAGCCGCACTCGCCGAGCGGTACGACACCTTCGACCCCGACCCGGAGTCCTTCACCAACCAGCGGGTGCTGATCATCGGCAAGGGCAACTCCGCGTTCGAGACCGCCGACGGCCTCGTGGAGAAGGCCGCGGTCATCCACGTCGCCGGACCGCACTCGGTCAAGCTCGCCTGGAAGACGCACTACCTCGGCCATCTGCGCGCGGTGAACAACAACTTCCTGGACACCTACCAGCTCAAATCGCAGAACGCGGTGCTCGACGGCACCGTCGAGAGCATCGAGAAGTCCGCGAACGGCGGCTTCCGGGTGCTCCTTCGCTACGCGCGCACCATCGAGCCGCCACGCGTACTCCACTACGACCGGATCATCCTCTGCACCGGCTTCCGCTTCGACGCGTCCGTCTTCGACGACACCTGCCGCCCGGCACTCGTCATCAACGACCGGTTCCCCGAACAGACCTCCTCCTTCGAGTCGGTCAACGTGCCGGACCTCTACTTCGCCGGGACGCTGATGCAGCAGCGGGACTTCAAGAAGTCCACCAACGGCTTCATCCACGGATTCCGCTACGCGGTGCGCGCCCTGCACCGCATCCTCGCTGCCCGCCACCTCGACACCCCCTGGCCCGCCCGGACCCTCGCCGCGACCCCGGAGGCGATCGCCGACGCCCTCATCGCCCGCGTCAACCGCTCCTCGGGCCTGTGGCAGCAGTTCGGATTCCTCGGCGACGTGGTCGGCGTGGACGGCGAGCGCGCCGTGTACCAGGAGGAGGTGCCCCTCGACTACGTCACCGACGGCGCCCTGGGGCCCGCCCCGCACCGCTTCGTCGTGGACCTGGAGTACGGATTCGAGCACGACCTGACCGACCCCTTCGACATCGGCGTCCCGCGCGTCGCCGAGAACGACGTGGACCACGCCATGGACTCCACGTACCTGCATCCCGTGGTCCGCCACTACCGGGACGGCGCGCTCGCCGGCACCCACCACCTGGCGGAGAACCTGGAGAACGAGTGGAACCTGCCGGCCGTCCACCGGCAGCCCCTCACCGCCTTCGTGAAGGAGTGCCTTGACTGAGCAGTTCCCCGGCGCCGTGCTGGACCTCCTCGAAGCGGCGGGCGGCCGCACGGTGTTCGAGCACGCCGGCCGGGAGGTCTCCGGAGCCGCGCTCCTCGCTACGGTCCGGCGCGCCGCGAACGGCCTGCGCCGGCACGGCGTCGGCCCCGGCGACGGCGTGGCGATGCTCACCGGGGTCGGCCCCGAGGCGTTCGCGGCGATCATCGCCGCCCACACCGTCGGCGCCCGCGTCGTCGGCGTGCGCCCCGGCCTGACCCCGCGCCAGCGCCTGCACGTGCTGCGCGAC
>NZ_JAKRGC010000535.1 GCF_022347745.1 Streptomyces sp. OfavH-34-F
CGCCGAGCGCCCGGACCCGGTGGCGCGGGTGCCCGCCCGGCGGCGGCCGGCCGGCGCGGGGGGCTCTGGACGCGCGGCACACCGAGTCGTAACGTCGGCACGGCAACGTAACTAACGCTGCTAGTTTTCGGGCCGCCCCGGAGCCGTTCACGAACCGGCCCGGAGCCGTCCCGAGCCGTTCCCCGTCGTCCTGCCGGAGGCACACCCTCATGTCCACCGCACCGAAGCTCCCGCCCTTCGACCCCCGCGACCCGATCGGCCTCGACGACCTGCTGGGCCCCGAGGACCTCGCGATCCGCGACACGGTCCGCACCTGGGCCGCCGACCGCGTCCTGCCGCACATCGCCGAGTGGTACGAGAACGGCGAGCTGCCCGGCATCCGCGAGCTGGCCCGCGAACTGGGCGCGCTCGGCGCCCTCGGCATGTCGCTCCAGGGGTACGGCTGCGCGGGCGCGACCGCCGTCCAGTACGGGCTGGCCTGCCTGGAGCTGGAGGCGGCCGACTCCGGCATCCGCTCGCTCGTCTCCGTACAGGGCTCCCTCGCCATGTACGCGATCCACCGCTACGGCTCCGAGGAGCAGAAGCAGCGGTGGCTGCCCGGCATGGCGGCCGGCGAGATCATCGGCTGCTTCGGCCTCACCGAGCCGGACCACGGCTCGGACCCGGCCGGCATGCGCACCTACGCCAGGCGCGACGGCGACGACTGGGTGCTCGCCGGCCGCAAGATGTGGATCACCAACGGCGCGGTCGCCGGGGTCGCGGTCGTCTGGGCGCAGACCGACGAGGGCCCGGCCGGCGCCGGCATCCGGGGCTTCGTGGTGCCGACCGACACCCCGGGCTTCTCCGCGCCCGAGATCCGGCACAAGTGGTCGCTGCGCGCCTCGGTCACCAGCGAACTGATCCTGGACGAGGTGCGGCTGCCCGCCGACGCCGTGCTGCCGGGCGTCACCGGGCTGCGCGGCCCGCTCAGCTGTCTGAGCCACGCCCGCTACGGCATCGTCTGGGGCGCCATGGGCGCGGCGCGGTCCAGCTTCGAGGCGGCCGTGGAGTACGCGCGCACCCGGGAGCAGTTCGGCAGGCCCATCGGCGGCTTCCAGCTCACCCAGGCCAAGCTCGCCGACATGGCGGTCGAGCTGCACAAGGGAATCCTGCTCGCCCACCACCTGGGCCGGCGGATGGACGCGGGGCGGCTGCGTCCGGAGCAGGTCAGTTTCGGGAAGCTGAACAACGTGCGGGAGGCCATCGAGATCTGCCGCACCTCGCGCACGATCCTCGGCGCCAACGGGATCTCGCTGGAGTACCCGGTGATGCGGCACGCGACCAACCTGGAATCGGTGCTCACCTACGAGGGCACCGTGGAGATGCACCAGCTGGTCCTGGGGAAGGCGCTCACCGGTCTGGACGCGTTCCGATGAGCGCCCGGAGGGCGGTCAGCTCTGGTTGAAGAAGCCGTCGGCCGGGCGGCCGGCGGCCTCGCCGTTCATCACCTGGGTGTCGGCGGGGGTCAGCAGGAAGACGCGGGTGGCGACGCGGTCGATCGACCCGCGCAGTCCGAAGATCAGTCCGGCGGCGAAGTCCACCACGCGCTTGGCGTCGGCGGAGTCCATGGACGTGAGGTTCATGATCACCGGGACGCCGTCCCGGAACATCTCGCCGATGGTGCGGGCGTCCCGGAAGCTGTCCGGGGTCACCGTGGCGATCCGGCGGCCGGTCTCCTCGGCCGTCTCGGAGGCCACCCGCACGCGCGGGTCGGTCACCCAGGCCTGGCCGCCGGTACCGGTCCGCGCGGCCTCGGCGTATTCGTCGTCGTCGTAGTACCGCTCGTCGTTGTCCTCGACGAGGCCCAGCCAGGCACTCGCCTTGCGCACCGATCCCATGGACGCCTCCTCTCACCGCGGTTCCTTGGTGTTCCGCATCTCTTTCGTATCCCTATCGTCGTCCATGATGCGGATCGTGTGCCAAGGGGATAGGCGGCGCGCAGGGCATTCGTGACGGTACTGGTGCAGAGGATGTGGCGATTCGTCAGGGTTCGTACAGGTAAGGGGGGGTGAAAAAAGAAAATATGATGCTCCGGGCCGTACGGGTGACATGGGGGACGTACGGGTGAACGGTCCGCTCGGTACGATGCCGTCGCGCTCGCGCCCGAGTGCGGCGCACAGGAACGAATCTCCGGGGGAACGGCCGTGTTCGGAATAGTCAGGCCCTGTACGCATCGCCTCTCCGAGGGGCTCAGGACCGAGTGGATGGCGCATCTGTGCGGGCTCTGCCTGGCGCTCCGCTCCGACCACGGGCAGTTCGCCCGGATCGTCACCAACTACGACGGCCTGATCGTCTCGGTGCTGACGGAGGCTCAGGTCGAACGCACCCCCGGGCAGCGCCGCACCGCCGGGCCCTGCCCCCTGCGCTCCATGCGCACCGCGCCCGTCGCGCGCGGCGAGGGCGCCCGGCTGGCGGCCGCCGTCTCGCTGGTGCTGGCCTCGGCGAAGGTCCGGGACCACGTCGCCGACCGGGAC
>NZ_JAKRGC010000536.1 GCF_022347745.1 Streptomyces sp. OfavH-34-F
GCCGGTCACGTGACCGGCCCGCCCCTCTCCGTACCGCCGTGAACGGTTCAGTCGCCGTCCGGGTCGGTGCGCTCCAGGGCCGGCCGGCGCGGGGCCGCGGACTCCGTCAGCAGATAGTCGGCCGCGGCCGTGTCCGTCACCAGGCTGGTGACCAGACCGGAGCGCAGCACCGCGCCGATCGCGGCGGCCTTGCGCTGCCCGCCCGCGATCGCCACGACCTCCGGAATCCGGCGCAGCCGGTCCGCCTCGACCGTGATGCAGCGCTCGCCGAGGTCCCGGCCGACCCGGCGGCCCTCCGCGTCGAACAGGTGGGCCGACATCTCCGCGGCGACGCCGAGCGAGGCGTAGTGCAGGCGCTCCTCGTCCGACAGCATGTCGTGCACCGTGGAGATCCCCGGCTCCCAGGAACCGATGGAGACGGCCGCCACCGTCACCTTGTCGAAGTACTCGAAGGCGCGGGCGATGCCGGTCTGATGGCGCAGCGCCGCGGCCGTCGCCGGGTCCGGCAGCAGCATCGGCGCGTAGATCGGGTGGGCCTCGCCGCCGGAGACCTGGGCGGCGCGCCGCACCGCCTCCACCGAACCGCGCTCGGCGGTGCCCGCGTCGTACACGCCGGTGAGCTGCACCACCGTGCACGGGGGCAGCCGGTCGAGGGCGGCGGCCATGTGGATGGTGGAGCGGCCCCAGGCCAGCCCGAGCACGTCGCCCTCGGTCACCAGTTCGCCGAGCAGATCGGCTGCGACCTCGCCCAGGTTCTCCGGATCGGCCGCGTCGTCCTGCTCCTCCGCCGGGGACTCGACGACCACCGCGTGGCGCAGCCCGTACCGGGCCCGCAGCGCGTCGGAGCGCTCGGCGTCCAGCTCCGCCGGAACCCTGATCTCGATCCGTACCAGGTCACGCTCCAGGGCCGTCTCCAGCACGCGCGCCACCTTGAACCGGCTGACGCCGAACTCCTCGGCGATCTGGATCTTGGACTTGCCCTCGAGGTAGAAGCGGCGGGCCATGGCCGCCGCCTGCACCAGCTCCGCGGGCCCCATCCGCAGGGCGGACCGGCCCGCCGACATTGCAGACACCGCGTTCTCCTCACTGCTGTTCACGCTCTTGATACGCCGTTCATCCTGTCAGATGCGACGCTCCCTGACCGGTCCCGTCGGACCCCGTTCATCTGCCCTTGGCCCGGACGCCTCCCGCATCCGCGTCCGCGCCGCCGGGACTCAGTGCGCGCAGCCCCAGCCGGCCGCGCCGATGGCCCCCTCGGCCTTGGCACGCAGGGCCCGCACCGCGGCGGCCGGGTCCTCGGCGTTGTAGACGGCGGAGCCCGCGACGAAGACGTCGGCGCCCGCCTCGGCGCACCGCTCGATGGTGGACTCGGAGACACCGCCGTCCACCTGGAGCCACAGGTCGAGGCCGTGCTTGGAGATCAGCTCACGGGTGCGCCGGATCTTGGGCAGCATGATGTCCAGGAACGCCTGGCCGCCGAAGCCCGGTTCCACGGTCATGATCAGCAGCATGTCCAGCTCGGGGAGCAGGTCCTCGTACGGCTCGATGGGCGTCGCCGGCTTGAGCGCCATGGAGGCGCGGGCGCCCTTGGCGCGGATCTCGCGGGCCAGCCGGACGGGGGCCGCCGCGGCCTCGGCGTGGAAGGTGACCGACCCGGCCCCGGCCTCGACGTACTGCGGCGCCCAGCGGTCCGCGTCCTCGATCATCAGATGGCAGTCCAGCGGCGTGTCCGTGGCCCTGCTGAGCGATTCCACGATCGGAACGCCGAGGGTCAGATTGGGCACGAAGTGGTTGTCCATGACGTCGACATGGAGCCAGTCGGCACCTTCGACGGCCTTCGCCTCGTCGGCGAGGCGCGCGAAGTCGGCGGAGAGAATACTCGGGTTGATCTGGGCCATGGGCCAAGCCTGCCATGTTCTGCGTCACTTCCCCGCCCCGGTGCGCCCCAAAGCCTCACGGGATCATTACGGTTCGAGCAAGGGCGGCGTTCCGCCCCGGCGCGGGGAGCCTTCGGCCGCTCAGCCGGTACGGCGCAGCAGCGCGAGGTACATGGCGTCGGTGCCGTGCAGATGCGGCCAGAGCTGGACGTCGGGGCCGTCGCCCAGCGCGGGCACGCCGGGCAGCAGCGGGCGGGCGTCGATCCACTCCGCCTCGGCGGACGCGCCGCCCCGGCCCTTGAGCACGTCCTCGACGACGACGCGGGTCTCGGCGAGGTGCGGCGAGCAGGTGGCGTAGCCGACGACGCCGCCGACGCGGACGGCCTTGAGCGCCTCGCGCAGCAGCCCGCGCTGGAGCGGCGCGAAGCCCTCCAGGTCCTCGGGGCGGCGGCGCCAGCGGGCCTCCGGGCGGCGGCGCAGGGCACCGAGGCCGGAGCAGGGCACGTCCACCAGGACCCGGTCGAAGGTGCCGGGCCGCCACGGCGGGCGGGTGCCGTCGGCGGTGACCACCTGGTACGGGCCGGGGTTGCCGGTCAGCGCGCGCTCCACGAGGCGGGCGCGGTGCG
>NZ_JAKRGC010000537.1 GCF_022347745.1 Streptomyces sp. OfavH-34-F
GGGGCGGCGGTGTCGTCGTACGCCCGCGCCTGCCGCGCCCGTTCGTCGTCGGTGAGCAGGTCCACCGCGCCGATCCGTGTCCCGGCGTCGGCGGCGACCGCGCGCAGCAGCCGCCCGATGTGCGCGGCGAGCAGCGCGGCCGTGCCGGCGTCGAACAGGTCCGTGGCGTATTCGAGCCCGCCCGCCAGACCGGCCGGTCGGCCCTCCGCGTCCTTGCGCTCCCACAGCGCGAGGGTCAGGTCGAACTTGGTGGACAGCTCCTCCAGCGGCGCCGGTTCGGGCCGCAGCAGCGGTGTCCGGGCGCCGGTGTCCGTGTAGTCGTGGTGCAGCTGGACGACGTACTGGGCGAGCGGGTGGTGGGCGGTGGAGCGGGCCGGGTTGAGGTGCTCCACGATCCGGTCGAACGGCAGCCGCTGATGGGCGTAGGCGGCGAGGTCGGTGTCCCGTACCCGCTCCAGCAGGTCGGCGAATGCCGGATCACCCGAGGTGTCGGTGCGCAGGACCAGCGTGTTGACGAAGAAGCCGACCAGATCGCTCAGCGCCTCGTCGTCCCGCCCGGCCGTCATCGTCGCCAGCGGCAGATCGGTGCCGGCGCCGTGCCGGGTGAGGACGGCGGCGAGGGCCGCCTGCACCACCATGAACAGCGTCGCGCCGTGCCGCCGGGCCAGCTCCTCCAGGGCCTCGTGCGTGGCGGCGTCCACGGTCAGCGGCGCGTGGCCGCCCCGGTGGGACGCCTCCGCCGGGCGCGGCCGGGCGGCGGGCAGTTCGAGGACCGGCGGCGCGCCGGCGAGCGCCCGTTCCCAGAAGGCGAGGTCGTCCCCGGCGCCGGGCCCGTCCAGGACCTCCTGCTGCCACAGGGTGTAGTCGGCGTACTGGACGGGAAGCGGCTGCCAGTCGGGCGCACGGCCCTCGGCGCGGGCGGCGTAGGCGGCGGCCAGGTCCGCGAGCAGCGGCCCGGTGGACCAGCCGTCGGCGGCGATGTGGTGCACGAGCAGTACGAGCAGCTGCCCCCCGCCGTCGTCCGGGGTCAGCAGCGCCGCGCGCAGCGGGATCTCCCCGGCGAGGTCGAAGACGTGCCCGGCCGCCGCAGCGACGGCGGCCCGGAACCGTCCGGCCGGCACCGTCCGTACATCGAGCACGGGCCGTACGCCGGTCAGGATCTCCTGGTGCGGCTCTCCGTCCACCGACCGGTAGCGGGTGCGCAGCACCTCGTGCCGCTCGGCCACATCGGCCAGCGCCGACGCCAGCACCCCGGCGTCCAGCGGCTGTTCCGGCCGCAGCCCCAGCGGGATGTTGTACGAGGCGCTCGGCCCCTCCAGCGTGTCGATGAACCAGAGCCGGCGCTGGGCGCGGGACAGCGGGAGCCGGTCCGGGCGGTCGGTGCGCCGGGTCAGCGCCGGGCCCGCCTTCTCGGCGGCCGGCCGGACGGCGGCGATCCGCCGGGCCAGCGCGGCCGGGGTCGGTGCCAGCAGCAGATCCCGTACGTGGACGTCGACCCCCAGGCGGGCGCGGATCCGGTTGGCGAGCCGCACCCCGCTCATGGAGTGGCCGCCGATGGTGAAGAACCCTTCGTCCGGGCCGACCTCGTCGAGCCCCAGGATCTCCGCGAACATCTCCCGCAGCGTCTCCACGTGCCGCGCCTGCGGAGCCCCGCCCCGCTGTGCGGCGGCCTCGGCGTCGGCGGCCTGCCGGGCGGTGAGCGCGGCGACCCGGGCCCGGCGGGCGGCCAGGGACCAGCGGTCGTCGGCGCCGAGCAGCTCCGCGTCGGTGACGGGCGCCCCGGGCCGTTCGGCCGCCGTCCGCAGGGCCCGCTCCAGGGCGGCCAGGAGGAGCCGGGCGGTGCCCTCGTCCAGCACGTCGCACGCGTACTCCAGGCCCACCTCCAGACCGGCGGGTTCGGAGCCGGCGGTGCGGTGCTCCACGCAGGCGGCGGTCAGGTCGAACTTGGTGGTGGCGGGGCCGTCCGCCCGGAACCGGCCGGTCAGCCCGCCGAACGCGAACCGGGCGTCGTCCGGGACGGCGGTGCGCAGCGTCAGCATCGTCTGGAAGAGCGGGTGCACGCCCGGGGTGCGCGGCGGGTTCAGCTGCTCGACCAGCAGGTCGAACGGGACGCCCTGGTGCGCGTAGGCGGCGAGGTTCGTGTCGCGTACCCGCTCCAGCAGCTCGCCGAACGCCGGATCGCCCGAGGTGTCGGCGGGCAGGACCAGCGTGTTGACGAAGAAGCCCACCAGCGCGCCGAGTGCCTCGTCGTCGCGGCCCGCGACCGGTGTGCCCAGGGCCAGCCGCTCCCCGCACCCCGCCGCGCGCAGGGCGAGGGCGAGCGCGGCCTGGAGGACCATCAGCATGCTGGCGCCGTGTGCGTCGGCCAGCCGGACGAGCCGGGCGTGCGCCTCCGGTTCGAGGCGCGTGGTGACCAGGCCGCCCCGGTGGCCGGGCACGGCGGGCCGGGGGCGGTCCAGGGGGAGGTCGGGGACGGCGGGCAGCCC
>NZ_JAKRGC010000538.1 GCF_022347745.1 Streptomyces sp. OfavH-34-F
GACCGGCGCCTGCCGCAGGTCACCCGGCTCGACCTGACGACCCTCCGGGTGCGGACCTACCCCCTGCTCGCCGACCCCCTCTGCCCCGGCTGCGCCCCGCCGCCGGCCCCGGCCGGGCCCCGGCCGCTCACCCTCGCGGCCCGCCCCAAACCCGACCCGGACGGCTACCGGCTGCGCCCCGCGTCCGCGTACCCGCTGCCACAGGAGGCCCTGGCCAACCCCGTCTGCGGGGTGCTGGGCGGCGGCACCTGGAACGACGTCACCTCACCGACGACCGCGCCCGTCGCCGGCAGCGTCTTCGTACGCGGGTACGCCGGCCTCAACGACGTCACCTGGAGCGGCCAGGAGAACGCCTTCTCCACCAGCCGCACCCTCGCCTTCCTGGAGGGCCTGGAACGCTACGCCGGAACCCACCGGCGCGGCCGGACCACCCCCGTCACCGGCTCCTGGACCGAGCTGCGGGCCGACGCCGTCGACCCCGCGGTCTGCGGCCTCTACGACCCCGCCACCTACCGCGACGACCCGCTCGTCGACCCCTTCGACCCGGACCGCGCCATCCCCTGGGAGTGGGGCTGGTCCCTGCGCGACGACAGGCCCGTCCTCGTCCCGTCCCGGCTCGTCTACTACAGCGCCGGACTGGCCGCCGACAACTTCGTCTTCGAGTGCTCCAACGGCTGCGCCATCGGCGGCGGCCTCGAGGAGGCCGTCCTCGGCGGCCTCCTCGAACTCGTCGAACGGGACGCCTTCCTCAATGCCTGGTACGGAAACGCCCGGCTCACCGAGATCGACCTGGCCACCGTCGGCGGCCGGGCCGCGCCCGCCATGGCCGAACGCGCCGCCCTCCAGGGCTACGACGTCCACGTCCTGGACAACCGCGTCGACCTCGCCGTCCCCGTCGTGACCGCGCTCGCGGTACGCCGCGACGGCGGCCCCGGCGCCCTCTCCTTCGCCGCGGCCGCCTCACTGGACCCGCGGGCCGCCGTCGAGGGGGCCCTGTCCGAAGTCCTCACCTACATCCCGCACCTCGCCCGGCAGACCGAGGAGCGCCGCGCCGAACTGGAGGCGATGGCCGACGACTTCGAGCGCGTACGCCACCTGAAGGACCACGCCCAGCTGTACGGCCTGCCCCGGATGGCCGTCCACGCCGAGAGCTACCTCCGCCCCCTGGCCGTACGCCCCTTCGGCGACGTCTACCGGGACTGGGAGCGCACCGGCCGCCCCCGGACCGGCGACCTGCGGGACGACCTGCGCGCCGTCGTCGACCAGCTCGCCGGCGCCGGACACGACGTGATCGCCGTCGACCAGACGACGCCGGAGCAGGAACGCATGGGCCTGCGCACCGTCGCCACCCTGGCGCCCGGACTCCTGCCGATCGACTTCGGCTGGAACCGCCGCCGCGCCCCGTACATGCCCCGCCTGCGCACCGCGCTCCGCCGGGGCGGCCACCGCACCACGGACCTCACCGAGGCCGGGATGCGCATGGTCCCGCACCCCTTCCCGTAGCCGCCGCGCGGCGCGCGCAGCGAGACGCGCCCGGCACCCGCGGAACGGGTACCGGGCGCGCACACCTCGCGTGAGCCGCGCAACCGACGTGAGGTCAGGCCGAGCAGGAGGTGGTGCTGGTGGTGGAGCTGCACGTCGAGGTCGAGCTGGTGCTGGTGGACCCGGCGAGCACGACCTCGCTGGCGTCCGAGTAGTCGGAGATCTCGAACGTCTCGGCCTCCAGCTCGAGGATCTCGTCGGCGAGGGTGCTGAGGTTCTTCTCCATGGTGTCTCCTCCGGTCCGGGGCCTCCGTCTCCGGAGGCCGCCACCTGCGCACACCCCGGTGGGGGGCACGTCACCCATTGCACCGCCCGGCGCTCACCGCTCGGCATGCCTTCCGCACGCACTTCGCTGGCACGCGACGCCAGCGGCCCGACGAACCCCTGGAGCGCCATGTCCCACCCCGCCCCGCCCCGCCCGCCGGACGCGGCCCACCCGGCCCTCTCCCCCGCGCTCGCCCGGGAGACGGTCCGCCCCGCCCTCACCCTCTACCTGGACGTCCACCGCCACCCGGAGACGTCCGGCGAGGAGGCCCGCACCGCCGCCCTGTTCGCGGACCGGCTCACCGCCGCCGGTCTCGACGTCACCCGGGGCGTCGGCGGCCACGGCGTCGTCGGCGTCCTGCGCAACGGCGACGGCCCCCGCGTCTACCTGCGCGCCGAACTC
Organism: Streptomyces sp. OfavH-34-F; assembly: GCF_022347745.1. Lineage (GTDB taxonomy): Bacteria > Actinomycetota > Actinomycetes > Streptomycetales > Streptomycetaceae > Streptomyces. The sequence goes on from NZ_JAKRGC010000538.1 coordinate 2,210, forward strand.
GACGCCCTGCCGCTGGCGGAACGCACCGGACTGCCCTACGCGAGCACCGGCCCGGCGATGCACGCCTGCGGCCACGACCTCCACCTGGCGGCGGCCACCGGCGCGGCGGACCTGCTGGCCCGCACCACCGCGCACTGGCGCGGCACCCTGGTCGTCGTCGGCCAGCCCGCCGAGGAGACCCTGACCGGCGCCCGCGCCCTGCTGGCGGACGGCCTGTACGAACGGTTCGG
>NZ_JAKRGC010000539.1 GCF_022347745.1 Streptomyces sp. OfavH-34-F
CGAGGCAGGCGTCCGCGAGCGCGCGGGGGTTGCGCGCCGGGACCACGAGCCCGGTGCCGCCGATCACCTCGACGACCGCGCCGACGTCCGTGGAGACCGTGGCCCGGCCGCAGAACATCGCCTCGACCAGGCTGATCGGGAAGCCTTCGACCACGCTGGAGAGCACCACGACCCCGGCCCCGGCGTACGCGTCGGCGACGTCGGGGACGCCCGGTCCGCCGGTCTCCTCGAAGCTCACCGGGGCCGCGTCGGGAAGCAGCCGGGCGGCCTCCGCGCGGCAGCGCTCCAGGTAGGCGGTGCCCGCCGGGTCGGGGTCGGGCGCGCCGATGATCCGCAGCCGGGTGTCCGGGGCGGCGGCGCGCACCTCGGCGAAGGCGTGCAGCAGGGTGATCAGGTCCTTGGCGGGCTCGATGCGGCCGACCCAGACGAGCGTGTCGGGGCCGCCGCCGTCCTCGCGCTCGCCGAGCGCCTCGAACCGGGCGGACTCCATGCCGGGGTACACGGTGCGCAGCTTGGCCGGGTCGGCCCCGCAGCGCTGCTGCCAGCGGCGGGCGTGGGTGTTGCCGGGGGTGATGAGGGCGGCCTGCCGGTAGACCTCGGTGGCGAGCAGTCCGTGGAACCCGGCGAGGAGGGCGCGCACCGGCGCGCCGGCCGGCGTACCGCCGGAGGCGAGGTAGTGCGCCCGCACGCGGACGGCGTACTCGGTGACCAGCAGCGGTACGCCGAAGAAGCGTTTGGCCAGCAGTCCGGGCAGTGCGGCGGTGCCGCCGGACGTGGCGTGGCAGACGTCGACGGCGGCGAGGCCGTCCTCGTCGTACCAGTCGAGGGAGAGGGGGCGCAGTGCGCGGTCCAGCTCGGCGGTGAAGGCGAGGAGGTCGGCGACGGTGGCGGTCTGCACGGTGCGTGCGGTGCCGGGGGCGCGGCAGGCGGATTCCAGGATGCGGACGGCCGTCTCGGAACGCAGGGCGGCGGGCAGTCCGCCGTGGTCGGCGGCCAGGTCGGCGAGGCCGTGCAGCCCGCGGCTGAACCGCTCGTCCGCGACGCGGGGGGCGGCGGCGCAGACGGCGGCGGCGAGGTCCGTGAAGTGGGCGGCGAACCGGCTCTGTTCGCGCCGGCCGTAGCGGTGGGTGCCGCCGCCGGTGAGCAGCCGGGCCAGCGGCCCCCGGGGGGCGTGCAGGCCGCGGGTCTCCTCGTCGGCGGTCCACAGGGGGGCGGTGCGTACGCTGCGGATCCGCTCCGGGAGCCGGACCCAGCCGCGCGCCTCCTGCTCGGCGGAGCGGCTGAGCGCGAAGAGGTCGAACTCGTGCTGGGCGAGCCCGCGTACCAGACGGTCGCACCAGAGCCTGGACTCACCGGTCGCGTACGGATAACCACCGTCGGTGAGCAGTCCGATCCGCACGAGCGCACCCCCGATCTGCTGTGTGAGCGGCCACCGGTGGATCGGCGGCTCGCGGGACGACCGTAAGCGGATACGCCGGTGGCGCGACGGACGGTTGTCCATCGCGCCACCGAAAGGGGTGAACCGGCGTAACTTTCGCGCCCCCGTAGCGTTCTGGCGCGCTAAGAGGGCGCGGTGTCACCGAACGAGTGAGGGGCGCGCCTGCGCCGGCGCTCAGTCCTCCGGGTACACCCAGGGGTTGGGGCGGCACTTGACGCCGTTGAGGTCCAGCGTCTTGGTCTGCTGCTGCATGACCGGCGCGAGGGCTCCCTTGGTGCCGCAGCTCTCGTGGTTGTGGCCGAGCCGGTGGCCGACCTCGTGGTTGATCAGCATCTGCCGGTACGCGAACAGCTTGTCCGGACCGAAGGTGGCCGCGCCCTGGGCCCAGCGGTAGGCGTTGATCATCACGCGGTCGGTGGCGGCCGAGTCGCAGGAGACGTTGTCCTCCATGGTGTCCAGGCCCGACTTGGCGCACCACGCGCCGGTCGTGCCGGGGCTGGCCAGGGTGATGACGAAGTCCGGCTTGCCCTCGGAGACCCGCTCGAAGGTCATCGCGCCGTCGTGCGCCCAGCTGCGGTCGTCGTTGAGGGTCCGCTGGACGGCCTGGGCGAACAGGTCGGCGTCGAGCCCGAGCCCCTTCTCGACGTCGATCCGGTAGCGGTGCCTGGTGCCCTTGCCGGGCGCCTTCGCGGAACCGGGCACGGTCTCGAACTCCCCCGAGCCGGTCAGCGCCGGCGAGAGGGGGTACGCCTTGGCCATTTTCTGTTCATACGTAAGGGGCGTGACGGACGCCGGTTCGGGGGACGGCGTCGTACGCCCGTCCGAACGGGAGGCGTCGTCGGCGTCCGGTGTGGTGCGGTGGGCGGCCGGCAGGGTCGTGATCAGGGCGCGGGTGGCGTCCGCGCCGATCCGGATCTCGTGGTGCGCGGCGGTGTCCACGGTGTCCCGGGCGGGGTCGAGCGGTCC
>NZ_JAKRGC010000053.1 GCF_022347745.1 Streptomyces sp. OfavH-34-F
CGCTCACCGCGGACCTCCCGCGTCCGTGCCCGTGCCCGTCACCCCGTCCCTGCCCGTCGCCCCGTCCGTGCCGGCGTCCGTCGCCCCGTCCGTGCCCGCGTCCCGGTCCGACGCCGTCGCCGCGCGCAGCAGCTCCGCGAGGGCCGTGAAGCCGCGCCGCTCCGCGTGTTCCAGCGCGGTCACCCCGTCGCCGTCCGGGAGCCCCGGCGTCGCACCCGCCGTGAGCAGCAGCTCCACGATCTCCTGGTGCGCCCGGCCGCCGTTGCCGAGGATCACGGCCTCCAGCAGGGCGGTCCAGCCCAGCCGGTTGACGTGGTCCACGTCGATGTCGGTGGCCCGCAGCAGCTCCCGTACGTACGCGACATGGCCGCGCTCGCTCGCCGGGATCAGCGCGATCCCGCCGAACCGGTTGCGCAGGGACAGGTCCGGGCCGGCCGGCAGCAGGACGCGCAGCATCTCGACGCTGCCGGTCACACCGGTGGCGAGCCAGGGGCTCTCCTCGCGCCGGTCCTGCGCGTCGGGGTCCGCTCCGGCCGCGACGAGCAGCCGCGCGGCCCCGACGTGGTCGCCGTGGACGGCCAGGAGCAGCGGGGTGCGCAGCTCCTCGTCGCGGGCGTCCACCCGGGCGCCGCCCTCGATCGCGGCGCGCACCGCATCGGTGTCGCCGGTGCGCGCGGCGTCGAGCAGGCGGTGATCGAGGGCGTTCATGTCCGTCTCCCCAGGGGTCGTCGTCGTCCTACTTGGCGAGGGCGGCCACGCCGGCCCGCGCGAACTTCTCGTCCAGGTCGCCGCTGGGCGCGCCCGCGACCCCGATGCCCGCCACCGGGGCACCCTTGACCTGCACCGGGGCGCCGCCGCCGAGGAACAGCGTGCCAGGGATGTCCTTCAGGTTCGGGGCCTGGGCGAGCCGCTTGGCCAGCTCGGAGGTCGGGGCGTTCCAGGAGACGGCGGTGTACGCCTTCTTCTCGGCGGACTCGTACGCCTGCGGGCCCGAGCCGTCGCCGCGCAGGGTCAGGATGGTGTTGCCGTTGCGGTCGACGACCGAGACGGCGACGCGCTGGTTCTCCTTCTTCGCCGCGTCCAGCGCCGCGTTCGCCGCCTTCTGCGCGGCGGCGAGGGTCAGGTGCGAGGTCTGCTGGAGGTTGCGGTGCGCGGTGTCGGCCTTGACGGTGGTGGCGGGGGCGGCGGCCGGGGTGGAGGCGTTCGCGGACATCGCGCCGAAGGTGCCGGCCCCGAGGGCGGCGGCGACGACGGCACCGGTCAGGACACGGGTGCGCAGCGACATCTTCTTCATCAGGGGCTCCTCAGCGGGGGGAAGGACGGAAGCGGGCCGGTCCCGCGTCCTGCATCCATCGTTGGCCCGGAACCGGCCCGGTCCGGTCGTCGTACCGGCTCGACCCGGCGTGCGGGACGGCTGACACCCCTGTCGGCCGATCGGATGATGCGGGTGCCCCGACCCGGGGAGACGATGGAATGTCCGCGCAGGTCAACAGGGGTCCACCAGGGCCGGAACGAGGAGTACGAGGTGGCACAGGGCCAGGGGTCCGGACCGTCCGGGCACCCCGCGCCGCCGGACCGGGACGACCGGGCCGGACGCCGTACGCGGGACTCCGCCGCCGCGCGCCGGGGCACCCGGCTCGGGGACGACACCGGCACCCGCTCGCTGGCCCTGCTCATGCACGCCGCGTTCTTCCTGCTGCTCGGCGCCTCGCTCGCCCGCTTCCTGCTGCGGCACCCCGGCGAGGACCGCACACCGTGGATCATCGGCCTGTCGCTCGCACTGGCCGCCCTGTACGTCATCGGGCCCGTGCTCGGCTCCCGCCCGACCCCGCGCAGCCTCGTCTGGCTGGGGGCGCTCGTCGCGGTGTGGATGGTGCTCGTGGTGCTCGCGCCCAGCTTCGCGTGGTGCGCGGTGCCCCTCTTCTACACGGGGCTGCGCATCCTGCCGCCGCGCGCCGCGTACGCGCTGGTGGCCCTGCTCACCCTGTTCGTCGTCGCCGCGCAGCTCCGCCTCGCGCACGGCTTCGACCCCAACCTCGTCCTCGCCCCGCCGGCCGTCGCCGCCGTCGCCACCGCCGTCTTCGTCCACATGCGGCGCCAGGCCGTACGCCAGGAACGGCTCATCGACGACCTGCTCCGCACCCGCCGCGAACTCGCCGCCACCGAACGCCGCGAAGGCACCCTCGCCGAACGCCAGCGGCTGTCCATGGAGATCCACGACACCCTCGCCCAGGGCCTGTCCAGCCAGCAGATGCTCCTCCAGGCCGCCGACCGGACCTGGGACACCGACCCGGACACCGCCCGCCGCCACATCCGCACCGCCGCGGGCATCGCCGAACGCAACCTCGCCGAGGCCCGCCGCTTCGTCCACGACCTGGCCCCCGCCGACCTCGCCGAGGGCGGCGGCCTCGAAGCCGCCCTGCGCGCCCTGGCCGCCCGCGAGACCGCCCAGGCGCAGGGCGGGCTCACCGTCCGCTGCCACATCGAGGGCGCCCCGCCCGCCGTCCTGCCCGACCGCACCCAGTCCGCGCTGCTCCGGATCGCCCAGGGCGCCCTCGCCAACGTCACCGAGCACTCCGGCGCCACCGAGGCCGCCCTCACCCTCACCCACCTCGACGACCGCACCGTCCTCGACATCGCCGACAACGGCCACGGCTTTACGCCCGCCCCCGGGCCCGCCGCCCCCACCGGCGTACGCGGCCACGGACTGCCCGCCATGCGCGCCCGGCTGCGCCAGCTCGGCGGCACCCTCACCATCGAATCGGCCCCCGGCGAGGGCACCGTCGTCACCGCCACCGTGCCGACCCCGCCGGCCGCGACCGCGGCCCCCACACCCCAGGACCCCGCATGACCGCCGACCGCATCCGCATCCTCCTCTGCGACGACCACGCCGTCGTACGCGCCGGGCTCCTCGCCCTCCTCGGCAGCGAACCCGACATCGAGGTCATCGGCGAGGCCGGCAGCGGCGAGGAGGCCGTCGCGCTCACGGCCCGGCTCACCCCGGACGTCGTCCTGATGGACCTCCAGCTCGGCTCCGGCATCGACGGCGTCGAGGCCACCCGCCGCATCGCGGCCGGCACCGGCACCCACGTCCTCGTGCTCACCACGTACGACACCGACGCCGACATCACCCGCGCCATCGAGGCCGGCGCCACCGGCTACCTCCTCAAGGCCGAACGCCCCGAGGAACTCTTCGCCGCCATCCGCTCCGCCGCCCAGGGCCGCACCACGCTCTCGCCGCCCGTCGCCAGCCGCGTCATGGCCCGGATGCGGGCCCCGCGCCCCACCCTCACCGACCGCGAACGCGACATCCTCGGCCAGCTCTCCCGGGGCCTCGGCAACCGCGACATCGCCCGCGCCCTGTTCATCAGCGAGGCCACGGTCAAGACCCACCTGGGCCGGATCTACGACAAGCTCGGCGTGGACACCCGCGCCGGAGCCGTGGCCGTCGCCAAGGAGCAGCGCCTGCTGTCCTGAACCGCGGGTGCCGGACCGGCGCACCCGGCATGACACCATCGGACCGTGCTCGACATCGGCTACTCCCTCTCCCGCCGCTTCCCGGACCCCCCGCAGACCGACTACCGCCGCGCGGACGTCCACGCCCTGCGCCACGACCTGTTCTGCGGCGACGTCTACCTCGCGGACACCAAGGAGGACCGGGAGCTGTCCACAGCCTGGGGATGGGTGCCGGTGCTCGACTTCGCGTGGGCGCTGTGCGACATCGTCGAGCGCATCGACCAGGACCCCCGGGGCAACCGCTCGCACCGCCGCCAGCAGGCCGAACTCGACTTCACCGAGTCCTCGGACCGCATGCTGTTCGAGCGCCGCTTCGGCTGGGTGGACATCGAGGCCGACTGGATGGACGCCGAGGAGCCCCCGCTCACCTTCGGCCACGCGCTGCTGCGCCGCGAGGCCCGCGACTTCCTGCACGACCTGATCGCCGACCTGGCCGACATGCACGAGGGCCTGGCCGACAACCCGGCGATCTGGACCCTCCAGTCCCGCTTCCCCCGCCTCTGACCCGTACGGACCGGAGCCCGACCCCGTACGCGCGAGAGCCAGCCCGCCCGTACGCGCCGGAACCCGCCGTACGCGCCGCCGCGCGCCCCCGTACGCACGGGCGCCCGCCTACGCCTCCACCCGCACGCCGATCTGGGCCGCGAACGCCGGCGCCAGCTCCATCAGCTGCAACGGGCTGATCACCGCACCCGCCAGCCGCTCCACGCCCCGCGCGATGTCCAGCTCGGCGGCCCCGCGCAGGTCCACCGCCTCCATCCGCGCCACGCCGAGGTCCGCCCGCCGCAGCGCGCAGTCCCGGAACTCCACCCGCGTCAGCCGGGCGCCCCCGAAGTCCGGCTCCACCAGCACGCAGCCCTCGAACACCACATCGGTCAGCCGGGCCTCACGCAGGTTCAGGTAGTCGATCTTCCCGCCCCGCACCAGGACCCGCTCCAGCACCGCGCCGTGCAACTGCACCCCGCCCAGGCGGGCGTCCACGACCTCCACGTCCCGCAGGGAGGCCGACGCGAGGTCCGTGCCCACGCCCCGGACGCCCGTCAGCACCGAGTCGATGAACCGTGCCCGGCCCAGCGCCGCCCGGTCGAGGGCGCAGCCCTCCAGCGCGCAGTCCATGAACCGCGCGCCCCGCCCCGAGGCGTCGGCCAGGTCCACGGACCCGAACCGCACCCCGTCGTAATCCCCGTCCGGCTCCAGCCCGCCGCCGGCGAACTCCACCAGCGGCGGCAACCGCACCTCAGGCCGCCGGGCCGCTGGGACACCGCCACCGGAACCTCCACCACGCACCATGGCCCCATCGTGACGCACGCCACTGACAACGCCCGCGAGGAGACGCGCGCTCAGACCTTCGCGGACCCGCCCAGCGCGGCCAGCGCGCCGTCCGTCAGCCGGTACACCGTCCACTCGTCCTGCGGACGCGCGCCCAGCGACTCGTAGAAGGCGATCGACGGGGCGTTCCAGTTCAGCACCGACCACTCCAGGCGCTCGTAGCCCCGCTCCACACAGATCCGCGCCAACTCCGTCAGCAGCGCCTTGCCGTGCCCGCCGCCGCGCCGCTCCGGCCGGACGTACAGGTCCTCCAGGTAGATGCCGTGCACCCCGCGCCACGTCGAGAAGTTCAGGAACCACAGCGCGAAGCCGACGACCTCGCCGTCTTCGTCCGACTCCGCGATGTGCGCGAAGGCCGCCGGACGCTCACCGAAGAGCGCCTCCCGCAGGTCCTCCTCCGTCGCACGGACCTCGTGCAGCGCCTTCTCGTAATCGGCCAGCTCACGCACCATGGCGTGGATCACAGGGACATCGGCGGCAGTCGCGGTACGAATCATGGGGGCAGCGTAAACAGGCGCGCCCCGCGCCCGGCAGCGCCCCCGTCCCACCGGCCGCTAGCCCCGCCGGCCGCTAGCCCCGCCGCCCCCGCAGCACCCGCGCGATCTCCGCCTGCTCCGGCGCCAGCCGCCGCGCCCCGCCCTCCACCGTCCAGCACGCGTTCTGGAGCACCCGGCCCAGCGTCCACGCCGCCGCCCGCGCCCGGTCCAACCCCAGCACCCCGGTCATCGCGTCGAACCGCCGCCCCACCGCGTCCGCGTCGAAACGGTTCGCCAGCGCGGGCAGCAGCTCGAACCCGGGGTCGCCCACCAGCGGCTTCGGATCGATGGCCACCCACCTCGGGCCGCCGCTCCCGCCGCCCTCCCCCGCCAGCACGTTCCCGAAGTGCAGGTCCCAGTGCAGCAGCCGGTCCCCCGGCTCCCCCGCCACCTCGCGTACCGCCGCCGCGCAGTCCCGTACGAGCCGCCGCTCGCCCTCGTCCGCCAGCGCCTCCGCCACCGCGGGCGCCGCCGCAGTCATCCGGGCCACCGCGTCCCCCAGCCCGCGCAGCCCGCACTCCGCGCCCGGCCGCACCGCCGTCAGCCCGGCCAGCAGCCCGGCGATCACCCGTACCGCCTCGTCCGCGTCCGCCATGTCCTCCAGCGAGCGGCGCCCGTCCAGCCGCTCCAGGAGCATCGTCCCGGTCTCCGCGTCGTGCGCCAGCAACCGCACCGCCCCGGCCCCGGCCGCACCCCACAGGCGCAGGGCGACCGGCTCCCCCACCGTCTCGTCGTCCACCAGCTGCAACTTCAGGACCGCCGGGCGCCCGTCCCCCACCCGCACCACCGGCAGCACCAGCGCGCACACCCCGTACATCGCCCCGCCGTCGAGCCGCAGCCCCCAGCGCTCCACGAAGTCCGCGACCCTTCCCGGCAACGCGGCCACGAAACGGCGCCCGGCGGCCCCGTTGAAGGCGGACTGACTGGCGACGAGGGCCTCAGGGATGTCGATCACACCCGAACCCTAGGGAACCCGGACACGGAGAAGCCATGAAAAAACCGGGCCGGCGAAGCGCCGGCCCGGTCGTGGAGCCCCCTGTCGGATTCGAACCGACGACCTACGCATTACAAGTTGTCAGACCTTGTTCTGCCAGCGTCCGCGTGCGTCCGCCAAACAGCCTGCGCTCCTGGTCAGGAGGCCGCATAGACGACCTCGGACGCCAGCGGACCCCCACAGAACTACAGGTAACCGAGACCAGCAATGAGCCCGGCACGGGCGCCGGCGCCGTCTGTTCAGGCGCCGCCTTAGCGACCGGGGACAGTGCCAACGGCCAAGAGGTGCGAGCTGGCAGCGAGAAGTTCCGGGTATGGCTCCGCCATCCGGGCTGCCTCCACGGCAGAGGCGATCAGGTCGTCCGTGGGCCCCTCGCCCGGCTGCTGCTCGGCAGCCTTCACCAGCGACCACGCAGGGCCCTCGACCCCGAAAACCTGAACGTCCTCCAGCCCAGAGTTGGTCAATTCCGTCACAAGCTCCTCAGCTCGATGGAAATACGACAAGGTAAATCCCCGAACACCGTCGTAAATAGCAGATTCCAGGATCTTTGAGACGGACGCACGGATGCGATCGGTATGCAGATGCGCGTACGTAACGTGTTCAAATAGCGACGCATAGCGATTGATCGCGGCGGCGGCCACCAGTCCGCCAGGCCGCGCCACACGAGACGCTTCAGCCAGCGCCCGCTGCCGATCGACGGGGTCAGGCAAGTGATACAGCGGGCCAAGCAGTAGCACTGCATCGAAGCCGGCGTCAGGCGCGGGCAGGACACGGGCGTCACCAAGGATGGCCGAGCAAACCGCTGACGCAGCTTCCACATGACGGGGAACGGGGTCCACAAGGGTGACGTCGTAGCCGTCGCGCGTAAGCCATTCAGCATGAACACCAGTCCCCCCGCCCACATCCAGCAAACGGGCCGGCGCGGGCGGCAGGAAACGCCGCAGGAGTTCCTGGGTCCTGACCAACTCCATCCGCCCGTCTGCCGACGTTCGGAGGCGGGCGTTCTCGTCAAACGCTTCGCCGTAAAACCTCAAGACGGAAGGGGGCAATTCGGGATTCGACATATCCGCAGTATCGTGTGTACCGGTGGACCAGTCCAGCACTGAAGACACGGGGAGACCATGGCAGTCCTGAAGTACGAAGAGATCGCGGAGTTCTTGCGGGCACGCATCGCGGCCGGCGACCCCGGCCCCGGGGAGACCATTCCGTCCGGCCGCGAACTGGCCGAACAGTGGGGCGTCTCCCGTGCCACGGCAATCAAGGCCGTGGACGTCCTGCGCAACGACGGCATCGTCGTGGCCCGACAGGGCACCGGGTTCGTTGTCACCGAGACGCCGGTAGCCCGCCCCGCCGGCGCCCGCCGCGCGGGGTCGGCGCGGGCCCAGGGCGGGATGCCATTCCTGCGAGTGGGTGAACCCGACTGGGCGGAGCCGCCCGTCCGCGTCGCCACCACACTCGGCCTCGCACCCGGGGCAAAGGCGCTTCGACGCGCACGCACCCTCCAACTGCCGGACGGCACTCCACATAGCTACGTCGAAGCGTGGTTCCCTCCGGAGATCGCGGAAGCGTCGCCACGCCTGGCCGACACGGCCCCGATCGCGGAAGGAACGACGCGCTACGTGCGGCGACAGACCGGGCGGAGTCCTGCCGAGGGAGTAGACATCACGACCGTTCGAACCGCGTCGGAGACTGAGGCATCCCGCCTGGTGGTGCCACAGGGCTCCCCCGTCGCCGTGCTGCTGCACACGGCGTACGACGAACAGGGCAATCCACTCGTCTGCGAGGAGGGCGTCACCCCCGCATCGAACTTCGAGCAGGTGGAGACCTACCCCATGTAGGCCACAACGTAAGGGCAAAACGAAGCTGGACCGGTCCACCGGTTCAGCTTTTTTTGCCACCACGAACCGCACGCCGACCTGCACGTTTAGCACTCGACCGATCGCAGAGTGCGAGATTCACGCTTGACTGGACCGGTCCACCGGTCCAGTCTTCTGTTGTGGCCATCGCCGCTCCGGAACTCACGGAGCGGGTCGACTCCGCCACGCCTGAGACAACTCAACAGCGTGATCCACCGCAGTACGACGGCCGTGACCGCACCGACCGAAGCGAGTGGAGACCAGTCGGCCGAGAAAGGGCCCCCGTCACACCGGGGCCCGACACCCCAGACGGGGGACACGCCACCGACTCGAAAGAACCGCGCGGCACACCTTGAAGCCGCCCCCTCAGACGTCCGGGACTTCGGATCTCCCCGGATCGAGCGGCGCCGCGCGAATCGGAGAACCGAACCCATCCGCCGTCCCTACGACCGAGGGGGCTCGATGCATCAACGAATACCTGGGGCGTCACCAGCGCTGGACCCGCGCTCGTGACAACGCCCGTCGCGTCGGTGGCCACGTTCGGCAGGCCGCCAGCTCGACCGATTTCCCGTGGCTATCGCGGGCCGGTTGCCTCCTCCGCCCGTCCAGCCCCGCCAAGCGCGGTGCTGTACGGGCGGGGCCGAGGGGAGCCGGAGAGCCCGGAACCGCGGCGGCACCCCGGGGGCAACCGGGGTGCCGCGATACAGGCACCTGTATGGGAGGCACCTGTGATCAGCAGTCTGACAGACCAGGAACGCGAGGAGCTGTCGAAGAAGGTCAGCGAGGCCAACCGACGTTCCTCCGGCGGCTCCGGCCGCTGAACCACCCCCGCCCCGAACCCGGCGTGATGCTGCCGGATCGAATCCGGCCCGGGGCACCGCCACCCCCTCGGGTGGTCTTTCACCCAAACGGCCAGCGCCCCGGAGCGGCTACTCCGGGGCGCTGTTCTGGGCCGTCCCACTGTGAGGAGACAACGACCCATGATCCCCATCGCTGCCCTTGAGGGCCTTGTTACGGCCGCGTCGCTCGACTTCGAGCCGACGCCGGCCGAGCTGGAGGCGATCGAGCACGAGATGCCGCTCATTCAGGCGGAGGTCGAACTGCTGGACGCGCAGATCATGACCCTCGACCGGCCGGCCAGCGAGCTGGACGAGCGCCGGCTGCGCCGGGCCCGGAACCGGGTCATGGCCGCCCGCCGCGACCTGAGCAACCGCACCTTCACGGTGCAGCCGGGCGGTGCCGCGTGAGCGCACCCGACGTCTTCCCCGCGCGGATGGCCATCGGGCAGAGCACGGGCCGGTGGCGCCTGTACGTGGCGATCTACGGCATCCCGGGCTTTCAGTGGCCCGAGTACGTCTTCGGCGGCACCACGGTGCCGAGTGTTCAGGACCGTTCACGGGCTCTGGACGCTCTCGGCTACACGTTCATCGGTGACCCGGTCTGGGACTGGGTCGAGGACTACGCCCCGGGCGACGATCCCGCCCAGCCCGTCTCCCTGATCGCATCGGCGCGGGTGCGGGAGGTGGCGTCGTGAACGATGTTCAGATCCGTTCAGCGGAGAAGGCGCTGTCGGCCGGGACGTGGCTGATCGTGGGCGGCGCGATGCTGTATTCGATCCTCACGGTCACTCCGCTCGCGGCCCGTCACACCCCCGAGGGCTGGCAGTGGACGGCGCCGATCCTGCCGCTGGTCGTGGACGCGGCCGTCATCATCGTGGTCCGCCTCGGCGCCACCCTGGCCCGCCTCGGTGGGCATGGCGGTGGGTGGCCCGTCGTGCTGCGGTGGATGACCGGCGTCATGACGCTCGCCCTGAATGTGGCCGACAGCGTGTTGAAGAAAGACCTGGTCGGAGCGTGCGTCCACTCCGTCGCACCGCTCCTGCTGATCGTCACGGCCGAAGCCGGACTCGCGTACCGCCGGGCCATCGCCGCCGCCCAGCAAGCCCGGGAAGCCCGGATCAAGGCCGAACGTGCCGAGCGCGAGCAAGCCGCCGCTGAGCGCCGCGAGGCGCAGGAGCGGCGGGCACGCGAGGAACGCGAACATGCCGCCCAGTTGGCGCGTGAGCAGCGTGAGCACGAAGCCGTGCTGGCCCGTGAACAGACCGCCCGTGAGGAAGCGGTGCGGCGTGAGGAGCGCGAGCGGGCAGAGGCCCGGGAGCGTGCTGAGCGGGAGGCTCGTGAACGCCGTGAACGCGAGCGTGAACAGCAGCGGCTAGAGCGTGAACGCCTTGAACGAGAGGGCGCTCAGCGCCGCGAGCGCGAGCGGCTGGAGCGTGAGGAGACTGAGCGCCGGCAACGCGAGAAGCGGGCGGAGCGTGAGGCCCGTGAACGCGAGGCGCTGCTGTCCGGCGGCCCGGTGGACACCAAGCTCCCCGAGGACCGCGCCCGGCAGATCGTCACCGCCGCCCACTTCTCCGGCCTGCCCGTGCGCAACGCCGCGGAGCTGTGCGGCTGGTCGGTCGGCTGGGTCTCCACCCGCTACCAGGAACTGCGCGACGCCCACCCCTCCGCCCTCGAAGGAGCCTCCGCATGATCGCGCTGGTTCGTACCCACACCCTGAACGCCCTGCGTACCGACCTCGCCAAGGCGGAAGCGGCCGTCAAGACCGCCCGCAGGAAGGGCGAGCAGCACGAGCTGGAACGGGACCTCGCCGCCGACGCCGCGAGCCGCGCCGAGACCACGGTGGAGTCCCTGCGGGCCGCGCTCGCCCGTGCGGCCCAGGAAACGGCCCGGCTCGAAGGCGAGCTGGAGACACTGCGGGCCCAGTCTCTGCTGGATACGGAGGACCGGCAGGTCCTGCGCATGCTTCTGCGTACTGCGCGCAAGCAGTCCGGCCGGGCCGATCGCGTCTACGCCCTCTTCCACCACGGCCGCCTCCACAGCGTCCACCCCACGATGGACGCGGCGGAGATCGCGGCCGAGGCCGCCGGCGCTCCCCGCTCCGGTTGGACCACCCACCCCGCCGGAGCCGCCATGCCCCCGGCGTCCGAGGTCATCTGGCGCGTGCAGCCCCTGGCCGTCGGAAGCCCGGACCGGTGAGCGCCCTGCCCGCCCGGCGAGGGCGAAGTGCCCCGGGTGTGATGTGCCGGCCGCGTGTGCTGGATCTGTTCTGCTGCGCGGGCGGGGCGTCAATGGGCTACTACCTCGCCGGGTTCGATGTGACCGGCGTGGACATCGTCCCTCGCCCCGCCTACCCGTTCACGTTCGTCCAGGCCGACGCCTTGGATGTGGCGCGGGAGCTGTGCCAGGAATTCGACCTGGTCCACTACTCCCCGCCCTGCCAGGCGTCCTGCGCGCTGACCAAGGGCACCAACCGCGGCCGCCGCGCGCACATCGACCTCATCCCCCAGGTGCGGGAGGTGTGCGAGTGGTACGGCGTCCCGTACGTCATCGAGAACGTCCAGGGCGCCCAGCTCCGCAAGGACCTGCTGCTGTGCGGGGAGATGTTCGGGCTGTCGGTGATCCGTCACCGCTACTTCGAACTCGGACCCTACTGGTCGCCCCCGGTGGCCGTGCACAAGCCGCACCGGGGCCCGGTCCGCGGCTGGCGCCACGGCGTGTGGCGCGACGGCCCGTACATCGCCGCGTACGGCAAGGGCGGCGGCAAGGGCACCGTCACCGAGATGCAGCACGCCATGGGCATCACCTGGACCAGCACGCACGAAGAACTCACCGAAGCGATCCCACCCGCCTACACCCGCTACATCGGCCGCGACTTCATAGCGGACGACTGGTGCGCGGCCGCCATGCCCTGCGCCGAGATGCGGCTGCTCCATCTCGCCCGCCCGGCCCCGCACGACCTGGTGGTGGCCGCCTGATGGCCACCCTCCCCGCATACCGGTGGCGCCTGGCCCCCGAGGGCCTGGCCACCCGCCGACAACTCCGCGCCATGGGACTGCGGCCCGGCGGGCAGGACGTCGCCGCCGTCCTCGCCCGCCCCCGGCGCCGACGCGGACCCCTGGTCGCCTACCTCTACCGCATCGAGCTGGCCCGCCCCGTACGGCCGATGACCGCGGGCCGTACCGCCGCGCTCGCCAAGGCCATGCGGGCCCGCCGTACCTGCCCCGCCTGCCGACGCGATGCCGGGTACTGCATCCCGCGCTCGCTCGGCGTGTGCGTCACCTGCCACGACAACCCTTCGCTGACCTCCTGACCCGGAAGGAGCCCCCCATGGGCCTGTTCTCTCGCAAGATCGACCGCGTCAGCACGGAAGAGGAGCGCTACCGCGCCGCCCAACAGGCTGCGGCGTCCCAGGAGGCCGTGTACGTGGAAGCCCGCCGGGCTGCGATGGCAAGCGCTCAGGCCCGCAGGCAGGCAGGCGCGGCCAAGCGCGCCCGGATCAAGACGGTCGGCCAGATCAAGAAGGTCGGACGCGGGCGCTACGTGACCACCGGATGGGAGATCGACGCACCCGATGGCAGCGGACGCGGGCGCGTGACGGAAACCGAGGTGACCCACACCGGCACCCTGGGCGGTTTCACCGTGTCCGAGCTGTGCCGCCTCGCCCACGGCGCTGGCTGTCGTCGCTGCCGCTGACCAATCAGCCCCGGATCACGCCGCGAGGGCGCCGGATCGAATCCGGCCCGGGGCACTCGGGACGCCATCCCTTCGGCGCCCCTCACTGGGAAGGACCCCGCCCATGTCCTACCGCTTCACCAGCGCATCGGCCGACCGCTCGGCCCTGACCGCTAAGCCGGTCGTCCTGCACCCCGGGACCGACCGTGCTCAGCCCGCCATAGCCGTACGGGTCCGCAACGGCGGCCGGAGCTGCATGCTCTACGTCACTCTCGACCGCGTCGACGAGCTGATCACCGGCATCGCGGACACCGCCCGCACGGCCGCCGCCGACTTCCACCCCGGTGCCTGAGAGGACCCCTCATGGACTCCCACCTGCCCGCACCCCGAGCCCTGACCGTCATTCAGCTCCCGGACGGCACCTACACCTACACCGACCCGGCTTCCCTGCCCGCCCCGCAGGCGCCGCAGCAGATCGTGCAGCACATCCACCACGCCCCGCCCGACCGCACCGTCCAGCGTCTCGCGCTGGGCTCCGGCATCGGCGCCGGCACGGTGGCGGCCGGGGTGTACTTCGGGCCGCTGCTGGTCGGCGTGCTGACCGCCATCGCCGCGAACCTCGCCCTGCTCGCGTTCCTCGCCGCCGTCATGGCCTGGGGCGTCGTCACCGTCGTCCGTTCCGTGGGCGGCGAGGGCAAGGCCGCGTCCAAGGCGGTGCCCAGGCCCCGCCGCCGCTGACGGCCCTCTGTCCGCCCGGACACCATGCCGGGCGGGCGGAGGGCCGGACAGCCCGGCCCACACCCTGGGAGGCACCCATGCACAGCTACACCCCCGCCGAGAAGCGCGAACGCAACAAGCTGTTCCGCAAGGGCTTCCGCCAGGCCCTCGCCGACTGCGTCGACCCCCGCCTGGAAGCCCGCATCGAGAAGATCGACCAGCGGGCCGCCGAGCGCGGCGCGCAGGAACTGCGGGCCCTGCACCAGGTCCAGGCCGACGCCCGCCAGGCCCTCGCCAACGCCAAGGCCACCGAGCGCACCGCACCCCGCACCGACCGGGCCGCCGCCCGCCAGGCCCGCAAGGCCGCCGAGGACGCGGTGCGCCGCGCTGAGCGCGCCGTTCTGCGGGCCGAGAGCTGAACCGGCCCCGGCCCCCTGTCGAGTATCAGGAGAGATCAGGCATGTCCGAGAACGTGATCCACCTGTTCAAGACCCCCGACCCCACCACACCGGATGCCGCTCCCGCCCCGGCCGAGGCCAGCGAGGTCCGCCCGGTGCGGGTGTGGACGCGTACCGGCCGTGCCGTGGTCGGCGCCGTGCGGCACGAGCGCACCGCTTCGGCCGCCCGCCTCGCCGTACGGCACGGTTCCTACGTGCTGGGCGGGACCAGGATCGTGACGCGGCGGGCGTGGGACGGCCGGACCGGCGCCCGCTACGAACGGCTGCTCCGGGCGGCCGAGGCGGTGGGGAACTACGAAGCCGCGGGCGAGTGGGAAGAGCGCCTGCACCGCTTCCGCACCGAGCGCCACCGCCGCCGCATGGACCTGCTCACCGCCCCCGAAAAGCTCGTCAAAGGCGCGGCTGTGGGGACGGCGGGCGGGGTCGGGACACTGATCCTGATCGGCGTCGCCCTCGCCGTCGCGAACAAGAACCCCGCCGACATCGTCACCCCTCTCATGGCCTTCATCGACCTCGTCCGGCTGCTCGCCGTCATCGCATCCGTCGTATGGGGGCCCTTGGTGGCTGCCGGGCCGTGGGTGGCGCTGGCCGGGGTGTGGGCGGTCGGGCGTCACCGTGGCGCCGCCCCCGCCTGGGCCCTCCCCGCCGGCACCGGGGGACAGGACACGGGAGCCCCGATCACCCCCTCGATCGTGGTCACCGCCCTGCGCGACCTCGGGGTCGCCCCGCTGCGGACCGCGATCAAGGAGATGGGGGACGCGGGTGCGGCGATGCTGGGGCCGATCCGGATCGCCGGATGCGGCGTCGAAGTCGACGTCACCCTGCCTTCCGGGGTGTCAACGAACGAGGTGCAGAACCGGCGCCGCAAGCTCGCCGAGAACCTTTCCCGGCACGAGCACGAGGTGTTCATCACGATCCCGCAGGCCGCCCGCACCGTCCGGCTCTGGATCGCCGACTCCGGCGCCCTGGACGAACCCATCGGGCCGTCCCCGCTGGTCACCGACGACACCCTGACCGCCGACTACGCCAAGGGGAAGGCCCCGTGGGGCCAGGATCTGCGCGGGGACGCCGCCGCGCTGAGCCTGTATCAGCGCCACCTCCTGATCACGGGCCTGTCCAACCAGGGCAAGACCGCCGCCCTTCGCGCCCTCGCGCTGTGGCTGGCCCTGGACAAGTCGGTGGAGTTCCGCATCGCCGACCTCAAGGGAGCTGGGGACTGGGCCATGTTCGACGGCCTGGCAACCGTCCTGATCCAGGGGCCGACCGACGACCACGTCATCCAGGCCACCGAGATGGTGGAGAGCGGCGTCACCGAGATGGAGCGCCGTCTCCAGGCCCCGGCCGGCACCATCTTCCCGCCGCTGATCCTGCTCGTGGACGAAGCGCAGGTGGCATTCATGTGCCCGGTCATCGACAAGGAGAAGAAGCCGTACGGCGGGTCCAAGGCCACCTCCCGGTACTTCATGGCCGCACGGAAGATCCACAACCAGGGACGGGCCGTCAACGTCACCCTGTGGCAGGGCACGCAGGACCCCACCGACCAGAACCTGCCCAAGCTGGTCCGCGAAGGAGCCCACACCCGCGCCTCACTCGCCCTCGGCACAGAGTCGCAGGCCCGCATGGCGCTCGGTGACAAGGCCGTCGACGGCGGCGCCGCCCCGAACCTGCTGCGGCCCGGCCTGGACAAGGGCACGCTGGTGGTGGCGTCGGACGGGATCACGATCCCGGCCGGGCAGGCGTCCATCACGGTCCGCACGCACTTCATCGACAACAACGCCGCCGCCCAGATCACCACCCGGGCCCGAGCCCTGCGCGACGGCGTCACCACCCTCCACGTCATCGAACAGGGCGAGGAACGAGACCCGCTCGCCGACATCGCAGCCGTCATCGGCGACACCCCCCGGCTCCTGACTCAGGACGTGTTGCAGCGCCTCGCGGCCCTGTCCGCCGAGGCCTACGGGAAGTGGACGCACGCCGACCTCAAGCGCGTCCTCGACGGCACGGGAGCCGAACCGTACAAGTCCGACGGGCGCATGGTCGTCGGCCGCAACCGCATCACCCGCGCCCTCACCAACCAGGGCAGCGAGGGTTCCGCTTCCGCGTCCTGAACCCAGGGAAGCAAGCCCCGCCCGGGCAGGGAGGCAGGGAGAACTCCCTCACCCCCTCCCTGACCCACCTTCCTGGGCTTGAGCTGCGGAAACGATGTTCAGGGAGGCAGGGAGGCGCCGCAGGTCAGCGGGTAGAAGCCCCGCTCTGCGCGCTCATGCCAGGGGGTGCTTCCGCCTCCCTGCCCCACCGCCAGACGACGTTCCGGATACCGCGCCCGGCAGAGGGGGAGCGCCCCGTTTCGTCACCGAACTCTCAACCGCTGAGGAGCCCCATGACTGCCCCTGAGACGCCCGCGTGGTCCAACGGGCCGATGACCGCCCTGGACCTGGAAACCACCGGCATCGACCCGGAATCCGCCCGCATCGTGTCCGCCGCCCTCGTCTCCATCCAAGCCCCCGGCGAACCGTCCACCCGTACATGGCTGGTCGACCCCGGCATCGACATTCCCGCCGAGGCCGCCGCCGTCCACGGCATCACGACCGACCACGCCGTCAAGAACGGCCGGCCCCCGGCCGACGCGGTCGCCGAAATCGTCACCCAGATCGGCCAGGCCCTGGCAGCCGGACAGCCCTTGATCGTCTTCCGGGCCCCGTACGCCCTGACCGTCCTCGCCCGGGAAGCCGCCCGCCACGCCGCCGCCTTCCCCACCGAGGTAGCACCGGTCATCGACCCCGCCGTGATCGACAAGCAGATCAACCGCTACCGGCCCGGCCGCCGCACCCTTCCCGCACTGTGCGAGCACTACCAGGTCCGCCACGACGGCCCCAACCAGGCAGTGGAAGACGCGCTCGCCGTGGCCCGACTGACCTGGCGACTGCTCCGCGTCCGCCCCCAGCTCGCCGCCCTCGACCTGGCAACCCTTCACGCCCGCCAGCAGTCATGGGCCGCCGCACAGGCCCTCGGCCTGGAACGACACCTGCGACGCACCGACTCCACCGCCACCGTCAACCCCGCCTGGCCCTTCCTCCCCACCACCCACTGAACCCCTCCCGCACCACCAGAGATCAGGAGAGTCCCGTGCCCCGCACACCCGCCCGCCGCGCCCCCGCCCCGGAGACGGAGCCGGTCGAGATCCGGCTGATCGCCCGCGACGGCATCACCCAGCACCTCGCCGCCCAGATCGCCGCCGCCATCCCCGCCTGCACCACCCCCCGCTTCTACCCCTCCCGCAAAACCCCCGGCCAGACCATCGCCTACCTCCGCGCCACCCTCCCCACCCCGCCCGCCATCAACCCCTGACAAAACAACGAGAGCGGCCCCCGTCTCGCCAAAGCCTGGGGCCGCCCTCGTCCACCAGCACTTCTCACAGAACTGGAGACACCAGCATGACCCAACCCACCCGCATCCAGCGAGCCCCTCGCTGCCATCCCACCCACCTGCAAGCCGCCCTGGACCTCGCCGCGCGCGGCGTGCCGGTGCTGCCGCTGCGGGTGGGGAAGGCGCCGTTCGGGAACTGCCCTGCATGCCGGGGGAACTCTTGCGGCGGCCGGCCGAACATGAAGCAGTCCGGCCCCTGCTCCTGCCCGCGCCCCTGCCATGCCTGGGCCGCCGCCACCACCGACTCGAACGTCATCGCCTCGCCGGCCTGGGCCAACGCATGGCACAACGCCGCAGCCATCGCCTACCACCCCGGCGGCGTCCGCCTCACCGTCGTCGACCTCGACAACGCCGCCGCCATCACCTGGGCCACCCAGCACCTGCCGCCCACCCGCACCGTGCCCACCACCCGCGGACAGCACTGGATCTACGCGGGGACCATGCCATCCACCAACGGTGTACGCCCCGGCGTGGACATCAAATCCCGCATGGCCTACGCCCGTTGGCTCGGCCCTGGTACTGGCCGTATCGCGACCCTGCCGGACGAGGTGCGCGCACTTGCCGTCAGGACGTCTCCCGCGCCCCGCGCCGCCCCGACCACCGTCGCCGTGCCCGCCGGGGGCGGGCAGTGCCGCCACCGCACGCCCGCCTTCCTGGAGCGCGGCATCGCCATGGCCGAACAGCAGATCACCGCCGCGACCAGCGCCGTGCACGCCACCGTCTACCGCACCTTCCTCGCCGTACTCTTCACGCACGGCGGCTGCGGCTGCCTGACCGATGCCCACATGCAGCGCCTGTTCGCCGCCGCCCAGGCCAAGGGCGAGTCCGTCCGGCACTGCACCGACGCCTGGGCCAACGCCCTGGCCCGACTGGGGACGTGAGCGTGTCCGAGGACGAGAAGAACCCGGCGCGCGAGGTCATCACCGAGTACGCGCAGTCCCACTTCCGGTACTTCCGCACCGCCGACGGCACCGTCTACGCCCAGCGCAACGGCCACCCCGTCGCCCGCCCCATCCGCTCCCAGGGCACCACCGGCAGCCACCGCCAGGAACTCATGGTCGGCATGTTCAAGGACGGGGCCGGCGTCTTCAACGGCACCGCCCTCAAGGAGGCACTCGACTTGATCGAAGCACTCGCGCTCACCGAGAACACTCAGCCCGTGCACATCCGCGTCGCCCCCGGCTTCGACGGGGCCACGTGGCTGGACCTGGGCCGGGCCGACGGGCAGTCCGTCCGCATCCACCCCAACGGGTGGGAGATCACCGTCCCCGACCCGCGCGAGGTGTGCTGGCGGCGCACCCAGCTCACCGGGGAACTCCCGTTGCCGGCCAAGGACACCCAGGACAAGGGCATCGACCTCCTGCTCAGGTTGTGCAACTTCGCCACCGCCGAGACCGAGTGCCTGGCCATCGCCTGGCTCGTCGGCTGCCTGGGTCCGTCCGTGCCGGTCCCGGCGCCGTTCCTGACCGGACCTCAGGGGGCGGGGAAGTCGACCGGCGGGCGGATGCTCGTACGGATCGTGGAAGGGATGAGCGGGGACCTGCGCCGGGCCCCGAAGGATGAGGAGAATCTGATCGCCGCTGTCGCGGCGGGGTGGGTGACCGCGCTGGACAACCTGTCCCACATGACGCCGGACCTGTCCGACGCCATGTGCTGCATCGTCACCGGGGCGGAGTCCGTGAAGCGGGCCCTGTTCACCGACGGGGACGTTCACCGGGCCCGCTACCGCCGTCCTCTCCTCCTGACCGGCATCGACGTCGGCGTCATCCGCCCCGACCTCGCCGAACGCCTCCTGCCCCTGCGGCTGGAGCGGCCCCGCGTCCGGCGCACCGAAGCCGAACTCTGGGGCGAGTTCGAAGAGGCCCTGCCGGTCATCCTCGGGTCGCTCCTGGACCTGACGGTGAAGGTGCGGGCGGCTGAGGCGGAGACGCCGACGGATCTGCGGATGGCGGACTTCGCGCACCTGTGCGCGCAGCTCGACGCCGCCACCGGCCTGGGGGCGCTGCCCGCGTACCGGGCGAGCCTGGACGATCTGAACGACGACGTGATTGAGGGTGACCTGCTCGCGCAGACCGTCCTCAAGCATGCTGAGGACATCGCCCCCGGCGGTGAGCAGCGGATGACGTCCACCGAGTGGCTGCACCACCTCAGCCGCCTCTACAGCGGCGACGAACTCCGTCCCCTGCCCAAGGGGTGGCCGACTACCGGCAAGGTGCTCTCCGACCGGCTCAAGCGGCTGCAACCCACCCTTGCAGCCCGGGGCGTCCTGATCGACTCCGGGCGCACACGAGAGGGCCGCTACCTGGAGATGGCCCGTCCGGCCGCCGCACCGCCCGAGTACGAGCAGCCGGAGATGACCTGACCCGCACCGCCGCTTCGCTGGACAAGCAAGAAGAGCACGCCCGCGCGGGTGCTCTTCTTGCTGTTCGGCGGAACGCCGCCCAAAGGTCGCGCCGCGAAGCGGCCCCTCACTTCACGCCCTGAGAGCCACCGCCACCACTACAGAAACCCCTTCCCTGTTTCCTAAGTAGGGAAGCTCTGCGTCACAGCGTCACACGGACGGCAAGAACAACCCCTGGCCTGCGGCTAAGGGCGTGACGCAGACAGCAAAGCTCTGCGTCATCCTGCGTCACCTGCGTCACGCCGTGACGCACCCCGTGACGCACCGATGACGCACACCCACACCCCCGCGTCACACAAACCCGCAGGTCAGCAGCCCGCGTGACGCTCGTGACGCTGTGACGCAGAAATCCGCACCTAGGACAGACACACCCTGCCCCGCCGAGGAGGCACCGGATGAGCACTGCGACCGCCACTCCTGTCGACCGGCTCCTGTACAAGCCCAAGGAAGCCGCCGAAGCGCTCTCCATCGGCCGCTCCACCGTCTACGAGCTGATGGCCAAGGGCGCGCTGAAGTACATCAAGCTGGGCCGCACCCGCCGCATCCGCCGCGCGGATCTTGAGGCGTACGTGGACAGCCTCGCCCTGCTGCCCGCCGCCTGATCGAGCACGCCCCGAGGCGCCCCGAGCATCGCGCTCGGGGCGCCTCTCGCATGGAGGAGCACATGAGCCCCCGCAAGCCCAACCACGAGTCATCCATCTATTTCGGGTCCGACGGCTGGTGGCACGGCCGCGTCACCATGGGCGTGAAGGATGACGGCAGCCCCGACCGCCGCCACCGCCGTGCCAAGACCGAGGCTGAGATCAAGCGCAAGGTCAAGGCATTGGAGACCGAGCGCGACTCGGGCCGTGCGACCAAGGCCGGACGAGCGCCGACCGTCGCACAGTGGATGGAGACCTACCTCACCGACATCGCGAGCCTCAAGCTCAAGCCACGCTCACTCGATGACTACTGGTCCAAGACCCGCAACGACATCGTCCCAGGCGTCGGACAGCATCGGATCAACAAGCTCCAGCCGGAGCACCTGGAGCGCATGTACCGGACAATGCTCGACGCCGGCCACGCACCGTCACACGTCGTGAAGGTCCACCGCATCCTGTCCCGCGCCCTGAAAATCGCTCACCGCCGCCGCATGATCAGCGAGAACGTGGCCACCCTGGTGGACCCGCCGAGCGTGGACGAGACCGAGGCGAATCCCTTCACCAGAGAGGAAGCCAAGGCGTTCCTCGAAGCGGCGGCCAAGCGCCCCACCTTCATGCGCTGGATCGTCGGCGTCGGCATGGGCTTCCGACAGGGAGAGACGCTTGGTCTGCGCTGGACGTACGTGGACCTCGAAGCAGAGCTGTTCCACCCGCGCTGGCAACTTCAGCGCCTCACGTGGCGGCACGGGTGCACCGACCCGCACGCCTGCGGCGGACGCCTGCACCGCTTCGAGTCGTGCCCCCCGAACTGCTCGCGGCACCAGAACTTCAAGCGTGGCTGCCCGAAGCCCTGCACCAAGACGTGCACGAAGCATGCGAGCACCTGCCCGGAACGCAAGAAAGGCGGGCTCGTCTACACCCGGCCCAAGACCAAGAAGAGTCAGAACCCCGTCCCGATCCCTCCCGTCTTCATCCCGTTCCTGCACGACCACAAGGCGCAGCAGGACGCCGTACGGGCCACTGCCGGGGAGCTGTGGCAGGAGCATGATGCTGTCTTCTGCCGCCCGGACGGACGCCCGCTCGACCCCAGACAGGACTACCAGGAGTTCAAGGAGCTACTTGTCGAGGCCGGGATCGAGGACCGGCGCCTGTACGACGGGAGCCGCCACACCGCAGGAACGATCCTCAACGAACTCGGGGTCGACATGACCACGATCATGGAGATTCTTCGGCACACCCAGATCAGCCAGACGCGCCGCTACGTGAAGGGCCGGTCGCACCTCTCGAAGGACGCGATGCGACGGATGGGCGAGTTCTTCGTGCCCGCTCCCCCGGCCCCCGATCCGGGCCCGGAATCCGGCCTTACTGAGACCAGAACTGAGACCCCCGACACCCGGGCGGCCCGCGCCCGGCGCCGCCGGCGCGTCCGCTGAATGAGAAACCCCAGGCCGGAGCACATCCGGTCTGGGGTCCGCGCAGAGCCCCCTGTCGGATTCGAACCGACGACCTACGCATTACAAGTGCGTTGCTCTGGCCATCTGAGCTAAGGAGGCGTGTTCGGAGCAGTCTAACCAAAGCGGTCACCCGCGCGGTGCGGAAATCTCACACCCATGGAAGTGCTGACAGATTCCAAACCTCCAGGTAGCGTCCTTGCAGGTTCACTCCGATGGACCAGACCACTCCCACAACGGATCGTCCGGCACGTACCTGCCGGTGGAGGAGAAGCATCAGCATGGCCAGTGTCACGTTCGACAAGGCGTCCCGCGTCTACCCCGGCTCCACGAAGCCCGCGGTCGACCAGCTCGAGATCGACATCGCGGACGGTGAGTTCCTCGTCCTCGTCGGTCCCTCCGGTTGCGGCAAGTCCACCTCGCTCCGCATGCTCGCGGGTCTCGAGGACGTCAACGGCGGCGCCATCCGCATCGGCGACCGCGACGTCACGCACCTGCCGCCGAAGGACCGGGACATCGCCATGGTGTTCCAGAACTACGCGCTCTACCCGCACATGACCGTCGCGGACAACATGGGCTTCGCGCTCAAGATCGCCGGTGTCAACAAGACCGAGATCCGGGCGAAGGTCGAAGAGGCCGCCAAGATGCTGGACCTCACCCAGTACCTGGACCGCAAGCCGAAGGCCCTCTCCGGTGGTCAGCGCCAGCGTGTGGCGATGGGCCGCGCCATCGTGCGTGAGCCGCAGGTGTTCCTCATGGACGAGCCGCTGTCGAACCTCGACGCCAAGCTCCGTGTCTCCACCCGTACGCAGATCGCCTCGCTCCAGCGCCGCCTGGGCATCACGACCGTGTACGTCACGCACGACCAGGTCGAGGCCCTCACCATGGGCGACCGCGTCGCGGTCCTCAAGGACGGTCTGCTCCAGCAGGTCGACTCGCCGCGCAACATGTACGACAAGCCGGCGAACCTCTTCGTGGCCGGCTTCATCGGCTCCCCGGCGATGAACCTCGTCGAGGTCCCGATCACCGACGGCGGCGTGAAGTTCGGCAACAGCGTCGTCCCGGTCTCCCGCGAGGCGCTGACCGCCGCCGCCAACCGCGGCGACACGACCGTCACGGTCGGCATCCGCCCCGAGCACTTCGACATCGTCGAGCACGGCGGCGCCGCCGCCAAGGGCCTCAGCAAGGACTCCTCGGACGCCCCGGCCGGCCTCGCCGTCTCGGTCAACGTCGTCGAGGAGCTGGGCGCCGACGGCTTCGTCTACGGTGCCGCCGAGGTCGGTGGCGAGCACAAGGACCTGGTCGTCCGCGTCGGCGGCCGCGCCGTCCCGGAGAAGGGCACCACGCTGCACGTCGTGCCCCGCCCGGACGAGCTGCACGTCTTCGCCACGTCCACCGGTGAGCGCCTCACCGCCTGACGGTCCGGCACACGCTGTACGGTGGCCCCGCACGAGCTTCGTGCGGGGCCACCGCGCGTTCCGGGGCGCCCGCGAACGGGGCCGCGGACCGGTGCCCCGAGCGGCCGGAAGGTTTGAACCGGCGCGGGAGGATTCCCCTCCACAACGGTCATTTCGCCCCTGATCGTCAACACGGGATTCGAAAAGTCCCCTCGAACCATCCCTCGCGAGAGTGACGTATGGTCGCCGCGCCATCACCGACCGCTACGCTCGCTGCGTGACCCACTCCGTGCGCCGTATCGGCCGAACCCTCGCTTTCGTACTGCCCGTCGTCATGGTCCTGTCCGGGACTCTCGCGGTCACCGCCGTGCCGTGGGCAGCCAGCAACTCCGACTCGCAGCTCCTCGCCGCGTCGGCCCGCTCCGTCGCCGACGCCGACGCCGCCGCGAAGCCGCCCGCCCCCCAGGACGTCCTGCGCGACCAGCTCCTCCAGGAGCTGCGGGCCAAGGACCCCGGCGTCGCCCTGACGCACCTCCAGCGCGCCGTCGAGGGCCGCCCCTCGCTCGCCAGGCACTGCATGTCCATCGCGAAGACCCTGGGCAAGGCGGCCGTCGAGAAGTACGGCCCGACGCGGGCGCACCGCTTCTCGCGGCCCGTCTGCGACACCTCGTTCGCCTCGGGCGTCGCCCAGTTCAGCTGACCGAGGCGACCCGTCACGCTGCCGGGCACGGCATATCGTGCCTGGCATGCATACGTTTCCGACGCAGGCCGTGATCCTGGCGGGTGGCCAGGGGTCACGGCTGCGCCCGTATACCGACGACCGCCCCAAGCCGATGGTCGAGATCCCCGGTACGGGGACGCCGATCATCGGCCATCAGCTGTCCTGGCTCGCCGCCGAGGGCGTCACCGACGCCGTGGTGTCCTGCGGGCACCTCGCCGAGGTGCTCCAGGAGTGGCTGGCCGACGCGGTGCTGCCGCTGCGCGTGACGACGGTGGTGGAGACGGAACCGCTGGGACGCGGCGGCGGCCTGAAATACGCGGCGACGCGGCTGCCGCAGCCGGACGAGCCCTGGTACGCGACGAACGGGGACATCTGGACCCGGTTCTCGCTGCGCGAGATGGCGGCCTTCCACGCGGAGCGCGACGCCACCGCGACCCTCGCCCTGGCCCGGCCGCGGATTCCCTGGGGCGCGGTCGAGACCGACGCCTTCGGCCACATCACGGACTTCATCGAGGCGCCGCCCTCGCCGTACCTGATCAACGCGGGCGTGTACGTGTTCTCCCCCGCCTTCACGGCGATGCTGCCGGACCGGGGCGACCACGAGCGGACCACGTTCCCCCGGCTGGCCCGCGAACGCCGGCTGGCCGGCTACCCGCTGCCGCACGGCGCGTACTGGCGGGCCATCGACACCGCGAAGGACCTCACCGAGGCCGCCAAGGAGTTGCAGGGCCGGTAGCAGTCGCAGAGCCCGCGGAAGCAGCGCGTACGACGGCCGCGGGACGGGAAGAGGGGCGGGGCCGGGGGGTTTTCCCCCCGGCCCCCCCCCCCTCCCCCCCCGGCGCCCCCCCCCTGCCCCGGAGGCCGCCGATCGGGTTGCGGCCGCTCGAACTGCCGTCCGTACCACCGGAGGTGGAGCCGGGGTCGGGCTCGGAGCCGCCGGAGGTGGAGCCGCCGGTACCGGTGGTCCCGGAGGAGCTGGGCCCCGCGCTGGTGGCGGGGGGCTGCTCGGGGGTGGTCTGCTGCGGGGGCTGCTGACCGGTGCCCTGGGTCTGGCTGGGCTGTCCGGTGCTCGCGCCCGCGCTCTGGCCGCCCGTCTCCCGGACGGTCTCCGACGCCGGGGCCGAGGCGTCGGCGGCCGGGGTCGAGGGCGCCGTGCTGTGGACGGGGCTCGGCCGCTCGTCGCTCGGGCTCTTGGACGGCTTGTCGTCGCGGGACTTGTCCGGCAGCGGGGAGCCGGGGAGCCGGTTGGTGGGCACGCCGTGCGGGCCGGGAACCGTGACGACCCCGGAGGAACGGACGGCGCCGCCGAGGACGGAACCGATGAGCAGCGTGAGGCCGACGACGATGCTCGCGACGACGGCACCCCGGCGCAGCACGCGGCGGCGCAGGTCCCAGATCTCGGAGCGCGGGCCGAGCTTGCGCCAGGCCTCCCCCGCGAGCCGACCGTCCAGCGAGTAGACGGGGGCGCCCGCGATGACCAGGGGGCTCCAGGCCGCGAGGTAGATGATGTCCGGCGCGTCGTACGCGGCGACGCTGCGCCAGCTCACGGTGACGAGCAGGGCGGCGGAGAGCAGGGCGCCGACGATGGCGGCGACGCGCTGCCAGAGCCCGAGGACGGTGAGGACACCGACGACGACCTGGAGAAAGGCGATGGACAGCCCGGCGCCCACCGGGTGGGAGAGGGCGAAGTCGCGCAGGGGTTCGGCGAGGGCCCAGGGGTGGAGCGAGTTGAGCCACTTCACCATGGAGCCGCGCTCGCCGCCGTCGAAGTAGACGGGGTCGCACAGCTTGCCCATGCCGGCGTAGATGGAGATGAAGCCGAGGAAGACCCGCATCGGCAGCAGGACGACGCCGAGGTTCATCCGGCGGCCCGGGTAGTACGCGTGCCGCACGTCGTCCGTGCCGCCCTGCCGCCTGCCGCGCGCCTCGCCGTCCTCGTCGCCGAGGCCGTCGTCCCCCGGACCGTCGTCGTAGGGGTCGTGCCGGTCGGGGTCGTACGGACCGGGGTCCACGGGGTCGTAGGCGCCGACCGCCCGGCGCATCGGGGGCAGCAGGGGCCCGCCGGAGCGGGGTGCGCCGATGACGGGGTTCGGCTGGGTCTCCTCGAGGGAGGACTCGTCGAGGCGCGGGATGACCTGGGTGCCGGCACCGCCGCGTGCGCCGTCGAACTCGTAGGGCGCGTAGGGCTCGTAGGGGTCGTACGCGGCGTCCGGACGGCCGGCGGTGGAGTTGCGTACGGCCTGGAGCAGTCCGGTCGCGCCGGGATCGCCGGGGGCGGACTTCCCGCTCCAGACGACGGGGGCGCGCCGGCCGCGTCCGGCTCCGGGGGCGCTCATGGCGGGAATCCTGGGCGCGCCTGCGGGGGTCACACCGCGCAGCCGTGCGCGCTGGCCGGGGGCGAGCTGCACCCGGAAGCTGGCGTGGTTGACGATGACCTGCGCAGGGTCGCAGTCCACCTTGGTCATGCTCAGGGCGGGTAGTTCGTCGAACCGAGGCGTTCTGGTGTCCACACTCATCTAACCGAGTGATGTGTGATTAGGACACTGCCTTGACGGCGCCGAAGTGTCCGCGACCCGTCAACAGGTGGTGGGCGTGGTGCGCGGGGGCGCGCGTGTGTGCGCGCACGCCCCCGCGGACCGCGCCGGGCCGGTCAGGCGCGGCGGCGGGCGACCTCGTACATGACGATGCCGGCGGCGACGCCCGCGTTGAGGGACTCGGCCCCGCCCGGCATGTTGATGCGGACGCGGTAGTCGCAGGTCTCGCCGACGAGGCGGCCCAGGCCCTTGCCCTCGCTGCCGATGACGACGACGACGGGGCCGCCGAGGGCTTCGAGGTCCTCGACGGTGTGCTCGCCGTCCGCGGCGAGGCCGACGACGGCGATGCCCTCCTTCTTGAAGGCTTCGAGGGCGCGCGTCAGGTTGGTGACCTTGGAGACCGGGGTGCGGGCGGCGGTGCCGGCCGACGACTTCCAGGCTCCGGCGGTCATCCCGGCGGCGCGGCGCTCGGGCACGACGACGCCGTGGCCGCCGAACGCGGAGACGGAGCGGACGATGGCGCCCAGGTTGCGCGGGTCGGTGACGCCGTCGAGGGCGACGATGAGCGGGTCCTCGCCGTTGTCGTAGGCGGCTTCGAGGAGGTCCTGCGGGTCCGCGTACTCGTAGGGCGGGACCTGGAGGACGAGGCCCTGGTGGTTGAGGCCGCCCGTCATCCGGTCGAGCTCGG
The DNA here is from genome assembly GCF_022347745.1 of Streptomyces sp. OfavH-34-F. GTDB lineage: Bacteria > Actinomycetota > Actinomycetes > Streptomycetales > Streptomycetaceae > Streptomyces. The sequence continues at coordinate 27,180 of NZ_JAKRGC010000053.1, forward strand.
GGCGGGGGGCTTCCATCAGGTTGATGTTGCCGCGCTCACCGGCGAGCTGGAGGGCCTCGCGGACGCGCTCGTCGTTGTCGATGTACTGCTGGACGTAGAGCGTGGTGGCGGGGACGCCGTCGCGCAGGGCCTCGTAGACGGGGTTGCGGCCGACGACCATCTCCGACGTGCCCTTGACGCCGCCGCGCCGGGGGGCGGGGCGGCGGTTGGCGGCGTGCTTGGCCTGGGCGTTGGCCACGCGGTTCTTCTTGTGCCCCTTGCGGGCGGAGGCGGGCGGGGTGGGGCCCTTGCCCTCCAGGCCCCGGCGTCGCTGGCCACCGCTGCCGACCTGCGCGCCCTTCTTGTTGGACGTGCGGCGGTTCCTGCGCTGGCTGTTCCCGGCCATGACCTACCTGTTTCGTTGCTTCGGTCGTGCGTGCGTACAAGTGAAGTGTGCCGCCCGGCGGACCGGGCGGCATGCGGAGGAGCTACTGGCGCGGGCCGAGTGTCCACCGGGGGCCGGACGGGCTGTCCTCGATGACGAGTCCGGACTGGTTGAGCTGGTCGCGAATGGCGTCGGCGGCGGCCCAGTCCTTGCGGGCGCGGGCCGACTGGCGCTGGTCGAGGACGAGTCGGACGAGGGTGTCCACGACGCCGTGGAGATCGTCGCCGCGGTCGTTCTCACCGGCCCAGTGGTCGTCGAGCGGGTCGAGGCCGAGGACGCCGAGCATGGCGCGGACCTCGGCGAGGCGCGCGACGGCGGCCTCCTTGTCATCGGCGGCGAGGGCGGAGTTGCCCTGGCGGACCGTGGTGTGGACGATCGCGAGCGCCTGCGGGACGCCGAGGTCGTCGTCCATCGCGTCGGCGAAGGCCGGCGGCACCTCGGGGGCGGCGGCGACGGGCTCGCCCGCCTTCTCGGTGACGCGCTGGATGAAGCCCTCGATGCGGGCGAACGCGGACTCGGCCTCGAGCAGGGCCTCTTCGCTGTACTCGATCATCGACCGGTAGTGCGGGGTGCCCAGGTAGTAGCGCAGGACGATGGGGCGCCAGTGCTTGACCATCTCGCTGACGAGCACGGAGTTGCCGAGGGACTTCGACATCTTCTCGCCGGACATGGTGACCCAGGCGTTGTGCACCCAGTACCGCGCGAACGTGTCGCCGAAGGCCTTGGCCTGGGCGATCTCGTTCTCGTGGTGCGGGAAGATCAGGTCGAGGCCGCCGCCGTGGACGTCGAAGGCGGTGCCGAGGTACTTGTGGGCCATGGCGGAGCACTCCAGGTGCCAGCCGGGGCGGCCGCGGCCCCAGGGCGTGTCCCAGCTGGGCTCGCCGGGCTTGGACGCCTTCCACATGGCGAAGTCGCGCTGGTCGCGCTTGCCGGTCTCGCCCTCGCCGGAGGGCTGGCGCAGATCGTCCAGCTCCTGGTTGGACAGCTCCAGGTAGCCGGGGAACGAGCGGACGTCGAAGTAGACGTTTCCGTCCGCCGCGTAGGCGTGACCGCGCTCGATGAGGCCCCGCATCATCTCGATCATCTCGGGCACGTGCCCGGTGGCGCGGGGCTCGTAGGTGGGCGGCAGGCAGCCGAGCGCGTCGTAGCCGGCGTTGAACGCCCGCTCGTTCTCGTAGCCGATGGACCACCAGGGGCGGCCCTGGTCGGCGGACTTCGCGATGATCTTGTCGTCGATGTCGGTGACGTTCCGGACGAACGTCACGTCGTAGCCGCGGTACGCGAACCAGCGGCGCATGATGTCGAAGTTCAGTCCGGACCTGATGTGCCCGATGTGCGGGGCGGCCTGGACGGTCGCGCCGCAGAGGTAGATCGAGACACAACCCGGGGTGAGCGGGACGAAATCACGGATCTGCCGGGCGCTGGTGTCGTACAGGCGAATAGTCACCCCTCAAGGGTAGTGGGCCCGCACCAGTGCCCCGCGCCCCTGTGGATATTGCGGTCCCAGTTGTTACGCCCGCGCCGCCGGGGTCCGCTCGCGGTGCGCGCCCGCCGGCAGGGCCAGGGCGAGGGCGGCG
>NZ_JAKRGC010000540.1 GCF_022347745.1 Streptomyces sp. OfavH-34-F
CACGACGCGGTCGGCTGCCTGGACCGGGACCGGCTGGCGGCGGCGGTGGCCGGGCTGAAGCGGACGGGGGCGACCCGGGTCGCGGTCACCGGCAGCGGCGTGCGGGCCGAACTCCCGCCGCACACGCGGGGCCTGGCGGTGCTCGCCGCGCCCCGGATCGCCGGCTGGAGGTGTCAGGGCCGCCCGGCCGACTCGTACCTGGGCCTGGTCGCGGTGCCGGTGAGCGGCGACCACCCGGTGCTGGACTGCGCGTACCGCCCGCCGGGTCTGAGGGCGGGCGCCCTCGCGGGGGCGGTGGCGCTGGCAGGCCTGGTCGCGGTGGGGGTGGCGGGGCGTTTCGGGCGCCGGCGGCGCAAAAGCGCGAAATAGCGGGGCTTCCCGGAGCGTGGTCCCGGCGACACCGAGACTTCATCTCCGCGTGGTGGGAGCGGGCCCGCGCCCGCGCGTACGTTCCCAGCCATGGCCTCCCTGCTGAACACCCGTCTGGCGAAGCGGGCGCTGCGCCCCGCCGCCGCCCTCGTCGACCGCCGCATCCAGTCGCGCGTGGAGCGCGCCGCCGCCCCGCTGCGCGGGGAACTCGCCGCGCTGCGCCGGGACTACGAGGACGAGCGGCACTCCCGGTACGCCCTGGAGCTGCTGCTGGACGGCACCGGGCGCGGCGCGCACCGTATGCCGCCGCCCGCCGAGTTCGACCGGCTGGTCGGCCAGGTGGCGGCGCTGGCCGGGGACGCGGCGGCGGCGCGCCGGAGCGTGGTGGCCGCCTACCGGACGGTGGTGGCGCTGGAGGCGCTCGGCGTGGGGCGGCTGGCGGGCTCGACGTCCAACGTGTGCGGCAAGCTGGCGACCGTGCCGCTGCTGGCCCCGCCGAACGGCCGCATCCTGGAGATCGGCACGCTGTACGGGCTGTTCGCCGCCGCGCTGACCCGGATGACGCACCGGGCGGGCACGGAGCCGGAGCTGACGATCGTGGACCCGCTGGCCGGTTCGCAGCTCCAGCCGGGCACCGCGCAGCCCGCCGACCCGACCGGCACCCCGGTGCGCGAGGACGTGGTGCGCGCCAACCTGGCGCTGACGGGCGGTGGCACGACGCACCACCCCAGGATCGTGCGGGGCTTCTCCGGTGCGCCGGAGGTCCGGGCGGAGGCCGGGGACCGGTCGTACGGGGTGATCGTGGTGGACGGCGACCACTCCGGGCCGGGGGTGGCCGCCGATCTGGAGTGGGTCGAGGAGATCGCGGCCCCCGGTGGGATCGTGGTGCTCGACGACTACGGGGACGCGGCCTGGCCGGGGGTGCGGGACGCGCTGGACGCGCATCTGTCGGGCGGCGCGTCCCGGCTGCGGCTGCTGGGGCGGGTCTCCACCTCGGCGTACCTGCGGGCGGAATGACCGAGGGCGGCCCCGGGCCCGGCCGTCAGACGCTGCTGAGCGACAGCTTCGCGGCGAAGCCGAGGAACAGCACTCCGGCCGCCGAGGTGGCGCCCGCCGAGAGCCGCCTGCGCCGGCGGAAGGCGTCCGACAGCCGGGTGCCGCCGAAGATCAGCACGGACAGGTAGAGGAAGCTGGCGATCTGCAGCAGGGTGCCCAGGACCAGGAAGGACAGCGCCGGGTAGGCGTATCCGGGGTCCACGAACTGCACGAAGAAGGAGATCAGGAACAGGATCGCCTTCGGGTTGAACAGGCTGACGACCAGCGCCCGCCGGTACGGCCGCTCCATGGCCCGCGCGGTCGGCACCGCGCCCGTCGCGTCCGCCGTGGCCGACTCGCCGGTGATCTCGGCGACCCTGCGGTGCCGTTCGCGCCACATCGCCAGGGCGGCCCGCAGCATGCCGATGGCCATCCAGGTGAGATAGCCGGCGCCCGCGTACTTGACGACGGCGAACAGCAGGGGCGTGGTCTGCAACAGCGACGAGGCGCCCAGCGCGGACAGCGTCATCAGGACGGCGTCCCCGGTCCACACCCCGGCGGCGGCCGCGTAGCCGGTCCGTACCCCGCGCCGGGCGGCGACGGAGAGCACGTAGAGCGAGTTCGGACCGGGCAGCAGCACGATCAGCGCGAGGCCGGCGAGATAGGTCGGAAGGTCGGTGACACCCAGCATGCGACGGAGTGTCGCACGCGTCCGCGGCCCCCGGAACGCGCGGAGGTCACGCTTTCCTCTCGACCGCGGGGATTGGGCAACCGGGCCGAGCGGGAACCCGTCCCATGAGATACGCGCACACACGAGTCGAGGACGCAGCAGCCGGGAAAGCAGGGGGTCGGGAGATGACAGGCACGGGCAGGACCGGGCGCGGTGGCGCACGCCGGGGCGGCCGGGCGGCGGCCGCCGTGACCGTGGTGGCGCTGGCCGCCGTGACCGCGGGCTGCAAGGAGCAGCCCGCC
>NZ_JAKRGC010000541.1 GCF_022347745.1 Streptomyces sp. OfavH-34-F
GCCGGAGCGGTCCGGTGGCGCTGCGGGGGCCGCGGATGGCGCTGCTGGTGGCGCCGGGCAGCGCGGAGGAGCTGCCGGGTCTGCTGGACTGGCTGGAGTGGGGCGGGGTCGCGCTCTCGCTCGCCGTCCTGGGCACGGGCGGGCACATCACCGCACCGCCGCCGCCGGGCGTGCGGGCGGAGCCGGGGGCCGCCTCCTGGCTGCGACCCCCCTGGCCGTCACCGGAACAGGACGAGGCGCCGGTTTTCCCGGCCTTCTCCGGCTTCGGGAGCGGGGATGGAGACGCTCCCGACCTCGTCCGGCTCGTGGACGCCGTGGCGACGGAATGCCACCGGGTCCGGCTTGCGCGCGCCCGGGCGGGCGTGTTCCACGACGAGTCCGCGACTCAGCCGTTGGCCTTCTCGTAAGCCTCGCGGATCTCCGCCGGGACACGGCCGCGGTCATTCACATTGTGGCCGTTCTCGCGCGCCCACTTACGGATCTCGGCGGTGTCCTTGTTGCCGCCGGAGACCGCACGGCCCTTGCCGCGACCCGACGCCGCACGGCCACCGGTACGCCGGCCGTTCTTCGCGTAGGGCTCGAGAAGGGAACGCAGCTTGTCGGCGTTGCTGGTGGTGAGGTCGATCTCGTACGTCTTGCCGTCCAGCGCGAACGTCACCGTCTCGTCCGCCTCGCCACCGTCAAGGTCGTCAACAAGAAGGACCTGAACCTTCTGTGCCACCGGATTTCCTTTCATCGAAAATGGAGTACGCGGAAAGGAAACCGCTTTTCTCCGGAAAACACAAACCCTCGGGAGAGGTTCAAGGGCACAACGGGCCGGGAAACGTACGCGATTCGGACATAGGGATCGCCCCCACTTCCGGCGGTCACAGGTGCAGAAGCATCCGGCTGTTGCCCAAGGTGTTCGGCTTCACTCGTTCGAGACCGAGGAACTCCGCGACTCCCTCGTCATAGGAACGCAGCAGCTCACTGTAGACATCTCCGTCCACGGGCGTCTCTCCGATCTCCACGAAGCCGTGCTTCGCGAAGAACTCGACTTCGAAGGTGAGACAGAAAACCCGGCGGACGCCCAGCCAGCGGGCGGTGCGCAGCAGCTTGTCCAGGACCTGATGCCCCACTCCGGAGCCGCGCAGGCCGGGATCGACCGCGAGCGTGCGGACTTCGGCGAGGTCTTCCCACATCACGTGCAGTGCGCCGACGCCGACGACGGCCGCGTCCTCGTCCCGTTCGGCGATCCAGAACTCCTGGATGTCCTCGTAAAGCGTCACCGTGGCTTTGTCGAGGAGGATGCCTTCCCTCGCGTAGCCGTCGAGGAGTCGCCGGACGGCCGGGACATCGCTCGTCCGTGCGCGCCGGACGGTGATGGCGACGTTTATAACCGACGGTTCGGTCTGCAAATCGGTTTGCGGAAGCTCAGAGGACATACGCAGACGCTATCGCTCGTCCGGGGGCTCCGCGTCATCGGCCGGTTCACCGGCTTCACCGGCTTCACCGGGGGATGGCGGGCCGTCCTCGGGAAGAGTGGGCACAACGATGCGCATCGCGTCCCGCAGAGCCTCGCGCTGCTCGGCGGACATCATGCCGAAGAAGGCGACCAGCGCGGCGGCCGGGTTGTCGCTGTGCGACCAGGCTTCGTTCATCAGGGCAGCGGCATATGCGGCCCGGGTGGAGACGGCCGTATAGCGATATGCGCGGCCCTCCACTTCGCGGCGGACCCAGCCCTTCTGATGGAGATTGTCCATTACCGTCATGACGGTGGTGTAGGCGATGGACCGCTCCCGCTGAAGGTCCTCCAGGACTTCCCGGACGGTGACCGGACGGTTCCATTCCCAGACCCGTGTCATCACGGCGTCCTCAAGCTCTCCCAATTGACGGGGCACAGCGTCACCTTAGTGCCGGATGTCTGGAATGCGCAGCAGTTCGGCACGGCAAAAGGACGTACGACTCTTCGTGAGTCGTACGCCCTTTCGTCTGCGAGGTGCTCCTGGCGCGCCCCGGGGGAGGTCAGGCCCCTTCGGTGCGCGGGGTCTGCGGGCCCGCTTCGGCGCGGACGGCCGCCGCGTCCACGGCCGCGTCCTCCTTGGCCTTGTTGGGGCCGCCCTGGCTCTTGACGATCGTCACGACCAGGCCGATGAAGAAGGCGGCCATCACCACGGGGGGCACGAGCGCGGATACGTAGTCCATGCCGTCCAGAGTAGCGAGCCGCCCCCCGCCGTCCGGAGAGGCCCTACCCCGCGGCGCGCTCCGGCGGCCGGGGCACCGGGCGGCGGGGCGGGAAGACCTCCGAGGGCTTCGGGGCCGGACGCTCGCCGGGCCGTACGGGGCGGGCCGGCGCCGCCGGGGTCTTCGGCTTGTCCGGCTCCGCG
>NZ_JAKRGC010000542.1 GCF_022347745.1 Streptomyces sp. OfavH-34-F
CCACATCCGGCGGGCCGCCGCGCCGCTGCCGGTGGCCCCGTCCGCCCAGTCGTCCCCGGCCGGATGGGCGCCCGGCGCCGCGCACCTGTCGTCGCCGCACGAGCACCGCCGGCTGGAGCCGGCCGGCTCCAGCCAGGTGCCGGGGCAGACCTCCCAGTGCCTCTCCTCCGTGTACCGCACGGCGGCTTCGAGTAACTGTTCGGCGCGCTGTCGCGGGACCTGCGCCGCTTCCCTGACTCCGATGGGCTCTTCCACGCCCGGCTCAACTACAGGCTTCACGAAGAGTTACGGCCCGCTCTCCCGCGGTTCCGCACGCGGGGCGCACGGATGCATGGGCGGGGGCGCGCGGGAGAGGGCCGCCCTTCGGGTGGGTAACTGGTTACGGGACATCCGGGCGGGGGCGATGCGTCGCGGCATTTTAGTGACCGCACGTGACGAATGAGGTGAGTCGCGCGGAAAGTGACCAACACGATGAATCAGCGCATTTCTCAGGGACATGTCGGGCAGTGATCCCGCCATCGATCACCGCGGCCTCAGGGGGATACACCATGGCAGCCAGGCCACTCGTCGCACGCCAGCCGAATGAACGGCTCCAGGCGCTCATCCAGGAAGCCGGATGCTCCAACGCGGGCCTCGCCCGCCGCGTCAACATGGTCGGGGCCGAACGCGGCCTCGACCTGCGGTACGACAAGACGTCCGTGGCCCGCTGGCTGCGCGGCCAGCAGCCGCGCGGCCGGGCCCCCGGCACCATCGCCGAGGCGCTGGGCCGCAAACTCGGCCGTACGGTCACGATCGACGAGATCGGCATGGCCAACGGCAAGAACCTCGCCTCGGGCGTCGGCCTCCAGTTCGCCCCCACGGTCGGCGGGGCCATCGAGCAGGTCTGCGAGCTGTGGCGCAGCGACGTCGGCCGCCGCGACTTCCTGACCGGCTCCTCGGTCGCCTCCTCCGCGCTCGTGGAACCGAGCCGCGACTGGCTGATCACCGGCGCCGACCCGCAGGTCGAGCGCGCGGCCGGCTCGCGCGTCGGCATGCCCGACGTCGAGGCGGTGCGCGCGACGACGGCCGCGCTGGTCGACCTCGACCACCGCTTCGGCAGCGGCCATGTGCGCCCGGTCCTCGTCCACTACCTCAACAGCGTGGTCTCCGGCCTGCTTTCGGGCGCGTACCGCGAATCGACCGGCCGTCAGCTCTTCGCGGCCGTCGCCCGGCTCACCGAACTCGCCGGGTACATGGCCGTCGACACCGGTCAGCCCGGCCTCGCCCAGCGCTACTACATCCAGGCGCTGCGCCTGGCCCAGGCGGCCGGCGACCGCGCCTACGGCGGCTATGTGCTGGCCGCCTCGATGAGCCATCTCGCCGCCCAGCTCGGCAATCCGCGCGAGATCGCCCAGCTCGCACGGGCCGCGCAGGAGGGCGCCCGCGGCCGGGTCACCCCGCGCGCCGAGGCGATGTTCCACGCGGCGGAGGCGCGCGGCCACGCGCTCCTCGGGGACGCGCGGACCTGCCTGGAGTCGGTGGGCCGGGCCGAGGCGGCGCTGGAGCGGGCCGACCCGGAGAGCGGGGACGACCCCGACTGGATCGCCCACTTCGACCACGCCTACCTCGCGGACGAACTGGCGCACTGCCACCGCGACCTGGGGCAGGCGGAGGCCGCCGCGCGCCGGGCGAAGGAGTCCCTGGACGGCCACCCGGAGTCCCGCGCCCGCCGCCGGGGCATCGGCCTCGCGCTGCTGGCCACGGCCCAGGTGCAGATGCGCGAGGTGGAGCAGGCCTGCCATACGGGCACGCGCGCGATGGAGCTGCTGGGGACGGTGCGCTCCAGCCGGGGCGCGGAATACCTGGAGGACCTCCAGCAGCGTCTGCTGCCGTACGGGGACGAGCCCTCGGTACGGGAGTTCGGCGCGCGCCTGGAACTCCAGGCGGCGTGAGGACGGCGGGGCGGCGGCTCGGAGGGCGCCGCCTTGTCACACCTGTGTCACGGGCGGGTGGAGGACAACGGGCGCTTGGCGAGGGGCCGCTGCCACCCGATAGCGTGAGCCGACGATTCCGTAGTTGACGTGTAGGAGTCCCGGTGACACAGAGCGGAGAGGGCGACGAGCGGCAGAATCCTGCTGCACCGCCCGCGCACGAGGGCGTCGTCCTGCCCTCGGACGGCGGCGAGCCCTGGTCGCCGACGGGAGCGCACCAGACACCCCCGCCCGGCGGTCAGCCGTGGGGCCCCCGGACCGATGCCGGCCGGCCACCGTCGTACCAGCCGGGCCCGCCCCCGCAGCCGGCGTACGGCCAGGACCAGCAGCCCGCGTACGGGCAGGGCGGGCAGCCGTCGTACGGCCAGGGCGGGCAGCCCGGGTACGGCG
>NZ_JAKRGC010000543.1 GCF_022347745.1 Streptomyces sp. OfavH-34-F
GGGGGCTGGTGGCGGACGACGGCACGGCGACGGAGGCCGGCCGGGCGCTGCGCGCCGAGGTGGAGCGGCGCACGGACGAGGCGGCGGCCGGTCCGTGGCGGGTGCTCACGGAGGCGGAGCGGGAACGGCTCGTGGGACTGCTCGGGCCGCTGTGGGTGGCGGCGATCGGGTCCGGACTGCTGCCGTCCGAGAACACGCTGGGCATCGGCAAGGTGTGACGGCCCGCCGGGTGGAGGCGGAGGCGATGGCGGGAGCGGGGAGCGGGGGCGGGGGCGCTGGCGGGGGCCCGCGCGGGGAGGGCCGGCGGCCATGAAATCCTCCCTGTGGGGAAGACATCAGAGGATTCCCAGGGTTGGTTCGGCTTTCTCCCCGTCAGGACGGCTACGAGTGATATCCCCCCGCGTGTGTCGAGTGATGGTGCCCGCCCTGGCCGCGTCGGCCGTGCTGGCCCTCGCCGGCTGCGACCCCGAGCAGGCCGCCTCCTCCGGCCCTTCCGCCGGCGCGGACGGCGGAGGCGCCCCGTCCGTCACCGGCTTCGGTGCCAGCCCGCTGGAGAACGCGGACGGCACGAAGCCCGGCCTCGCCCCGCTCACCTCGGACGCGGACAAGGCGGCGGCCCGCAAGGTCATCGAGAAGGTCGCGACCAAGGGCCGGGGCCCCAAGACCGGCTACGCGCGCGACAAGTTCGGGTACGCGTGGAAGGACTCGGTGGACGGCATACCGCTTGCCCGGAACGGCTGCGACACCCGCAACGACCTCCTCGCCCGCGACGGCAAGAACGTCGAACTCCGCTCCGGCTCGGACTGCGTGGTCGTCTCGATGACCCTCAAGGACCCGTACACCGGCAAGACCATCGAGTGGCGCAAGCAGCGGGCGACCGCGGTCCAGATCGACCACGTCATGCCGCTCTCGTACGACTGGCAGATGGGCGCCGCCCACTGGAACGAGGCCAAGCGGCAGCAGATCGCCAACGACCCCCTCAACCTGCTCCCGGTCGACGGTCCCGCCAACAACGCCAAGCGCGACGCGGGCCCCGCCACCTGGCTCCCGCCGTACAAGCCGGTCCGCTGCGCCTACGCCCTGCGCTTCGCCCAGGTCTCGCTGAAGTACGCGCTGCCGGTGACGGCCGCGGACAAGGACATGATGCTGGAGCAGTGCGGCGGCTGACGGCGTCCCGCCGGTCGCCGTCAGGACGGGGACGGTTCGCCCGCCGCGTGCACGGGGTCGGGCAGCAGCAGCGCCGGTGAGCCCGGCGTGGCCTGGAGCGCCACGGCCAGGTTCCGCACCCCGGACTGCTTGCGCGGGGCGTCCTCGTCGGTGGCGAGGTGTCTCGTGGGCAGCGCCGACAGGAGCATCCAGCCGAGCTGCCCCTCGGCGGCGCGGATGTGGCTGCGTACGGTCGCCGGGTACAGGCCGGTCTCCCGCGCGGCGGCGTCGACCCGGAAATCGAGGGCGGCCCACACGCGCAGGGTCCGCAGCAGGGTTTCGCCGTCGGTGGTCCGCCGGTCCGTGGTGGCCTGCCGCAGCGGGGCGAGGGCGGCGGCGGCCCAGGCGGTCACCCGCTCCCCGGCGAACAGGCCGGCGAGCCGGGGAACCGCGCCGGCGATGGGCGCCGGGCCGTGCAGGGCGTGGATCTGCAGGGCGAGGGAGAGGGTGACGCGGTCCAGGGCGCGGTCGGGGTCGAGGCCGGTGGCCCGCAGCATGCCGCGCACCCTGCGCGAGAGCGTGTTGCGGTGGATGCCCAGGATGCGGCCGGCCGCCGACACCTCGAATTCCAGGCCGAGCCCCACCGTCGACAGCTGCTGGTCGTGGCCGCGCCGGCCGAGGACCGGGGCCAGCAGGGCGGTGGCCCACCGCCCCGCCGCGACCGGGTCGAGCGCCTCCAGGAGACCGGGCGTCCCTGCGGCCGTGGCGGCCCGCGCGGGACTGATGCGGGCGGTGGCGAGGGCGTCGTACGCCATGCTGTAGCCGCTGCCGATGTCCTCCACCGGCAGGACCGGGCTGATGCCCAGGCTGAGCAGCCCGTTGCCGGCGACGAGCGACCGCAGCCGGCCGAGGGCGGGCGCCTCCCGCGCCCCGGGGTCCGGGCGGGGCGCGACGACGATGATGTGGCTCTCGAACGCCGGACAGCGCACCGCCAGGCCGTTGCCGTCCGCGTCCAGCCGCGCCTCGACCAGGGCGAAGACCTCGTCCCGGGGCCCGGCGGCGCAGTCCACGACGGCGATCTGTGCCTCGTCGGTGTCCAGCAGCCCGGGCGACAGCGGGCCCAGGATGCGCTGTGCCGACTCGATGTGACCGGTCATCAGGGCCTGGAACGCGGCCAGCCGGGCCGCCCGCAGGCTCGCCGCGAGCCGGGC
>NZ_JAKRGC010000544.1 GCF_022347745.1 Streptomyces sp. OfavH-34-F
GCCACCGCCCGGCCCAGCCGCGCCGCCCTGACCTCCGGCGACGGGGCCGTCATCAGCCGCAGGAGCACCAGATAGCGGTCGGACCTGCCGAGCCCCGCGTAGAAGCGGCCCGCCGCCTCGTCCGCCGCCAGCGCCTCGGCGAGGTCGGCGGGCACGGCGGCCCGGCTCTGCGACGGGTACGCCGCCTGCCACCGCCCGTCCGCGCGGGCGGCCTCGATCTCGGCGAGACCGGGGGCGCGCATCCGCCCGTCCGCGATGAGCGCCTCCGCCTTCTCCACATTGACCAGCGACCAGACGCTGCGCGGCCGGCGGGGGGTGATGCGCTGGAGGTAGTACACCTCGTCGCAGGACTTGCGCTGCCCGGTGATCCAGCCGTAGCAGAGCAGCGCGTCGGTGTACTCGTCGACGGTCACGGAGGGCACCCCGGAGTTCCGCTTGGCGATCCTCATCCAGACCCCCGCGCTGTCGGCGTGGTGCTCGGCCAGCCAGTCCTCCAGGCACGCGGCGCTCGTGAAGGTCTCGGTGGTGTCCCGGATGTCGGCCGTGCTGGTCATGGCTGCGCCTCCCGTTCGGGGCCGGCTCCCGTCCGCCCGGCCACAGCCCCACGCTAGCCAGCCAACAGGACAGTTTCTGACCTATAGGCCGCCCGGTCCGCCCCCGCCACGGCGCCGAACTACGACGAATCTCGTAGTATGGGGGTTCCGGACGGAGCGACGATGCGGAGAGCCACCGTGACCCCTGCCACCACCACCGAACCGGCGGCGGGCGCGCGCACCCTGCCCCACCCGGCCCGCGAGGACATCCGGATCGAGACCGTCCTGCACGCCCTCGCGGACCCGGTGCGGCTGAGCGTCGTCCGCGAACTGGCCGCCGCCGAGGATGAGCTGACCTGCTCCTGTTTCGACCTTCCGGTCACCAAGTCCACCACCACGCACCACTTCCGGGTGCTGCGTGAGAGCGGCATCGTCCGGCAGACCTACCGGGGCACCGCCAAGATGAACGGGCTGCGCCGGGACGACCTCGACGCGCTCTTCCCCGGACTGCTGGACCGCGTGCTGGAAGCGGTGGACCGCCAGGCGGCCCGTCTGGGGTGAGCGCCTGCCCGGCGCCCCCGTTCCGCCCGGCCCGGTACTTCATTGACCGATCAGCCGCGACGGGACATGCTGTACCCCCGCCCGGACCGGTTCCGGCGACGCAGGGGATCGCCGGAGCCGGGACGCGCCGCGCTCAGGCGGCCGGCCGGTCGCTCCCCCCGGTGGCGGCGGCCCACTCGACGAGCAGCCGCTGGTACTGCTCCTCGTCCTCCGGGGACAGGTGACCGCCCGAGCGCCGCCACAGGTCGCGAATGTCTTCATTCACCACAGCTGCGGGGCGTACGGAATCGGACGGGCACGGAGTCGGGGACATGCCTACAAGGCTAAGGCCACGATGTGACAATCCGACCCATTGTGCGTCAGGGACATCTCTCACATGTGTCTCAAGCAACCTTCTCGGCCAGTCCTAGCTCCCGCAGCCCGTCCGGCCGTTCCTCCACCGGCAGATGGCGTACGAAACGGACCTCGCAGCCCAGCGCGGCGGCCCCGCCGTCCGCGTGCCGGTCGTCGCCGACCATCACCACATCCGCCGGGTCCTGTCCCAGAAGTGTGCAGGCCGTGCGGAAGAGGCGTGCGTCCGGCTTCTGCACGCCGTGCTCGAAGGAGAGGACGTACGCGTCCACGTACGCGTCCAGCCCGTGCGCCCGGAACACGGGCCGCAGGTCCCAGCCGATGTTGCTGACGACCCCGATCCGCACCCCGGCCTCCCGCAGTCCCGCCAGCACCTCCGCCGCGTCCGGGTAGGGCCGCCAGGCGTCCGGGCTCAGATGGCGGTCGTACAGCGCGTCGTACAGTCCGGGATCGGGCAGCGCGACCTGGCGGGCCAGACCGGTGTACACCGCGCGGTGCCGCTCCGCGCTCTCGTCGCGGTGCTCCCAGCCCTCGGCCAGGTCACCGGGCATCCGCTGCGGGTTGGGCCCGCCCGGCAGCGCGCCGAACGCCTCCAGCTCCGCCGCGTACCGCTCGAACCCGGCCTCGTCCACGCTCACTCCCCGCTCGGCGAGGGTCGCGGCGAGCCAGGACCGCACGGATTCGATCCGGAACAGCGTCCCGGAGAAGTCGAAGAGGGCACCCTTGATCGGCATGGCACCGATCCTCGCCGACCCCCACACGGCGGGCAAGGGCGCCCGCCCCGCCTGCCCGACTCTGCCCCGGACCGCCGCCCCGGACCGACCGCCGCCCGGACCGCCGCCCTGGGCGCCGCCGACCCGGACGACACGC
>NZ_JAKRGC010000545.1 GCF_022347745.1 Streptomyces sp. OfavH-34-F
GCGCCGGGTTGCGGGGCCTGGGCGCGGCCGCGTCCCCCGCCACCGGGCCCACCGCGAGGTCCACCCCGAACAGCGGGCGCACCCCTTCCCGGGCGCAGGCCCGGGCGAACCGGACCGCGCCGGCCAGGGTGTCCCGGTCGGTCAGGGCGAGGGCGTCCATGCCCCGCTCGGCGGCGCGTTCGACCAGCCGCTCCGGGTGCGACGCCCCGTACCGCAGGGAGAACCCGGAGGCGGTACGCAGATGCGTGAACCCTGGCACCTGCACCTCCTGGACCGATTCGTACGCGCTACCCACCCCCTCGCTCTCCACCATAAACCAAGTTTCGAACACCCGTACGATACTCGGAGCCCGCCGCTCCTCCCCCGGTCCGCGCCTCCCCTTCCGCCGTTCGGCCGCGCCCCGACTGCGCGGGCGGCGGGCACCCCGGAGCGTGGGGGCATGACTTTCGCCGCCGAGGTGAGGAAGGCCGTCACCCCACGGGCCGCGCTGCTCGTCATCGGGGTGCTGGCGCTCCAGCTGCTGTTCATCGCGTCCTACATCGGGGCCCTGCACAGCCCGAAACCGACGGACGTCCCCTTCGGCGTCGTCGCGCCCCGGGAGGTGTCCGCCCGCCTCGTCACCGAGCTGGACGGCCTGCCCGGCGGGCCGCTCGACCCCCGTGCCGTCACCGACGAGGCCACCGCGCGCCGCCAGGTCCTCGACCGGGAGCTGGACGGCGCCCTGATCGTCTCGCCCCGGAGCACCCGGGACACCCTGCTGGTCGCCTCCGGCGGGGGAACCGTCCTGGCCAACTCCCTGAAGAAGATCGTCGCGGAGGCCGAGGCGTCCCAGGAGCGCACCGTGCGCACCGTGGACGTGGCCCCGGCCTCGTCCCAGGACTTCGACGGGCTGTCCTCGTTCTACCTGGCCGTGGGCTGGTGCGTGGGCGGCTACCTCTGCGCCTCGATCCTGGCCATCAGCGCGGGCAGCCGCCCCGCCAACCGGCAGCGCGCGCTGATCCGGACCGGGGTCATGGCGCTGTACGCGATCGCGGGCGGCATCGGCGGCGCGGTCATCATCGGCCCGATCCTGGACGCCCTGCCCGGCAGCTTCTGGGGGATGTCCGGCCTGGGCGCGCTGACCGTCTTCGCGGTCGGCATGATCACCCTCGCCCTGGAGGCCCTCACCGGCATCGTCGGCATCGGCCTGGCCGTCCTGATCGTGGTCATCGCGGGCAACCCGAGCGCGGGCGGCGCCTTCCCGCTCCCGATGCTCCCGGACTTCTGGCGCGCGATCGGCCCCGCCCTGCCGCCGGGCGCCTCGACGTGGACGGCCCGCTCGATCGCGTACTTCCGCGGCAACGCCGTGACCGGCCCCCTGCTGGTGCTCTCCGCCTGGGCGGTCGCGGGCACGGCCCTCACCCTGCTGACGGCCCTGCGCAGAAAACCCGATCACTGACCCCCGCCGGGGCCTACCATCGGCCCCTATGATCACCCTGGCCGTCACCATCGGGCTCGCGTTCGCCGGTTATGTCATCACCTATCTGAACGGGCTGCGCCTCTCGCAGCGCCAGGAACGCCTCGCTCGGGTGAATCGCCAGCTCAGCGACCTCTACGGCCCCCTGTTCGCCCTCACCGAGGCCAACGGCCGCATCTTCGCCGCGTTCATGGAGCGCAACGCCCGCTCCGACGGCAGGTCGCCCTTCGCCCACGAGACGCCCCCCACAGACGAGGAGCTGGCCGAGTGGCGGCTGTGGGCGACGACCGTCTTCCTGCCGAACATCCGGGCCATGCGCGACCTCGTCCTCACCCACGCCGACCTCCTGAACGAGCCGGTGATGCCACCGCTCCTGCTCCAGCTGTGCGCCCACGTCTCGGGGTACGAGATCACGGCCGCCCGCTGGGCGCAGGGCGATTACGAGCAGCATCTCTCGGTGGTGCCGTTCCCCGGCCAGGAGGTGGCCGGGTACGCGCGCAAGGGCTTCACCGAGCTGAAGAAGGAACAGGCCCGCCTCCTCGGCCGGCGCCGCACCGGCTGATCAGCCCGGCGGGCCGCGCCACCGGTCCCGCTGGGCGCGCGTCCAGCGGGTGCCCCGGTGGTGGGGGCCCAGGACGCGTTCCAGGTCGGCCAGCAGGCGCTCGTAGGCGTCGAGGGCGCCGGCCGCGTCGCCGCCCCTCGTGCACGATCTCCGGCACCGGGAATCCCACGGCGGCCAGGTGCGGGGCCAGGACGGAGGGCCTGGCCTCCTTCACCTGGAGCACCAGCGGCTCCCCCCGGTGGTCCAGCAACAGCACCACGTAGG
>NZ_JAKRGC010000546.1 GCF_022347745.1 Streptomyces sp. OfavH-34-F
GGCCCTGCGGCAGCTGCACGAGCGCGGCGACGGCGAGGCGGCGGCGGCCCTGGTGCTCGGCTGCCATCTGCCGTGGCTGGCGCAGGGGCGGCTGCGCGAGGGCCTGGAGTGGTGCGACACGGTCGCCGGCGCCGGACCGCTCCCGGAGGCGCCGAGGGCCCGGCTCACCGACCTGTCCGGGGTGTTCGCGCTGGCCCTGGGCGACCCGCAGGAGGCCGTACGCCGCCACCGGCGGGCCCTCGCGCTCGGCAAGGGCGTCGGCGACCGGCGGCAGAACGCCCTCGCCTCGCTCCGGCTCGGCACCGCCCTGCTGCGTACCGGCGACGCGACGGCGGCCCGCAGCGTGCTGGTCACCGCGCACAGCGCGCTGTCCACGATGGGCGTCACCGGGGGCACCGCCGAAGCGGCGGTCGCGCTGGCCGCCGCCCTGTGCGCCGAGGGCGACCGGCGCAAGGGACGCGCCCTGCTCGTCACGGCGGAGGAGACCTTCCGCCGCAGCCGCGACGGACGCGGGCTCGCCGGGGCGCTGCGGGCACGGGCCGCGCTGGACCTGGAGGGCGACGAGCCGGAGCCGGCCGAGACCGCGCTGAGGGAGGCGCTGCGGCTGTACGAGGCCATCGACGAGCGCACCGAACTCCCCGGCGCGCTTGAGGAGTACGCGCTGCTGCTGCTCCGCACCCAGCCCGCGCAGCGCCCGCGCGCGGTGCGGCTGCTGGCGGCGGCCGACGTGCTGCGGCAGCGGACCGGCGCCGAGGTCCCGCAGGAGTGGCGCTCGCAGGCCGAGCGGGCCCGCACGGAGCTGGGGGCCCGGCTGGACTGGCCGGACTTCGCGACCGCCTGGGCGGAGGGCGTGCGGATGTCCGCCGCGACGGCGGTGGCCGAGGCGTTGTCCTCGCCCGTGCCGTCGCGGCACCCGGTGGCCGGGGCGGCCGCCGACGCCCAGGCGCTGACCCCCCGCCAGGCGCAGGTGGCGCTGCTCGTCGCGGAGGGGCTGACCAACCGGCACATCGCGGCCCGGCTGGACATCTCCGAGTGGACCGTCGTCAACCACGTCCGCCAGGTGATGCGGCGCCTGGGCTGCACCTCGCGGGTCCAGGTGGCGGGGGCGGTGGGCCGGTGGGGATGACCCGCGGCACCGGCACCGCCGAGCGCCGCCTGCGCGAACTCACCGCACCCGACGACGTCGTCCACCGGTTCCGGGCGGCCGGGTGGTGGCGCGAGGAGACCTTCCTGGACGATCTGCGCCGCACCGCCGCCGCGTATCCGCAGCGCCCCGCGATCGTCGCCGAGCGCGTGCTGCGCCCGGCCGGTGAACGCCGGATCACGGTCACCTACGGGCAACTCGCCCTGTACGTGGAGCGCTTCGCGGCGGCGCTGGTCTCGCTGGGGGTCGCGCCGGGCGACCCGGTCGCCTACCAGCTGCCGAACTGGTGGGAGACGGCCGCGCTCACCCTCGCCTGCTGGCGGGCCGGGGCCGTCGCGGTGCCGGTGCTGCCGACCGTACGGGCCCACGGGCTGCGGCACATCCTGGACGGCACCCGCGCCCGCGTCTGCGTGGTCCCGGACGTCTGGGAGGGCTTCCCGCACGCCGAGGCGCTGGCCGGCCTCGCGCCCGGACTGCCGTGGCTGCGGCACCGCGTGGTGCTGGGCGACGCGGCCGCGACCGGGTCCGTCGACTTCGCGGCCCACTTCACCCGCACCCCGCACGAGCGGACCGCGGCCGGCCGCCGCCCGCCTCCGCTGCCGGGGCGCGCCGACCGGCCCGCGCTGCTGATCAGCGTGATGGGGCTGCGCGACGCGTACACCTCGGTGGTGCACTCCCCCGACACGCTGTACGCCAACATCTCCGCCCAGCACCATCCGCTGGGGCCGGGGCGGCGGCCCGGCGAGGTCTTCCTGTCCACGCTGCCGCTGACCTCGCTCGCCTCACTGCTCTACACGGTGTGCTGGCCGCTGGCGGTCGGCGGGACGGGCGTCTGGCAGGACGTGTGGAACCCCGGCGGCTGCCTGGACCTGATGGCGTACGCCGGGGTCCACCAGGTGTACGCGGAGCCCGCCTACTTCGCGGAACTGCTCACCGCCCGGCGCCGGCGCCCCCGGGGCCCGGACCGGCTGCGGCTCGTCCTGTCCGGCGGGCGGACCAGCACCCCGGAGCCGCTGGCCGCCGAGCTGCGCGAGGTGTTCGGGGTGCCGGTGCTGTCCGCGTGGGGGGCACCGGAACTAGGCATGGGCGCGCTGTCGGCGGCGCCCGGCGAGGCGGAGCTGCTGCGCGGCCTCGACGT
>NZ_JAKRGC010000547.1 GCF_022347745.1 Streptomyces sp. OfavH-34-F
CGGCCACCACGGCGCCGGTGGCGTCGTAGAGGGCGGCCCAGCCGTCGACGTGGGCGGCGAGCCGGGCGAGCAGGGCGTCGGGGCCGTCCCCGGCGAGCGCGGCGCTGGTGAGTTCGCGCTGGGCCTCGAAGCCCGCGGTGACGGCCCGGTACTGCTCGGCGGCGATCTGCGAGGAGACGGCCTTGGCGATGGCGAGGAAGGGGGTGCGGCGGGGCACTTCGAGGAGCGGCAGCCCGGCCTCCTCGGCGGCGCCGATCAGGGGCTGGGGCACCTCGTCGTAGTTCACGCCCACGGCGAAGCCGAGACCGGCGACCCCGGCGTCGGCCAGCCTGCGCACGTAGCGCCCCATCGCCTCCGGGTTCTCCGCGTCCAGGTTGGTGGCGGTGACCAGCAGCAGCTCGCCGCCCTCCATGTAGGGGACGGGGTCGGCCAGCTCGCTGGCGTGCGCCCAGCGCACCGGGGTGTCGAGGCGGTCCGCTCCCGCGCGCACCCGGAGTCTGAGCGCCGAGTGCTGGACGAGCGAGGCGAGGGTGGGCGGCATGGAGGGGCTTTCGGGAGAGGCGGCGGCGGAAGGGGTGGGAGGGCCGGGGCGATTGCGCCGTCCCGTATGAACGGCCCTGCTCGATTCTGCCAGGGTGGCAGAGTTCCTGTCACCGCTGCCGCACCCGGCGCGCCCCGGTCCGGCCGGCCGCCGCCCCCGCCGCCCCCCGCCTCAGCCGGCCAGCCGGACGAGCAGCGGGGGCATGTGCTCGCCGCCCACCGTGGTCAGCGAGAGGACCGCGTGGCCGGGCGGGAGTTCGTAGGCGAGCGCGGAGGCGGACCAGCGCTCCCGCTCGACCTGGCGCACGGTCACCGCGTCGGTGGTGACGGCCTTGCCGGTGGCCATCTTGCGCAGCGAGTGCAGGGCCCGGGTCAGCGGCTGGTCGGCGAAGACCCCGTGCTGGGCGACCTCGCGGACCTCCACCCACTCCTTGCCCCACGCCTCCGCGAAGCGCTTGCCGTCCCAGGTGGTCAGGCCGGGGAAGACCATGGCGCAGCCGAACGCGCCGAGCAGCGCGGTGTGCAGCGTCTCGGGCACGTCGTCCAGGGTGCGCAGGGCGAGGACCGCCCCGGCGTTCATGGACCGCAGCCGCCGGATGCCCCGGACGGTCTCGGCGGTGACGGTGTGCGTGGCGTCGTCCAGGACGAGGCAGACGAACTGCGCGCGGTCGGTGCGGGCCGCGACGACGGCGTTGAACTGGGCGAGCACCAGCCGGGCCAGCACCCGGGAGGCCTCGGCGTGGACTCGTTCGGGCAGGTCGATCCTGACCCGCAGCGGATGGCGGCCCAGGGAGCGCAGCGAGAACGGGCGGGCGTCGTCCCCGGTGGCGAAGAAGCCGGCGAAGGCGGGCCGGTCGAGGGTGGCGACCCGGTCGGCCAGGACGGCCGTCGGGTCGGCGGCGCTGCCCGCGTGGCGCGCCCCGGCCTCCAGTTCGCGCAGCATGGCGTGGTGGCCGCCGCTCGCCAGGGCGTCGCGCAGGGCGCCCAGCGCCTCGGCGGAGCCTTCGAGGAGTTCGCGGAGTTCGGGGACGGCGGGGAAGCGGCCGTGGACGGTGCGGTACGGGCCGAGGAGCCGGCCGAGCGCGGTGGCGGCGCGGCGGGTGTCCACGGTGGGCAGGTCGCCGGCCAGTCCTTCGGCGAGGGCCGCCGCGGCCTCGTCCGGGTCGGTGGTGCCGGCGTACAGGTCGAAGTCGTGCGGGGATGCGGGGTCGCCGATGCGGATGACCACGTCGTAGGCGTCGTCCGGGCCGAGCGCGCCGCCCCCGCCGCCGACGGCGAGCACCGCGGCCTGTCCGGTGAGGGCGCGCAGGGCGAGGGACTCCACGACGGGCCGGACGACCCGGTCGGTCTTGCCGGAGCCGGGCGGGCCGACGACGAGCAGTGAGGTGCCGAGCGACGCGGGCTCCAGTGCCAGGCCGGAGCCGCGGCGCGGGTAGGGGTTGCGCGGGTCGTCGGCACACTCCCCGATGCGCACCTGGCCGGTCAGCGGGTCGTGGGTGACGGTCCGCCGGGACAGGTCGCGCAGTCCGGAGGGGTGCAGGAAGGCGTCGGCGCCCTTGCGCAGGACGGTCTCGGTGAAGGAGGCGAGGCGGTCGGGGCGGCCGCGGGCCCCGGTCCAGGCGTGGCGCACCCGTTCGCAGTCCACGTCGTTCATCCGGCCCGCGTACACCGCTGCGGTGAGCGCGTCGGCCGCCTCGGCGGCGCCGGCGGCGCGCAGGGCGGGCCACTGGGAGCGCG
>NZ_JAKRGC010000548.1 GCF_022347745.1 Streptomyces sp. OfavH-34-F
GGTCTCACCCTCGGCGCGACGGGGGGCGCGGGGCGGCGCCAGGTGAGCTGCACCCTCGCCCTGGCAGTGGCCGGGGCGCTGGCCGCGGTGACCGTGGGCAGCGCCTTCCTGCTGGACCTGATGCCGGGCAGCGGCGGACAGACCGGCAACGTCGGCCAGGGCGAGGCGCGGCCGACCCCGTCGAAGCCCTCGGAGCCGGGGGCCGGATCGGGCACGCGGCGTCCCACGACGAGCCCCGGCGGGGCCGCCGAACTGCCCGACGCCTTCGTCGGCACCTGGCGGGGTCCGCTCGACGAGCGGAGCGGCGGCGAGTCGGAGGGCACGCTCACCGCCGTGTTCGAGAAGGGCCGCACGGGTACGGACGTGCTCCGGCTGACCACGCTCCTGTCCCCGGAGGTGGGCATCACCTGCCACAGCGTCGCCACGCTCACCTCCGCCTCGGCCGACGAGCTGGAACTGCGGGAGCGCCCGGACCCCGACCGGCCGAGCCGGGTCGTGTTCTGCCCCGCCGAGCCCGCCGATCTCCACGTCACGCTGGCAGCGGACGGAACGCTCCGGTTCCGCTCGGACGGGAAGGTGATGGGAAGCCCGTACGGCACGCTGACCCGGTCCGGCGGCTGACCGCCGAGCCCGCTGGCGTACGCTGAACCGGTTCGTAGATCCGTTGGAAAACCGCCGAAAGGTGACAGCCGGTGACCGAGAAGGTTGACCTTCAGCCCATCCTCGACCGCGCCGCCGAAGGCGGCCGGATCACCCCGGAGGAGGCGCTCGACCTCTACCGGTCGGCGCCGCTGCACGCCCTGGGCGCCGCCGCCGACGCCGTGCGCCGCCGCCGCTACGCCGGTACGGAGCACATCGCGACGTACATCATCGAGCGCAACATCAACTACACCAACGTGTGCGTCACGGCGTGCAAGTTCTGCGCCTTCTACGCCGCGCCGAAGGACACCGCCAAGGGCTGGTCCCGCGACCTGGACGACATCCTGCGCCGCTGCGCGGAGACGGTCGAGCTGGGCGGCACGCAGATCATGTTCCAGGGCGGGCACCACCCGGACTACGGCGTGGAGTACTACGAGGAGCACTTCTCGGCGATCAAGAAGGCGTTCCCGCAGCTGGTGATCCACTCGCTGGGCGCCTCCGAGATCGAGCACATGGCCCGCATCTCCAAGGTCTCCGCCGAGGAGGCGATCCGCCGCATCCACGCCGCCGGTCTCGACTCGTTCGCGGGGGCCGGCGCCGAACTGCTGCCGGCCAGGCCGCGCACCGCCATCGCGCCGCTCAAGGAGTCCGGCGAGCGCTGGCTGGAGATCATGGAGATCGCGCACGGCCTCGGCGTCGAGTCCACCTCCACCATGCTGATGGGCACGGGCGAGACGAACGCCGAGCGCATCGAGCACCTGCGGATGATCCGCGACGTGCAGGACCGCACCGGGGGCTTCCGGGCGTTCATCCCGTACACGTACCAGCCGGAGAACAACAAGCTCAAGGGCCGTACGCAGGCCACGCTCTTCGAGTACCTGCGGATGATCGCCATCGCCCGGATCTTCCTGGACAACGTGGCCCACATCCAGGGCTCCTGGCTCACCACCGGCAAGGAGGTCGGCCAGCTGTCGCTGCACTACGGCGCGGACGACCTCGGCTCGATCATGCTGGAGGAGAACGTCGTCTCCTCGGCCGGCGCCAAGCACCGCTCCAACCGGCTGGAGATCATCGACCTGATCCGCAAGGCGGACCGCGTCCCGGCCCAGCGCTCCACCACGTACGAGCACCTCGTCGTGCACGACGACCCGGCGAACGACCCGGTCGACGAGCGCGTCGTCTCGCACATCTCGTCCGTGGCGATCGAGGGCGGCACCGCGCACCCGGAGCTGAAGCTCCTCGGCGCCCCGTAGGCCGTGCTGACCCTCCACGCCGCCGCCCTGCTGCTGCCGGGCGGCGGCCTCGCGCCCGTGGCCGGGGGCGCCGTCGCCGTCCGGGACGGATCGGTCGCCGCGTTCGGGCCGTACGGGGAACTCGCCGCCGCCCACCCCGGCGCCCGCGTCCGGCACTGGCCCGGCGTCCTGACCCCCGGCCTCCTCCAGCGGGACGCGGTCCCGCTGCTGGAGCGGTGGTACTTCCCCGACCCGCGCGAGGCGGACACCCTGGGCACCGAGCCGCTGACCGGCGCCGCGCTCGAAGCGCTCGGCCCCGAGGACACCTGGCGGGCCGGCAGCGTACGGCGCGGGCTGCACCGCATGCTCCGGCACGGCACGACCGCGCTCGCCAGATC
>NZ_JAKRGC010000549.1 GCF_022347745.1 Streptomyces sp. OfavH-34-F
CCATCAACGGCCTGCCGTACGGCTACGGGGCGCACGGCTCGCACGTGACCCGCGTCGGCGAGGCCCTGGTCGCCGCCGGGCACGGCGACGCGTACGCCGTCGGCCCCGGCCCGGACTGGACCGACGCCGACACCGAGGCATACGCGTCCTATCAGCGGTCCCTCGGCTACACCGGGGCCGACGCCGACGGCGTGCCCGGAGATGCCTCCCTGCGGCGCCTGCTCGGCACCCTGCCGGGCAAGACCGCCACCAAGCCGAAGCCCAAGCCCCGGCCCCGGCCGCCGGCCTTCCCCGGCCGCGCCCAGTTCGGCCCCGGCAAGCACGGCTCGCACGTGACCCGCCTCGGCGAGGCCCTGGTCGCCAAGGGATACGGCCGGTACTACAAGGTCGGGCCCGGCCCGTCCTGGTCGAACGCCGACCGCACCGCCGTACGCGCCTTCCAGCGCGCCCAGGGCTGGGCCGGCGCCGACGCCGACGGCTACCCCGGCCCCGAGACGTGGCGCCGACTTTTCGCATGACCCCCTCGCCCGCCCGGCACCCCGCCGGGCGGGCGCCCACAGCCCGAGAGGACTCCCCACCATGACCCCCCAGACCAAGCGCGCCATCCGCACCGCACTCCAGACGTTCGCCGCCGTCGTCGCCGTCGTGCCCGCCCTCGCCGCAGTCGTCGCCGACTCCGACCAGCTCGCCGCCGCCGCGCCGTGGGCCGTCGCCGCCGCCGTCACGGCCGCGGGCGCCGCCGGCGTCGCCGCCCGCGTCATGGCCTCGCCGGTCGTCGAGCAGATCCTCGACCGGTTCGGCCTCGGCCTGGTCGACGACGGAGGCCCCGCCCAGTGACCGAACCGACCGACACGGCCGCGATCGCCGTCGCCCTCGCCGAGCTACGCGGCACGATGGCCGAGGGCTTCGCCACCGTCAACGGATCGTTGGCCCTGGTCACCCAACGGCACGACCAGGCCGACCGGCGCATCGAGCAGGAGGCCGCCCGCGTCGACCAGCTCGCCGCCTCCGTCGACGCACTGGAGAAGGGGGAGACCGAACGTCAGAAGCGCAACGACGCCAGGCTCGCCGACCTCGAACGGGCACGGTGGCCGCTTCCGTCCGTCGCCGCCCTGGTCGCCTTGTGCGGCCTCGCCCTGTCCCTGTGGCAGTTCGCCACGTCCTGAGTACCAATGCCCCCCGCACGGCCACCTACGGCCGCGCGGGGGGCTTTTCGTCGTCGGTCGGTACGCTGCCGCCATGCTTTCTGACGATGACCACGACCTCGCCTACCCGAAGACCAAGACGTACCCGGACCGACGGGCGATCCTGGAAAAGCTCGGCGCCCGCGCAGTTCTGTGGGAGCGGGCGGCCCGCGACGCCACCACGCGCGCGGCCGACTACGAAGATGCGGCGAATGAGATTTTGCGCGGTGCCACATTCGTGACCGTGGGACGCACCACCTACGTGATCGCTGACGACCGTGACCAAACGGGAGACGCCGACGTTTCACAGGCGTAGCCTGATTGGGCACCACTCCCTCAACTCACGGAGTGAAAACCGAACATGACCGCAGCGGACCGCGTAGCAACGCGGGGAATGTCGCTGTACGGCCGGATGGCGCATGACGCGTCATCGCGGGTCGTACGGCCGCCTTTCCCGCACGTACCAGGAAAGGCGGCAGAACCCATGCCCGGACGCGAAATCATCGACCATCACCCCGTACTCGGGAACCTGCGAGTCACCGTGCCGCCCAGGTGCGATGTCTGCGGCGCCCTCGCCCAGCAGTACGACGCAACTCGGGACAGGGACGCGCTGCTGGAAATCCAGAACCACCCCCACCTCGAACCCAAGCTCCAGCGGGTGCGGGACTGGAAGAACCGGGGGGTGCGTCTCGGATGACGGTCACGAGAGACATGATCGGCCGCATGGTGACGCACCATTCCACCGAGGGCACCTGGACCGGCGTGCTGCGGGACATCGACCCTACGTGGATGGACCCGGCAAGCATGCCAGGCGAGCGGCGGCACTACGACATGTCGTGGGTGTACGACAGGAAATCGGGTCGAGAGATCATGGTTTTTACCAACGATTTAGAGCCCGTGTGAGGCGCCTCATGGGCGCTCTGATGCTCTTCGTATGGCTGCTGGGGTCCAGCTCCGTGGCAGTGATGATCGCTCGTGGGATGGCTGCCTAGCAGCTCACCAGGCCCCGCCCGTACGACATGATGCGTACGGGCGGGGCTTTCCGTTGGCACCGTGCCCCTTTAGACGCATACACGCC
>NZ_JAKRGC010000054.1 GCF_022347745.1 Streptomyces sp. OfavH-34-F
CCCTCGCCCTCGCCGCTGTCGCCCGGCGGGCGGGCGCCGGGGCCGGGGTAGGCGGCGGAGGGCAGGGCCCAGCCGCGTACGCCCTGGGGGTAGGCGGGGTGGCGGCCCGCGATCCAGGCGGCCTCCTGGCGTTCGGGGCCGCCGCCGATGACGATGACGACGTTGGGGTCGCGCCAGTCGTGGTCGGCGGCGGTGTCCGAGGTGACGACGGTGACCTGTTCGCGGTCGGTGCCCAGTTCCTCGCAGATGACGAAAGTGCGGTGGACGCCTTCGAGCAGCAGGGCCAGTTCGGCGGGGCCGGCGCCGGGTGAGGTGAGGACGGCGACCTTGTGGTGGGCGCGGCAGACGTTGACGGCGCGGCGCAGGGTGCGGGGGTGGGCGACGACCGTCTGGGCGTCCTCCCAGGGCATGCCCGCGCGGGCGAAGGCGGTGGCGACGGAGGAGACGGCCGGGACGACCTCGACCTCCAGGCCGTGTTCGGGGGCGCGCAGGGTGCGGACGACGCCGAAGAAGCCGGGGTCGCCGTCGGCGAGGACGACGGCGCTGCCGCGGTGGCCCGCGATGCGGCGGGCGGCGAGGTCCACGGAGCCGAGGCGGATGCGTTCGGCGCCCTCGGGCACCTCGGGCAGTGCCAGGTGGTGGGCGGCGCCGGCGACCAGGGTCGCGGCCGAGAGTGCGGCGGTGGCCGCTCTGGTCAGCGGTGAGCCGTCCCAGCCGATCACTGTGACCCGGTCGGCCATCTTGGTGTCATTCTCCTGGAGTCGTCGCAGGCGGGGGCGTTGTTCCCGGGGCGGGCACGGTGAGGTTACCCGGTCCCCGGGGCCGTGGGGTGTCTGGCCCCGGGCCCGGTCAGTGCCAGTCGTTGTAGGAGCCGTACCCGCCGGCGTCGGCGAGCTGTTCGGCGACGCCTTCGAGGTCTTCGGGGAGCAGGCCCCAGACGATGAGGTCGGTGCGGATGTCGGTCCAGCCGCCGTCGGTGCCGTTCTCGGTCCGGGAACGGGCTATGCGGGCGTTGCGCAGGACGCCCTCGCTGATGCAGCCGAGTTTCTGGGCGACCTGCTGCGCGGCGGTGTTGTCGGCGGCGGTGCGCAGTTCGATGCGTTCGAAGCCCTGGTCGCGGAAGAGCCACTGGGCGACGGCGAGCACGGCTTCGGTCGCGTAGCCCTCGCCGCGGGCCCAGGGGGCGGTGATGTAGGCGACCTCGGTGGACAGGGTGCGCCAGTCGGTGTTGCGCAGCCGTACGGAGCCGACGAGGCGCTGGGTGAGGAACTCGGTGACGGCGAGGGCGATCCCGTCGCCCTTGGTGCGGTGGCCGGGGGCGATCCGGCGGACCCAGCGTTCGGCGTCGACCTGGGTGTAGGGGTGGGGCGCGTGGGTCCAGGCGGTGACGAGTTCGTCGTTCATCATCTCGATGTACGCGGGGACGTCCGCCATGTCGAATGGGCGCAGCACCAGCCGGTCCGTGCTGATGGAGATGTCCGGGAAGGTGGAAGTCATGCGCCGCTCCATGCCGAAGACCGTGTAAATGCACAGCATGCAGCATCGCGGGGGCGGCGTGCATGGCCGGGTCCGCACGGCCGAGCCCCGCACCCCCCTGGGCGGGGTGTGCGGGGCTCGCCGGGCAAGTTCCTTGCGGGGGTCAGGACTTGGCGTTGCCGAAGGCCGGGACGACCGAGCCCTGGTAGGTGTCCTCGATGAACTTCTTGACCTCGTCGGAGTGCAGGAGTTCCACGAGCTTGCGGACGCGGGGGTCGCTCTCGTCGCCCTTCTTGACGGCGATGATGTTGGCGTACGGGTTGCCGTCCGCCTTCTCCAGGACGAGGGCGTCCTTCGCGGGCTTGAGGTCGGCCTCGATGGCGTAGTTGCCGTTGATGACGGCGGCGTCCACGTCGTTCAGGGCGCGCGGGACGGTGGCCGCCTCCAGCTCCTTGAACTCCAGGCCCTTCTTGTCGGTGATGTCGCTCAGCTTGGCGCTGGTGCCGACGCCGTCCTTGAGGGTGATGAGGTCGTTCTCGGCGAGCAGCTGGAGCGCGCGGCCCTCGTTGGTGGTGTCGTTGGGGACGGCGATGGTCTGGCCGGGCTTGATGCCGTCGAGGCCCTTGACCTTCTTGGAGTAGAGGCCGAGCGGCTCCAGGTGGACGGTGCCGACGGACACCAGGTGGGTGCCCTTCTTGTCGTTGAAGTCGTCCAGGTAGGGCTGGTGCTGGAAGAAGTTGGCGTCGACCTGGCCGCTCTCGGTGGCGGTGTTCGGCAGGACGTAGTCCGTGAACTCCTTGACCTCCAGCTTGAGGCCGGCCTTGTCGGCGAGGTTCTTCTTGACGAAGCCGAGGATGTCGGCGTGCGGCGTCGGGGACGCGGCGACGACGAGCGCCTTGGAGCTGTCGGCGGCGGCGCCGCCCTTGGGCGCCGGGTCGGAGTCGGTGCCGCAGGCGGTGAGGCCGAGGGCGAGGGCGGCGGTGGCCGCGGCAGCGGCGGTGTACTTGATGTGGTTACGCACGAAAAGTGCCTCTTTCAGGTGGTGGTGGTGCGCCCGGACAAGGAGTGCGGGCTCGGTGGGGAGAGAAGTCTCAGGAGGTGCGGCCGCGGCGGGCCAGCAGGCGGACGGCGAGGTCGCCGATCAGCTGGACGAGGGTCACGATGACGATCAGCACCGCGACGGTGACCAGCATGAACCGGTTGTCGAAGCGCTGGAATCCGTACGTGACGGCCTTGGAGCCGAGCCCTTCGCCGCCGACCGCGCCGGCCATCGCGGAGTAGCCGATGAGCACGATGACGGTGGTGGTGACGCCGGAGACGAGGGACGGCAGGGCCTGCGGGAGGAGGACCTTGCGGACGATCGTCGGGATGGAGCCGCCCATGGACTGGACGGCTTCGACGAGCCCGTGGTCGACCTCGCGGACCGCCGTCTCGACGAGGCGGGCGAAGAACGGGATGGCGCCGACCGCGAGCGGCACGATCATGGCGGTGGGGCCGATGAAGGTGCCGACGACCCAGGTGGTGAAGGGGATCAGGGCGATCAGCAGGATGATGAACGGCAGCGAGCGGCCGATGTTCACGATCACGCCGACGACCTTGTTCACCGGGGTGTTCTGGAGCAGTCCGCCCTTGTCGGTGAGGACGAGCAGGACGCCCAGCGGCAGGCCGCCCAGGATGGTGACGACGGTGGACCACAGCACCATGTAGAGGGTGTCGACGGTGCCCTGGGTCAGCAGCGGCTGCATTTCGGACCAGGTCACTTCGCCACCTCCTTGGTGAGCGGTGCGGTTGCGGGGGCGGTCACGGCGGCGGGCGCGGCGTCCACGATCTCGGCCTGGAGGCCCTGCTCGCGCAGGAAGCCGATCGGGACGACGTTCTCCTCGAACCGGCCGGGCAGTTCGATGCGCATGCGGCCGATCTGCCGGCCGCCGACGGTGTCCATCGCCGCGCCCAGGATCGAGATGTCGATGTTGTAGGTGCGCGAGAGCTGGGAGATCACCGGACGGGCGGTGGCGTCGCCGTGGAAGGTGATGTCCACGACGGTGCGGTCGGCCGCGGAGGCGGTGCCGCCGACGGGGAACAGCTCGTGGGCCAGCTCGGAGCCCGGGGTGGCGAGCAGTTCGGCGACCGTGCCGGACTCGACGACGCGGCCGCCCCGCATCAGCGCGGCGGAGTCGCAGATCGTCTTGACGACGTCCATCTCGTGCGTGATGAGCAGGACGGTGAGGCCGAGCTGCTGGTTGAGGTCGCGCAGGAGCTGGAGGATGGAGCGGGTGGTCTCGGGGTCCAGGGCGGAGGTGGCCTCGTCGGAGAGGAGCACCTTGGGGTCGCCGGCGAGGGCGCGGGCGATGCCGACGCGCTGCTTCTGGCCGCCGGAGAGCTGGGCCGGGTAGGCGTCGGCCTTGTCGGCGAGGCCGACCAGGTCGAGGAGTTCGAGGGCCTTGCGGGTGCGTTCGCGGCCGGTGACGCCGAGGATCTCCAGCGGGAGTTCGACGTTGCGCCGCACGGTGCGCGAGGCCAGCAGGTTGAAGTGCTGGAAGACCATGCCGATGCGGCTGCGTGCCTCGCGCAGTTCGCGGCCGGCCCGGCGGCCCCGTCCGGCGAGGGCGGTGAGGTCCTGGCCGGCCACGGTCACGGTGCCGGAGGTGGGGCGCTCCAGGAGGTTGACGCAGCGGATGAGGGAGGACTTGCCGGCGCCGCTGCGGCCGATGACGCCGTAGACCTCGCCCTCGCGGACGTGGAGGTCGACGCCGTCCAGGGCGGTGACCTCGCGGTCGCGCGACCGGTAGACCTTCGTCAGGCCCGTCGTGGTGATCACAGGGGTTTCCGTCACTGTCGAGTGCGCGGCGCGGTGTCCGCCGGGCACGGGGCATGCGTCCGGGAGGTGATCCGGACGTTTTCGATCGGACGTTCCGAGCGGGTTCCGGGGCGGCCGGGCGCGGCGTTCACCGCGGGCCGGAGGCCCGTGCGGGCTCGTGCCGCTGGGTGCGGACGGCCGGGGAAGGGTGTGTCGCTTCGGGGCGCGAGGCTCGGTCGTGGGCCCTCAGAAGGCGCGCATTCGACACATACAACGAGCACCGGGCGTCGTGTTCGCCTCGGTCGCAAGGGTGCGGCTGCTCGTCGTGGTCATGGGCCCAAGTAAAACAGACCGGAACCGGCCGTCGAACCGATTGTCCGAATAGCGGACACTGCCGGACAGGGTGGCGGCGCACGCCCGCCACGCGGATCGAATTCCGGCCACACCGCCCTGACCTGCGGTGATGCCGTCGAAGAGCGGCTTGTTCCGTACGGCTCGGGGCGGTCGGCAGGGATTCCCGCTGTGGTCAAGACCACGACCACCGGCCCGTGCGCCCCGGTCCCGGCGCCCGCCCCGCAGGGGCGCACGCGGTCGTTCCGGCGCCCCGTAATACCCTCGGCACATGCTCGACGCCCTGACGGTCGCGGTCGCCGCGGCCGCCCTCGCCCTCGCCGCCTGGTGCGGACACGCCGCCTACCGGGACCAGCCCACCAAGGACTGGCACTTCATCGGTATGGCCGTCGTGTCGCTGCTGGCGCTGGCGCAGCTGGTGACGGGGATCGTGCAGCTGGCCCGCGGCGAGCGGCCCGAGCAGGGCATGACCATCTTCATCGCGTATCTGACCGGGGCGTTCCTCGCCGTTCCGGCGGCGGGGTTCCTGTCGCTGAGCGAGCGGACCCGCTGGGGTTCGGTGACGGTGGCGGCGGGCGCGGTCGTCCTGGCCGTCCTCGAAGTACGGCTCTACGACATCTGGGGAGGCTGACCGTGACCGACACCGACACCACGCCGGCGACGGCCGCCGACGAGAAGCGGCCGTTCGACCTGAGCCGGGGCCCCGGCCGGGTCCTGGTCTGGTTCTACGGGGTGTTCACCGTGGCGGCGGCGTCCCGCTCGATCGTCCAGATGATCCTGGACTTCGACCGCGCGCCCCTGGCCTACGTGCTGTCGGCCGTGGCCGCGCTCGTCTACGGATTCATCACGTACTCGCTGGTGCGCGGGGGCGAGCGGGCGCGCCGGACGGCGCTGGTGTGCTGCGCGGCCGAGCTGGCCGGGGTGCTGGTGGTGGGGGCGTGGACGCTGGTGGAGCCGTCCGCGTTCGCCGACGCCACGGTGTGGTCGTACTGCGGCCGCGACTACCTGTTCATCCCGGTGATCCTGCCGGTCACCGGGATGATGTGGCTGCGCCGCGCCCGTACCGCGTAGCGGCCGGAGCGCGGCGGGCGGGTCCTAGGCGCTGGCGACGTACGCGCCGGGCACCTGGGCCTCCTTCTCCAGGAGGATCATCATGACGCCGTCGCTGCCGGTGGCATTGCCCACGGGGGCGTATCCCGCGCGCCGGTAAAGGCGCAGGTTGCCCTCGCTGCGGTGGCCGGTGTGCAGCCGGAAGCGGGTGGCGGAGCGCTCCTCGGCGAGGCCGGCCTCCGCCGCGCGCAGCAGCCGGGCGCCGAGGCCGTGGCCGCGCAGCCGGGGGTGGACGCAGAGCCTGCCGATCTGGCCGGTGCCCTCCTCGTCGATCGTGCCCCGCACGGAGCCGACGACCTCGTCGCCAAGGCGGGCCACGTACACCAGATCGTCCGCGATCTCGGCGCGGAGCGAGTCGAGGGTCTGGACGAGCGGGTCGATGCGGTAATTGCCGTACAGCTCCGCCTCGCTCTGGAAACAGAGGTACTGAAGCTTCAGAATCTCTTCGGCGTCCTGTGCGCCCGCCGCCGAGATGGTCACGCTCATGCCCATGTGCGCATGCCTCCCGCTCACCTGATCCGCCGGTTGTCTTCCGCTCCTTTCCCAAAGATCAGGAGCGACAACCTCCGCCGGGGAGCATTCTGCGCAGACATCCAAGGCGACGGGAACGGATGGGGCCCAAACTCCGCTGTGACATACCCAACTCCCCTGCGATGTGACGGGAGCGGAGGGGGCGCGGAGCCGGGCCGCCTCTCCTAGCGGCGTGCCGCGTGGTCCGCCGCGGCGAGCAGGGCGGTGTCCGGGTTGTCGGAGAAGACACCGTCGATCCCGGTCGCGAAGTACGCGGCGAAGGCGCCGAACGCGTCCCCGTACGCGTTCGGGTCGGTGCCGCGCCGGAAGTCGGCGGGCAGGAAGGCGTTCTCGTTGCGCATCGTGTACGGGTGCAGGACGAGGCCCCGGGCGTGGGCGTCGCGCACCAGCGTGGTGGGTTCGGTGAGCCGGCCGGAGGCGTCCCTGGGGATGATCAGGTCCAGGGTGGGGCCGATGCCCTGGGCGAAGGAGGCCAGCCACTTCAGGCCCTCCGGCGTGATCAGGTCGTCCGTGGTGCGCGGGTCGCCGGAGACCTGGAAGT
Source organism: Streptomyces sp. OfavH-34-F (assembly GCF_022347745.1). Lineage (GTDB taxonomy): Bacteria > Actinomycetota > Actinomycetes > Streptomycetales > Streptomycetaceae > Streptomyces. The sequence continues at coordinate 6,807 of NZ_JAKRGC010000054.1, forward strand.
CCCAGGGGCGGCTGCCGGTGCCGGACAGCAGCACGATGCGCGGGGTGGCGACCAGCTTCGCCAGGCGCTGGACGCTGCTCGGCTCGAAGGACTGGAGGATCACCGGGGACTGGGCGCGGTGGCGTCCGTAGCGGCGCAGGAGCTTGGCGAGCGGCTCCTCCAGGCCCAGGCCGAGGCCGCGGAAGTAGGTGGGGTGCTTGGTCTCGACGTAGAGCCAGACGGGCTTGCCGCGGCGGCGGCCCTCGCGGTCGGCCCAGCGCAGCACCTCCTCGAAGGTGGGGACCTCCCAGCGGTCGTCGTAGAGGGTGTTCTTCTGACGATTGGCCGGAATGCGCTCCTTGGCGCGCAGCGTCTTCAGCTCGGCGAGGGTGAAGTCCTCGGTGAACCAGCCGGTGAGGCGGGCGCCGTCGACGGTCTTGGTGGTGCGGCGGTTCGCGAACTCGGGGTGTTCGGAGACGTCGGTGGTGGCGGTGATGTCGTTCTCGTGGCGGCAGACGAGGTGGCCGTCGCGGGTCGGGACGAGGTCCTGCTCGATGATGTGCGCGCCCAGGTCCAGGGCGAGCTGGTAGGAGCCCAGGGTGTGTTCGGGGCGGTAGCCGCTGGCGCCCCGGTGGCCGATGACGGTGGGGACCGGCAGGTCGAGGCGGTGGCCGCCGCGGCCCCCGTGGTGTCCGGCCGCCTGCGCCGGTGCGGTGGTGACGCCCAGGGCGGCGGTTGTGAGGACCGCCGCCCCCGCCCCGATGAGGGTCCGTCGTCCCGGTGCGGCCTGCGCACGCTCTGTCATGAATGCTCCTCGCATGTGATGTACGGCACCTGTCGGGCGAGGACCGAGCGTAGGCAGGAACGGGGTCGTGGGGGCGGCACCTGGAAGAACACGGCGCGAATGCGCGTCGACACGGTGTATCCGGTGTGTGAACCCGATGTGCGCGGGGCCGGTACCCGCGAGTATCGTCCTCACCTGCATGGACCCCCACCATCCGTCGCCCGGCCGGCCCGGCCACTACACCGGAGGAAGCGTTGTCCCGACTCGCACTCATCAAGGCAGTGCTCGGACCGATCCTGCGCCTGATGTTCCGTCCGCGGGTGGACGGCATCGAGAACATTCCGGGGACCGGGCCGGTGATCCTCGCGGGCAACCACCTGACGTTCATCGACTCGATGATCCTGCCGATCTGCTGCGAGCGGCCGGTGCACTTCATCGGCAAGGACGAGTACGTGACGGGCAAGGGGTTCAAGGGCCGGCTGATGGCCTGGTTCTTCACGGGCGTCGGCATGATCCCGGTGGACCGCGACGGCGGGCGCGGCGGTGTCGCGGCGCTGATGACGGGCCGGCGGGTGCTGGAGGAGGGCAAGGCCTTCGCGATCTACCCGGAGGGCACCCGCTCCCCCGACGGCCGGCTCTACCGCGGCCGTACGGGCATCGCCCGGCTGACGCTGATGACGGGCGCGCCGGTGGTGCCGTTCGCGATGATCGGCACGGACAAGCTCCAGCCGGGCGGCGCGGGCCTGCCCCGGCCGGGCAAGGTCACGGTGCGTTTCGGCGCGCCGATGGAGTTCTCGCGCTACGAGGGCATGGACCGCGACCGCTATGTGCTGCGGGCGGTGACGGACTCCGTGATGGCCGAGGTGATGCGGCTGTCCGGCCAGGAGTACGTGGACATGTACGCGACCAAGGCGAAGGCGGCCTGATCCGTTCCGTGTGACGTGTGAGGGCCCGCCCCCGGCCGGGGGCGGGCCCTCACACGTATGCCCGTGCGGCGTCACTCGTGCGCGATGCCTTCCTCCAACTCCTGGCCGCGCAGCAGGAACCAGGCGGCGACCGCGGTCGCCATGAGGACGACGGCTCCGACGACCGAGGCGACGTGCAGCCCGTCCACGAACGCGTCCTGGGCGGCGGAGACCAGGCCGGCCGCCTCGTGCGCCGGCAGCAGGTGCGAGGACTCCACGGCGCCGCCGAGCGATTCGTGCGCGGCCGACGAGACGGCGGGCGGGGTTCCCTCGGGGGCCGTGAAGCTCTGGTACGAGTGGGTCACGATGGAGCCGAGCAGCGCGATGCCGAGCGCGGCGCCGAGTTCGTAGGCCGTCTCGGAGACCGCGGAGGCGGAGCCCGCGTGCTCCTTGGGGACGCTGGAGAGGATCACGTCGGAGGTGACGGTGAACGCGAAGCCCGCGCCGACGCCGACGACCAGGAGCAGCGCGCCGATCAGCGGATAGTCCGTGTCGCGGTGGACGGCGGCGACCGTGGCCAGGGCCAGGCCGATCGCGCCGAGCCCGCCGGAGACCACCACCCGTACGGTGTACCGCCGGGCGACCGTACCGGCGAGCAGGCCGGCCGTGACGGCGCCCACGGCGGCGGGCAGTTCGGCGAACCCGGCCTCCAGCGGTCCGCGCCCCTGGACCAGCTGGAGGAACTGGGAGAGGAAGAAGACCAGTCCGGACAGGCCGAGGATGGTCAGCAGATCGGCCAGCACCGCGCCGGAGAAGCCCCGGTGGTGGAAGAGGCGCATGTCCAGCAGGGGCGCGGTGAGCCGGAACTGGCGGCGGACGAACCAGACCAGCGCCAGCAGTCCGGCGACGCCCACCAGGGCCGAGGCCCAGCCGACGCCGTGGGCGGCCATCTCCTTGATGGCGTAGACGACGCCGATCATGCCGACCAGCGAGAGGACCACGCTCGGCAGGTCCCAGGGGCCGGGCGCCGGGTTCTTCGATTCGGGGATGAGCTTGACGCCGACCACCACGAGCACCGCCATGACGGGCAGGTTGATCAGGAAGACCGACCCCCACCAGAAGTGTTCGAGCAGGAAGCCGCCGACGACCGGTCCCACGGCGGCCCCGGCGGAGGCCATGGCGCCCCAGATGCCGATGGCGAAGCTGCGCTCGCGCGGGTCGTGGAAGAGATTGCGGATCAGGGCCAGGGTGGACGGCATCAGGGTGGCGCCGGCGACGCCGAGCAGGGCCCGCGCCACGATCATCATCTCGGGGGTGTGCGCGTAGGCGTTGAGCACCGAGACGGCGCCGAAGGCGGTGGCGCCGCACAGCAGCAGCTTCTTGCGGCCGATGCGGTCGCCGAGGCTGCCCATGGAGACCAGGAGTCCGGCGATGACGAAGGAGTAGACGTCGCCGATCCACAGCAGCTGGGTGCCGGTCGGCTCCAGGTCCTCGCTGAGGAACGGGGTGGCCAGGCCGAGCACGGTGGCGTCCACGGCCACCAGGAGCACCGCGAGGACGAGGACGGCCAGCGCGATCCACCGGCCGGGGCGGTACGGCTCTACGGGGGGTTCCGGTTGCTCTGCGACGCTGCTCATTGCTCCACGCTCCGGCGTGCGCCGCCGAGCAGCAACTCGGCGATCATGTACGGGAAGTCCCGTGCGGCGACGCGGCCGGCCTGAATGGCCCACGCGGCACTGCCGATCAGCCCGTACAGCGCCTCGGTCAGCCAGGCCGGCGTCAGGTCGATGCGGAACTCGCCGCGCTCCTGGCCGCGCCGGAAGAAGGCCGCGACGCGGGCGTCCAGCCGGTCCCAGCCGGCGTTCCGGTTCTCGCCCTCGAAGAGCTGGTTCTCCGTCACGAGGAAGGAGAGCAGTCCGGCGCTCGGCTCGACGGCGACGACGAAGCGGCGCAGCGCCTCCTCGCTGGTGCCCTCGTCCATCGCGGCGGCGTCGAGCGCCGCCTCGAACTCCTGGATGCCCAGCTCCTCCAGGGCGCGGACGAGGGCGTCCCGGCCGGCGAAGTGCCGGTGCAGGGTGGCGCGGCCGATGCCGGCGGCGCGGGCGACCTCGTCCATGGTGGCGGTGGATTTGCGGGTCAGCAGGGCCGCCGCAGTGCGCAGCACCTGCTCACGATCAAGACTCATGAGACGACAATAACCCGGATGAGACATTGTTGTCTCATCCGGGGTGGGGTGGGGTCGGTCGGTCCCGGGCGCCGGGGTCAGCTCCAGGGCAGCGAGGCGCGGTGCCGCCAGTACGCCTCCGGCTCCTCGACCAGGGCGTCCAGCCGGGCCCGGCGCTCCTCGTCGAGGACGGGCACGGTGGCGTGGAGGTTGTCCAGGAGCTGGGCGGGGGTGGCCGCGCCGGAGAGCACCACTCCGGCCCACGGCTGGTGGAGCACCAGGGCGAGGGCGACCGCGTCGCTGCCCAGGCCCTCCTCCCCGGCGATCTCCCGCACCACGGCGGGCGCCTGGTCACCGGCGAGCCTGCCGTTGGCCACGGCCTCCTTGACGATGACGGTGAGCCCGGCGGCGTGCGCCTCGGCGAGCGCCGGGCCCGCGGAGGTCTCCAGCGCGTTGTAGGTGGCCTGGACGGTACGGAAGAGGGGGGCGCCGTCCACCGTGATCGTGAGGGCGGTCCGGATCGCCTCCGCCTGGCCGGGTCCGCTGGTGGACAGGCCGATGCTGACGCCCCGTTCGGCGAGGCGGGCGAGGCGGGTGTGGAGGTCCTTGTCGGTGAGCGCCGGGCTGTCCGGGGTGACGGAGTGGATCTGGTAGAGGTCGAGCCGGTCCCCCAGGAGGGCGGCGGTCTCGGCGCTCTGGCGTTCGAACGCGGCGACGCCGTGGTCCTTCACCTCGTGCGTCTCGGCGTCGCTGCGCCAGTCGGCGGTGTAGGTGTAGCCCCATTTGCTGCCGACGACGACGTCGTCCGCCTCGGGGTGCGCGGCGAGCCAGCCGGCCAGGAACTCCTCGGCGCGCCCGTAGGAGCGGGCCGTGTCGATGTAGCGGACGCCCTGCGCGTAGGCGGCGTCGAGGAGTTCGTGCGTACGGTCGCGCAGGGCGTCGGGCGAGCGGTCCCCCGGCAGGTCGCGGTCGCGGTGCGGGGTGAGATAGCCGGGCCTGCCGACGGCGGCGAGGCCGAGCCCGATGTGGGCGGTGGGGGTGGTCGCGGCGGACAGGCGGGCGAACGGCATCGCGGGCTCCTCGTCGTCGGGAAGGACGCGCCTACCCTTCAACGTAGCCCGCGATGCGCGAGCGGCTACTTGCGCGCGTCCGCCCAGGCGTGCTGGACGGCCAGGTCGGCCTTGACCTCGGCCAGCTGGGTGGCGACGGCGGAGGGGGCGGTGCCGCCGCGGCCGCTGCGGGAGGCGAGGGCGCCGGGCACGTCGAGGACGGTGCGGACCTCCGGGGTGAGGTGCTCGGAGATCTTCGCGAACTGCTCGTCGCTCAGCTCGTCCAGCTCGATGCCGTGGTGCTCGCACTCCTTGACGCACTCGCCGGCGACCTCGTGGGCGACGCGGAACGGGACGCCCCGCTTGACCAGCCACTCGGCGATGTCCGTGGCGAGCGAGAAGCCGGCCGGGGCCAGCTCCTCCATGCGCTCCCGGTTGACGGTGAGCGTCGCCATCATGCCGGTGAACGCGGGCAGCAGGACCTCCAGCTGGTCGCAGGAGTCGAAGACGGGCTCCTTGTCCTCCTGGAGGTCGCGGTTGTACGCGAGCGGCAGGGCCTTGAGCGTGGCCATCAGGCCGGTGAGGTTGCCGATGAGCCGGCCCGACTTGCCGCGGGCCAGCTCCGCGATGTCCGGGTTCTTCTTCTGCGGCATGATCGAGGAGCCGGTGGAGAAGGCGTCGTGCAGGGTGACGAAGGAGAACTCCTTCGTGTTCCAGATGATGATCTCCTCGGCGATCCGGGAGAGGTTGACGCCGATCATCGCGGTGACGAACGCGAACTCGGCGACGAAGTCGCGTGCGGCGGTGCCGTCGATGGAGTTGCCCACGGAGCCGCGCTCGAAGCCGAGGTCGGCGGCGACCGCCTCCGGGTCCAGCCCCAGCGAGGACCCGGCCAGCGCCCCGGACCCGTACGGCGAGACGGCGGTCCGCTCGTCCCACTGCCGCAGCCGCTCCGCGTCGCGGGACAGCGCCTGCACATGGGCCAGGACGTGGTGGGCGAAGAGCACCGGCTGGGCGTGCTGGAGGTGCGTACGGCCGGGCATGGCCACGTCCGGGTGGGCCTCGGCGAGTCCGACGAGCGCGTCCTGGAGGTCGGCGATCAGGCCGCCGATGATCCGGGCGTGGTCGCGCAGGTACATCCGGAACAGCGTGGCGATCTGGTCGTTGCGGGACCGGCCGGCCCGGAGCTTGCCGCCGAGGTCGGGCCCGAGCCGCTCCAGCAGCCCGCGCTCCAGGGCGGTGTGGACGTCCTCGTCGGCGATGGTGCCGGTGAACGAGCCGTCCGCGACGTCCGCTTCGAGCTGGTCCAGCCCGGCGGTCATCCGGTTCAGCTCGTCCTCGGTGAGCAGCCCGGCCTTGTGCAGGACGCGGGCGTGGGCGCGGGAGCCGGCGATGTCGTACGGCGCGAGCCGCCAGTCGAAGTGGACGGAGGCCGACAGCCGGGCGAGCGCCTCGGCCGGCCCGTCGGCGAAGCGGGCGCCCCAGAGACGTACGTCGCCGTTGCCGTTGCTCACTGCGTGCTCCTCGGAAGAACCAGGGGAATCGGATGCGCGGGGCCACCGGCGCCTTCACGGTGCGGCCGTCGCCACGATCACTGACAGGCATAACTATGCAATTGACTGCATGATTTGTCAAAGAGGATCGGCTCGTCCGGCTCCGCCGTTGCCCGGGTGGGGGACGCGGCGGCGTCCTAGAGTCCGTTCCATGCGAAGACTCATCACCACCGCCGCCGTCCTGCTGGCCCTCGGCACCGTGGTCGGGGCCGGCCGGCCGCCCCTGGTCACCGCCCCGCTGCCGATGCGGCTCGCCGACACCGGCGGCGGCACCCAGCTGATCACGGCCATGGCGGACGGCACCTCGTCCACGTCCGGCACGCTCACCTGGTGGGACCTGAAGGACGGACGGTGGGTGGCCGCCGGGAAGGCCACCGCGCGGTTCGGCTCGAAGGGCCTCACCGAGGGCAGCACCCGCAAGCAGAGCACGTACACGACGCCGACCGGCCTGTACGACCTGCCGTACGCGTTCGGGGTCGCGGCGGCGCCCGCCGGCATCCGCTATCCGTACCGGCGGGCCACCGCCAAGTCCTGGTGGTGCGAGGACAACGAGGCGCGCGACTACAACCGGTGGGTGGAGCCGCTGCCCTCGGACTGCCGGGCCTCGGAGTCCGAGCAGATCACCGCGTACCCCACCCAGTACGCCCGCGCCCTCGTCATCGGCTTCAACTACGACGCGCCGGTGCGCGGCCGGGGCGCCGGGATCTTCCTGCACGTCAACGGGTCCGGCGCGACCGCCGGCTGCGTCTCCGTACCGGCGGACGCGATGGACCGCATCCTGGTCTGGGCCGACCCGGCCCGCAAACCGCACATCGCGATCGGCACCTACGGGGGGCCGACCGCGATCACCAACTACTGACCGCCGCGCCGTCAGCGCTCGTTCTGCGCAAGCCGCAGCAGATGGTCGGCGAGCGCCTGCCCGCCGGCCGGGTCGCGGCTGATCAGCATGAGCGTGTCGTCGCCCGCGATGGTGCCGAGGATGTCGTGCAGTTCGGCCTGGTCGATGGCCGAGGCGAGGAACTGCGCGGCGCCCGGCGGCGTACGCAGCACCACCAGGTTGGCCGACGCCTCCGCCGAGATGAGCAGCTCGGCGGAGAGCCTGCGCATCCGCTCCTCCTTGGCGGAACCGCCCAGCGGTGCCTGCGGGGTGCGGAATCCGCCCTCGCTCGGCACCGCGTAGATCAGCTCTCCCCCGGTGTTGCGGATCTTCACCGCACCCAGCTCGTCCAGGTCGCGGGAGAGCGTCGCCTGGGTGACGCTCAGCCCGTCGTCCGCGAGGAGCCTGGCCAGCTGGCTCTGCGAGCGCACCGGCTGCCGGTTGAGGATGTCCACGATCCGGCGGTGGCGCGCCGTGCGGGTCTGCGGCACCGAAGGCCCGCCGAACTCGGATTCCTGCGCCTCGGTCATCGTCGTCGCCTCATTCTCCGGAGGTCACTCCCCGGATCGTCCGTCCCCGTTTGCCGCGTCGAGGGCACCCGGCAGCGCCCGGAGGAACGTGTCCACCTCCGCGTCACCGATGGTCAGCGGCGGCATCAGCCGCACCACATCGGGCGCGGGCGCGTTCACCAGGAGACCGGCCCCCTGAGCCGCCTGTTGCACCTGGGGCGCAAGGGGCTCGGTGAGCACGATACCCAGCAGCAGGCCGGAGCCCCGGACGTGGGAGACCAGCGGGTGGCCCAGCGCCTCCATGCCGTCGCGCAGCCGCTCCCCGACCCGCTTGACCTCGTCCAGCGCGCCGTCGGCGGCGAGGGTGTCCAGGACCGCGAGGCCGGCGGCGCAGGCGACCGGGTTGCCGCCGAATGTCGTCCCGTGCTGGCCGGGCGCGAGCAGCTCGGCCGCCGGGCCGAAGGCGACCGTCGCCCCGATCGGGAGCCCGCCGCCCAGCGCCTTGGCGAGGGTGACGACGTCCGGCTCGACGCCCTGGTGGGCCTGGTGCTCGAACCAGGTGCCGCACCGGCCGATGCCGGTCTGGACCTCGTCGAGGACGAGCAGGGTGCCGGTGGCGCGGGTGATCTCGCGGGCGGCCTCCAGGTAGCCGGCGGGCGGGACGACCACACCGTTCTCGCCCTGGATGGGCTCGATGATCACCAGCGCGGTGTCGGTGGTGACGGCGGCCCGCAGCGCCTCGGCGTCGCCGTACGGGACGTGGGTGACGTCGCCGGGCAGCGGGGTGAACGCCTCGCGCTTCTTGGGCTGGCCGGTGAGGGCGAGGGCGCCCATGGTCCGGCCGTGGAAGCCGCCGTCGGTGGCGACCATGTGGGTGCGTCCGGTCAGCCGGCCGATCTTGAACGCGGCCTCGTTGGCCTCGGCGCCCGAATTGCAGAAGTAGACCTTGCCGGTGCGGCCGAAGAGGGACAGGAGGCGTTCGGCGAGCGCGACGGGCGGTTCGGAGATGTAGAGGTTGGAGACGTGGGCGAGGGTGGCGATCTGGGCGGAGACGGCCTGGACGACGGCCGGGTGGGCATGCCCGAGGTCGTTGACCGCGATGCCGCCGACGAAGTCGAGGTACTCCGCGCCGTCCGCGTCCCACACCTTCGCGCCCTCGCCGCGCACCAGGGACAGCTTCGGCGTGCCGTAGTTGTCCATCAGCGCGTGCTGCCACCGCTGCGAGAGTTCGGCGTTGCTCATGATTCCCCCTGCGCGTCGGGCACGACCATCGTGCCGATTCCTTCGTCGGTGAAGATCTCCAGCAGGATCGAGTGCTGGACCCGGCCGTCGATGACGCGTGCCGTCTCGACCCCGTTGCGCACGGCGTGCAGGCAGCCCTGCATCTTGGGCACCATGCCGCTGGACAGCTCCGGGAGCAGCTTCTCCAGCTCGGTCGCGGTGAGCCGGCTGATCACGTCGTCGCTGTGCGGCCAGTCCTCGTACAGGCCCTCGACGTCGGTGAGGACCATCAGCGTCGCGGCGTTCAGCGCGGCCGCGAGCGCGGCGGCCGCGGTGTCGGCGTTGACGTTGTAGACGTGGTGGTCGTCGGCGGAGCGGGCGATGGACGAGACGACCGGGATGCGGCCGTCGTCGAGCAGGGCCTGGATGGCGCCGATGTCGATGGCGGTGATCTCGCCGACCCGGCCGATGTCCACCGGCTCGCCGTCGATGAGCGGGCGGTGCTGTATCGCGGTGATGGTGTGGGCGTCCTCGCCGGTCAGGCCGACGGCGAGCGGCCCGTGCTGGTTGAGCAGGCCGACCAGTTCGCGCTGGACCTGCCCGGCGAGGACCATGCGGACGACGTCCATCGCCTCGGGCGTGGTGACGCGCAGACCGGCCTTGAACTCGCTGACCAGGCCCTGCTTGTCGAGCTGGGCGCTGATCTGGGGGCCGCCGCCGTGCACGACGACGGGCTTGAGGCCGGCGTGCCGCAGGAAGACGACGTCCTGGGCGAAGGCCGCCTTCAGCTCGTCGTCGACCATGGCGTTGCCGCCGAACTTGATGACGACCGTCTTGCCGTTGTGGCGGGTCAGCCAGGGCAGCGCTTCGATGAGGATCTGCGCCTTCGGGAGTGCGGTGTGCTTCCGCGCCGTGGTCATGAGCTGTACGCGCTGTTCTCGTGGACGTAGTCCGCGGTGAGGTCGTTGGCCCAGATGACGGCGGACTCGGTGCCGGCGGCGAGGTCGGCGGTGATCCGCACCTCCCGGAAGCGCATGTCCACGAGGTCGCGGTCCTCGCCGACCGCGCCGTCGCGGCAGACCCAGACGCCGTTGATGGCGACGTTGAGCGCGTCCGGCTCGAAGGCGGCCTTGGTGGTGCCGATGGCGGAGAGCACCCGGCCCCAGTTGGGGTCCTCGCCGTGGATGGCGCACTTGAGGAGGTTGTTGCGGGCGATGGAGCGGCCCACCTCGACGGCGTCGTCCTCGGTGGCGGCGTTGACCACCTCGATGCGGATGTCCTTGGAGGCGCCCTCGGCGTCCCCGATGAGCTGCCGGGCGAGGTCGTCGCAGACGGTGCGGACGGCCTCGGCGAACTCCTTCTGCTCCGGGGTGACGCCGCTGGCGCCGGAGGCCAGCAGCAGCACGGTGTCGTTGGTGGACATGCAGCCGTCCGAGTCGACCCGGTCGAAGGTGGTGCGGGTGGCGTCGCGCAGGGCGGCGTCCAGTGCGGCGGCGTCCACGTCGGCGTCGGTGGTGAGCACGACGAGCATGGTGGCGAGGCCCGGTGCGAGCATGCCCGCGCCCTTGGCCATGCCGCCGACGGTCCAGCCCTCGCCGCCGGCCACGGCGGTCTTGTGCACGGTGTCGGTGGTCTTGATGGCGATGGCGGCCTTCTCGCCGCCGTGCTCGCTGAGCGCGGCCGCGGCCTTCTCGATGCCCGGCAGCAGCTTGTCCATGGGGAGCCGGATGCCGATGAGGCCGGTGGAGGCGACGGCGATCTCGCCGGCGCTGTGGCCCTCCAGCACCTCGGCCGCCTTCTCGGCGGTGGCGTGGGTGTCCTGGAAGCCCTTCGGGCCCGTACAGGCGTTGGCCCCGCCGGAGTTGAGGACGACGGCGGAGATCTCGCCGCCCCTGACGACCTGCTCGGACCACAGGACGGGGGCGGCCTTGACGCGGTTGGAGGTGAAGACGCCGGCGGCGGCGCGGCGCGGACCGTTGTTGACCACGAGGGCCAGGTCCGGATTGCCGTTCTCCTTGATCCCGGCGGCGATGCCCGCCGCCGTGAATCCTTGTGCTGCCGTGACGCTCACGGTGCGACTCCGATCGTGGAAAGGCCAGTGTCCTCGGGCAGTCCGAGGGCGATGTTCATGGACTGCAGGGCGCCTCCGGCGGTGCCCTTGGCGAGGTTGTCGATGGCGCTGATCGCGATGATCCGGCCGGCCGCCTCGTCGTACGCGACCTGGACCTGGACGGCGTTGGAGCCGTACACGGCGGCGGTGGCGGGCCACTGCCCCTCGGGGAGCAGGTCGACGAACGGCTCGTCCGCGTACGCCTTCTCGTAGGCGGCGCGTACGGATGCGGCGTCAGTCCCGGTCCTGGCCCTGGCGCTGCACGTGGCGAGGATGCCGCGGGGCATGGGCGCCAGGGTCGGCGTGAACGAGACGGTGACCGGCTCGCCGGCGGCGGCGCTGAGGTTCTGGATCATCTCGGGGGTGTGCCGGTGGACGCCGCCGACGCCGTACGGCGACATGTTGCCCATCACCTCGGAGCCGAGGAGATGCGGCTTGGCGGCCTTGCCGGCGCCCGAGGTCCCGGACGCGGCGACGATCACGGCCTCCGGCTCGGCGAGCCGCGCCGCGTACGCGGGGAACAGCGCGAGCGACACGGCCGTCGGGTAGCACCCGGGCACCGCGATGCGCTTGCTGCCGGCGAGGGCGGCCCGGCCGCCGGGCAGTTCGGGCAGCCCGTAGGGCCAGGTCCCGGCGTGCGGCGAACCGTAGAATTTCTCCCAGTCCCCGGCGTCGGTGAGCCGGAAGTCGGCCCCCATGTCCACCACGAGCACCTCGTCGCCGAGCTGCTCGGCGACGGCGGCGGACTGCCCGTGCGGCAGGGCGAGGAAGACGACGTCGTGCCCGGCGAGCACCTCGGGGGTGGTGGGCTCCAGGACGCGCCCGGCCAGCGGGCGCAGGTGCGGCTGGAGCGCACCGAGGCGCTGGCCCGCGTTGGAGTTGGCGGTGAGTGCGCCGATCTCCACCCCGGGGTGGGCGAGCAGCAGGCGGAGCAGTTCCCCGCCCGCATATCCGCTCGCTCCTGCCACTGCTGCGCGTACCGCCATCGAAAGCCTCCTCGTCGATGGCATGACTATACGCAGCGATGCACTTTTATGCAAAGAATTCCGGCCCTATCCCGGAGGTCGGCCTCTAGGGTGGGCGCATGGCGACGATCAAGCAGGTCCAGGTGACCTTTGACTGCAAGGACCCCGAGCGCGTGGCGCGGTTCTGGGCCGAGGTGCTCGGATACACCGTGCCGGAACCGCCCGAGGGGTTCGACAGCTGGGACGCGTACAACGCGTCGCTGCCGCCGGAGCGGCGGAACGAGGGGTTCGCGGTCTCCGACCCGACGGGGGCGGGGCCGAGGCTGTACTTCCAGCGCGTGCCCGAGGACAAGGTCGTCAAGAACCGGGTCCACCTCGACGTACGGGTGGGCACCGGGCTCGTGGGCGAGGAGCGGCTGGCCGCCCTGGAGGCCGAGTGCGCCCGGCTGCTCCCGCTCGGCGCGGTGCGCGGCAGGCTGCTGCTCGCCGACGAGGAGAACGAGTCCTGCCTCAACATGCAGGACGTCGAGGGCAACGAATTCTGCCTCGACTGATGTCCGGGGCCGGCACGACGGGGAGTCGCCGGAGGAGATCCGCCGGGCGGCGGGACCGCGCCCGCCCGGCCGCGTACGCTCGCGCCCATGCCGGCCCCCGAATCCGCCTCCCGTCCGCACCGTGTCGCCGTGCTCGTCCTCGAAGGGGCGAAGCCGCTGGACGTCGGGATTCCGGCGCAGGTGTTCACGACGCGGGCGAGCATGCCGTACGAGGTCCGGGTGTGCGGGGCCGCGCCGGGGCTGGTGACCGGCGGTGACGGGCTGGCGTACCACGTCACCCACGGGCTCTCCGCGCTGGCCTGGGCCGACATCGTCTTCGTACCCGGCTACCGGCGGCCCGACCGGGAGGACCCGCCCCGCGCGGTGATCGACGCCCTGGTCACCGCGCACGCGCGCGGGGCGCGGCTCGCCGCCATCTCGACCGGGGCGTTCGCGCTCGCCGCGACCGGGCTGCTGGACGGCCGCCGGGCCACCACGCACTGGCACTACACGCGGGCGCTCGCCGCGCAGTACCCGCTCGTCCGGGTGGACGAGAACGTGCTGTTCGTCGACGAGGGCAGCGTGCTCACCTCGGCCGGTGCCGCCTCCGGGATCGACCTGTGCCTGCACATCCTGCGCGGCGACCTCGGCGTCGCCGCGTCCAACTACGCGGCCCGGCGGCTCGTCGCCGCCCCGTACCGCAGCGGCGGGCAGGCGCAGTACGTGCCGCGCAGCGTGCCCGAGCCGCTGGGCGAGCGGTTCGCGGCCACCCGTGAGTGGGCGCTGCACCGGCTCGGCGAACCCCTCACCCTGGACGCGCTGGCCCGGCACGCGGCGGTCTCGCCCCGGACGTTCTCGCGGCGGTTCGCCGAGGACACCGGCTACACGCCGATGCAGTGGGTGATGCGCGCCCGCATCGACCTGGCCCGGGAACTCCTGGAGCGCTCGGAGCGGGCGGTGGAGCAGATCGCCGCCGACGTCGGGCTCGGCACGGGCGCCAATCTGCGGCTGCACTTCCAGCGCATCCTGGGCACCACGCCGAGCGAGTACCGGCGCACCTTCACCCGGGGCGAATAGGGCGGCGCCCGCCTGGCGGGATACTTGCGGACCGTGGCGATCTCGCCGCTGGTCGGTGCGGGTGGCGCGCGCGATCGTGGAGGGCGAAGAGAGAAGGGACACCTCACATGACTCGCATCGCCATCAACGGATTCGGCCGCATCGGACGCAACGTGCTGCGCGCCCTGCTGGAGCGCGACACGGACCTCGATCTGGTCGCCGTCAACGACCTCGCGGACCCGGCCGCCCTCGCCCGGCTGCTGGCGTTCGACACCACGGCCGGCCGGCTGGGCCGCCCGGTCACCGTGGACGGGGACACCCTCGTCGTCGACGGCCGGCGCATCAAGGTGCTGGCCGAGCGGGAGCCGGCGCGGCTGCCGTGGGCGGAGCTGGGCGTCGACATCGCCGTGGAGGCGACCGGCCGATTCACCTCGGCGAAGGCCGCCCGCGCCCACCTCGACGCCGGCGCGAAGCGCGTCCTGGTCGCCGCGCCCTCGGACGGCGCCGACGTGACCCTGGCGTACGGCGTGAACAGCGACGCGTACGACCCCGAGCTGCACACGGTCGTCTCGAACGCCTCCTGCACCACCAACGCGCTCGCGCCGCTGGCCTCGGTCCTCGACGACCTCGCGGGCATCGAGCACGGCTTCATGACGACCGTGCACGCCTACACGCAGGAGCAGAACCTCCAGGACGGGCCGCACCGCGACGCCCGCCGCGCCCGCGCCGCCGGGGTGAACATCGTGCCGACCACGACCGGCGCCGCCAAGGCGATCGGCCTGGTGCTCCCCCGGCTGGACGGCAAGCTCTCCGGCGACTCCATCCGGGTGCCGGTGCCGGTCGGCTCCCTGGTGGAGCTGAACACCACGGTGGCCCGCGACGTGACGCGAGAGCAGGTGCTGGAGGCGTACCGGGCGGCGGCCGAGGGCCCGCTGGCGGGGGTGCTGGAGTACTCCGAGGACCCGCTGGTGTCGGCCGACATCACCGGCAACCCGGCCTCCTCCATCTTCGACTCGGAGCTGACCCGGGTGGACGGCCGCCACATCAAGGTGTCCGCCTGGTACGACAACGAGTGGGGCTTCTCCAACCGGGTGATCGACACCCTGACCCTGCTGGCCGGCCGCTAGGACGGGCACGGGGGCGGGCGCCCGCCCGCCCCCGCCGGTTCCCGACTCCCTTGGCCGCGCGCCGAGTTCACCTGCCGTTCGCGGTGCAACCTTCTTCCCGTCGCACGTGTCTCCTATGCGAGCCCCCACACCTCGTACGCCATGGCTCCACGTACGCGATCAAGGAGAATTTTGTGCGCATTCGCACCATGCTGTCCATGGCCGTGTGTGCCGCCACGGCGCTGACCGGCGGCACGGCCGTCGCGGCGCCGGGCAACGCGCCGGCGGACACGGCCGGAAGCACGGCGGGCACCACCACCGTGCGGGAGGACTTCAACGGGGACGGCTACCAGGACGTGGTCGTAGGCGCCACCGCGGCGGCGGTGAACGGCCAGCCGTACGCCGGATACGTCACCATCGCCTACGGCTCCGCCGGGGGCCTGGGCCCGGCGCGCACCACGACCATCGACCAGACCACGCCGGGGGTGCCGGGCGACCCGGCCGAGGGCAGTCTCTTCGGCTTCCGTCTCGTCCCCGCCGACCTGGACCACGACGGTCTGACGGACCTCGCGGTCTACACGAACGAATCGCTCCCGGAGCTGAACAACTGGGGCTCCGTCGTCGTGCTGTGGGGCCGCGCCGGCGGTCTCACGGGCGAGGGCGCGGTCCGCATCCCCGGTCCCGAGTCCGGCGACATGGGGAACAACCTCATCGCCGGTGACTTCAACGGCGACGGCGACACCGACCTGATGATGGCGCACGGCTGGGGCGACGGCAGCCTCGAACAGCGCAGTGTGCTGTACGGACCGTTCAAGCGGTCCGGGGAGCCGACCCGCGAGCAGCGGGTGACCATGTTCTCCTCGGACAACTTCATGTCCAACCCGGCCGTGGGCGACTTCAACGGCGACGGCATCGACGACCTGTGCACCTTCTACTCCTGGGAGGAGCACTCCGAGGGCGGCCAGGTGTGGCTGGGCACCCCGGACGGCCTGTCCACCACCTCCACCTCGCTGCCCTCCGGCGCCTCCCCCACGGTCGGCGACTTCGACGGGGACGGCAAGGACGACCTCGCCGTACGGGTGGTGCCGAACGGCATCTACGAGGACTTCCCCACGGACCCCGGCACGGTGAAGATCTACTACGGCACGGCGTCCGGCCTGGGCACCAAGCGGACCGCGACCCTCACCCAGGACACCGCCGGCGTCCCGGGCGTCAGCGAGACGGGCGACCAGTTCGGGGCCAGGCTCAGCGCGGGCGACGTGACCGGCGACGGTTACGACGACCTCGCGGTGGGCGTGCCGTTCGAGGCGCTCGGTTCGGTCAAGGGGGCGGGTGCCGTGGTGCTGCTGAAGGGCGGGTCCGGCGGCCTGACCGGTACCGGCGCGAAGTCGTTCCACCAGGACACCACGGGCATGCCCGGGGTGGCGGAGTCGGGTGACCACTTCGGCGGTTCGGTGCGGCTGCTGGACATCGACGGGGACGGCAAGGCCGATCTGACGGCCGGCGCCCCCGACGAGAACCTGGAGGCGATCGCGGACGGCGGCGCGGTGTGGTCGCTGCGCGGCGGCTCCGCAGGGCTGACCACGGCCGGCGCTTCGGCGTTCAACCCGCCGGACGTGGGCGCGCCCGTCGTGACGAAGGCCCGGTTCGGCCTGAACCTGGGCGGCGAGAACGGGCACGGCCTCTACACCGGCTGACCGGCCACTGCACCGGCTGAACGGCCCGCTTCATGGGTGAGGGGCCCCGGTCCGCGACCGGGGCCCCTCACCCATGACCGGGCGGGTGCTCAGGGGCGGTCGTCGCGCGCCTTCGCCTCGCGCTCGGCGTTGCGCTCCTTGATGCGGATGTTCTCCTTGCGGACGTCCGCCTGGGTGGCGCGCTCCTTCCGGAGCCACTCGGGGTCTTCCTGCTTGAGCGCGTCGATCTGCTCGGTGGTCAGGGGTTCGGTGATCCCGCCCCGGGCCAGGCCGGAGATGGAGACGCCCAGCTTGGAGGCGACGACCGGGCGCGGGTGCGGGCCGTTGTTCCGCAGGTCGCGCAGCCACTGGGGCGGATCGGCCTGGAGGGCGGCCAGCTCGGCGCGCGAGACGACACCCTCCCGGAACTCCTCGGGGGTGGCGTCGAGGTAGACACCCAGCTTCTTCGCCGCGGTCGCGGGCTTCATCGTCTGGGTGCTCTGGTGGGACTTCATGGGGTCAAGGGTATCGAGCGCGTGCGGCGTCCTCGACCACGGCCGGTAATCTGGCGGGGTGACAGGCCAGGAAGCAACCCCCTCGTTCCGGCTGGCGTACGTCCCCGGAGTGACCCCCACGAAGTGGGTGCGGATCTGGGAGGAGCGCCTGCCCGGTATTCCCCTGACCCTCGTCCAGGTACCGGCCGCCGAGGCCCAGGACCTGCTGCGCGCGGGCGACGCCGACGCGGGCTTCCTGCGGCTCCCGGTCCGGGGCACGGATCTCAGCGCGATCCCGCTGTACACGGAGACGACGGTCGTCGTGGTGCCCAAGGACCATGTGATCGCGGCGGTGGACGAGCTGTCCGTCGCCGAGCTGGCCGACGAGATCGTGCTGCATCCGCTGGACGACCCGCTGGTCTGGGAGCGGCTGCCCGGGCGGCCGGCGCTGGAGCGGCCGGCGACCACGGCGGACGCGGTCGAGCTGGTCGCGGCGGGCATCGGGGTGCTCGTCGTGCCGCAGTCGCTGGCCCGGCTGCACCACCGCAAGGACCTGACGTACCGGCCGCTGGCGGACGCGCCCGAGTCGCGCGTGGCGCTGTCGTGGCCGCAGGAGAAGACCACCGACCAGGTGGAGGACTTCATCGGCATCGTCCGGGGCCGGACGGTGAACAGTTCGCGCGGCCGGGCGGGGGCGCCCGCGGCCCAGCCGAAGGCCAAGGACGCCAAGGGGGCCAAGGGCGGGCGGAAGCCGGCATCCGGTACGGCCGCGGGCAAGGGTGCCCGCGGCGGCTCGGGCTCGGGCCGTTCCGGCGGGGCCAAGGGGGTGCGCGGCGCCAAGGGCGGCGCGGCCCCGAAGCGCGGGAAGCCCCGGCGCAGGCCCTGAGCGCGGGGCGGTCCGCAGGCGACCGGAGCGCGGTTGTCAGTGGCTCCTGGCAGCATCGGTGACCATGACGCACACCGAACGCCCCATGCCGCCCCTCGACGCCGACGAACGCACCGGCCTGGAGAGCTGGCTCGACTTCTACCGGGCCACCGTGGCCCTGAAATGCGAGGGCCTCACCGACGGGCAGGCGCGCAGCGCCTCCGTGCCGCCGTCGTCGCTGACGCTGACGGGGCTGGTGCGGCATCTCGCGGAGGTCGAGCGGAACTGGTTCCGCCGGGTCCTGACCGGCGAGGACGTCCCCCCGGTGTATGGCGGGCCCGACCGGCCCGAGGGGCACGACGGGGGCTTCGAGCTCACCCCGGACACCGGGCTCGCCGGGGCGCTGGCCGCCTGGCAGGAGGAGATCGCGGTGTCCCGCGCGGTGTGCGCCGAGCGGTCGCTGGAGGACTCGGCGCCGTTCATGGGCGCCGAGGTGAACCTCCGCTGGATCCACCACCACATGATCGGCGAGTACGCCCGGCACAGCGGCCACGCCGATCTGCTCCGCGAGCGGATCGACGGCAGCACCGGCGTCTGAGGGCCGGGCGCCGGAGAGGGCGGGCTGCGGAAGGGGTGGGCGCGGGGAACATCCGTGCGGATGTCAGGATGGTTGTATGACGAGCCAGGTTTACTTCGACATCACCATCAACGACGAGCCCGCCGGGCGGATCGTCTTCGATCTGTTCGACGACATCGTTCCCAAGACCGCGGAGAACTTCCGCCAGCTGGCGACCGGCCAGAACGGCTTCGGTTACAAGGGTTCCTCCTTCCACCGGGTCATCCCCGAGTTCATGCTCCAGGGCGGTGACTTCACCCGCGGTGACGGCACCGGCGGCAAGAGCATCTACGGCGAGAAGTTCGCCGACGAGAACTTCCAGCTGAAGCACACCAAGCCCGGTCAGCTCTCGATGGCCAACGCCGGCCCGAACACCAACGGGTCGCAGTTCTTCATCACGACCATCGTGACCTCCTGGCTGGACGGCAAGCACGTCGTCTTCGGCGAGGTCGCCGACGAGGCGAGCATGGCCCTGGTCAAGCGCATCGAGTCCTTCGGTTCGCAGAGCGGCCGCACCTCCGCGAAGATCACCATCGCCGACTCCGGGGTCCTCTGATTCCGAGCCCCCGCCGGCCGTTTCCCGGCCGCCCGGAAGCGCCGTCCGACGCATCGCGTCGGGCGGCGCTTCCGTCGTTCGGGGGGCACTTCCGTCGTTCGGGGGGCGCGCGGGACGTGCGGAAGGGCGCACGCCACTCCGACTGTCAACTTCGGGTTGACACCCAGAGACTGTCAACTTACGGTTGACACATG
Source organism: Streptomyces sp. OfavH-34-F (assembly GCF_022347745.1). Classification (GTDB taxonomy): domain Bacteria; phylum Actinomycetota; class Actinomycetes; order Streptomycetales; family Streptomycetaceae; genus Streptomyces. The sequence continues at coordinate 26,019 of NZ_JAKRGC010000054.1, forward strand.
ACGCATCCCGTAGTGCCCACGACACCCGTCCGTCTCGACGACCTCATCGCGGCCATCAAGAAGGTCCACACCGACGCCCTGGACCAGCTCCAGGACGCCGTCATCGCCGCCGACCACCTCGGCGACGTCGCCGACCACCTGATCGGCCACTTCGTCGACCAGGCGCGCCGCTCCGGCGCCTCCTGGACCGACATCGGCAGGAGCATGGGCGTGACCCGCCAGGCGGCCCAGAAGCGCTTCGTCGCCAAGGACCCCGGCGACGGCACCGCGCTCGACCCCAGTCAGGGCTTCGGGCGCTTCACCCCGCGCGCCAAGAACGTGGTGATGGCGGCGCAGAACGAGGCGCGGGCGGCCGGCAACGCCGAGATCGGCACCCCGCACCTGGTCCTGGGCCTGCTCAGCGAGCCCGAGGCGCTGGCGGCGGCCTTCATCCGGGCGCAGGGCGTGGTCCTGGACACCGTCCGGCAGGCGGCGACCCAGGCGCTCCCCCCGGCGTCCGACGCCGAGATCCCCGAGCTGATCCCGTACGACGCCGACGCGCGCAAGGCGCTGGAGCTGACCTTCCGCGAGGCCCTGCGCCTGGGGCACAACTACGTCGGCACCGAGCACATCCTGCTGGCCCTCATGGAGCACGAAGACGGCTCGGGCGTGCTCAGCGGCCTCGGCCTGGACAAGGCGGCGGCCGAGCAGGCCATCGCCGAGGCCCTGTCCGCCCTCACCGCGAACGGGCAGCCGACCGCGTCCGAGGCGGTTCCCCAGGCCCCGGGGAAGGAGGGCTGACCGGCCCCCGCCGCGCCGCTCACCGCGCCCCGGTCTCCAGGCGCAGGCTCCAGCGGCGCGGCAGCCCGGTGAGGGTGACGGTGGCCAGCGGGCCGACGTCCACGTTCCAGTACGAGGACGGCGGGGCCTTCAGCGCGTAGACGAGGGCGGCCCGGACCACGGCCGGTTCCGCGACGGCGACGATGGCACCGTCGCAGGCCGGCCGGGTGTCCAGCCAGCCGCCGATCCGGGCGATGAAGGCGAGCAGCGGTTCCCCGCCGTGCGGGGCCGTCCGCGGGTCGGCCAGCCAGGCGTCCACGGCGGCCGGCTCGCGGGCGGTGACGTCGGCGAGGGTGCGGCCCCGCCAGCGGCCCATGTCGCAGTCGCGCAGGGCCGGCTGGACCATCGGGTGGAAGCCGAGCGCCTCGCCGGTGGCACGGCTGCGCGGCGTCGGCGAGCAGTAGCGCAGTTCGGCGGTGCCCAGGGAGATCAGCGCCGGGCCCGCGCACCGCAGGGCGTGGTGCCCGGCCTCGTCGAGCGGCCGGTCGTCGTCGAAGCGCTCGGCGAGCAGGGAGGAGCTGCGGGCCGCGGCGACGAGCGTGACTCGAACACTCATGGCCGCGATCGTGGGGCCGATCGCCCCGCCGGTCAAGGGTGCCGTCGCACACCCGTACGCACGAGTAGGCGGTCAGTCGCCGGGCGGCGCGGCGGCCGGGGTGCCCTCCCAGGCGGTACGCAGCCGGCGTACGCCCTCCGCCAGCTCGGCCGGTCCGGCGACGGAGACGAAGCTCAGCCGGATGTGCGGGGCCGGCGGCTCGGCGCCGAAGTAGGGCCGTCCCGGTGTGACGGCCACTCCGGCGCGCAGGGCCGCCTGGACCATGGCGGACTCGTCCGTCCGCCCGGCCTCGGAGCCGGGCAGGCTCAGCCAGAGGTAGCCGCCGCCCGCCGGGACGTGCGGCAGTCCGAGGCCGGGCAGCGCCTCGCGCAGCGCCGCCGTCATCGCGGTGCGCCGGGCCCCGAGTTCGGCGGCCACGGACCGCAGATGCCGCCCCCAGGCGGGCGAGCCGACCAGTTCGAGCGCGGTCTCCTGGAGCGGCCGGGGCACGAAGAAGGTGTCCACGAGCTGGATGGCCCGCAGCCGTTCCAGGGCCGGGCCCCGGGCCGCGAGCGCGCCGACGCGCAGGCTGGGCGAGGCGGCCTTGGTGAGCGAGCGGATGTGCACGACGACGCCGTCCGGGTCGTCGGCGGCCAGCGGCCGGGGCAGCGGGCCGGCGTCGTCGTGGGCGAGGAAGCGGGCGAAGTCGTCCTCGACGACGAAGGCGCCGGCCTGCCGGGCGATCCGGACGACCTCGGAGCGCCGGGCCGCGGACAGCACGGTGCCCGTGGGGTTCTGGAAGAGCGGCTGGCAGACGAAGACGCGGGCCCCGGTGGCGTCGAAGGCGGCGGCGAGCAGGTCGGGGCGGACGCCGTCGCCGTCCACGGGC
>NZ_JAKRGC010000550.1 GCF_022347745.1 Streptomyces sp. OfavH-34-F
GATCCGGCGGCGGCCAGCACCACGGCGGCGTCGCGGCCTCCCCGGTCCGCCGCGGGCCAGCCCGCCTCGGTGAGCCGGTCGTACAGGGCCTCCACGAGGAGCGGGTGCGGTCCGAGGGGCGGGGCGACGCGGGCGCGCAGGGCGGGGGCGGCGGCGACGGACGCCGGGATGTCGTGCTTGACGTGGTGGCCGCGCCCGAGCAGCAGCGGGACGAGGACGGCCTCGCGGTCGCCGAGGGCGGCCAGGGTGTCCGGCAGCAGGGGCGCGTTGAGTTCCACGTGTCCGAGGCGGACGTCGAGCCCCGGCCGCAGCTCGCGCACCCGGTGGAGGAGTGCGGCCACGGTGCGCGGGGTACGGGGGTCGCGGCTGCCGTGCGCGACGACGACCAGGGCGGGGGCGGGCTGACGGGTGCGCTGCATGGGCCGATGGTGGCGGACGGACGTTGCCGGGGCGTTGCACGCCGGTCACGGACGTTTTCCGCCGCCTCACCGGGGAAGCGGTCCGGTCGTCAGTGCGCCCCGCCCCGCGCCGCGAACAGGTGCTCGATGACCTGGGCCACCCCGTCCTCCTCGTTGGACCGGGCGTGGGTCGGTACGGCGGCGAGCACCGAAGGGTGGGCGTTGGCCATGGCGTAGCCCGTCCCGGCCCAGGTCAGGACCGTGAGGTCGTTGGGCATGTCGCCGAACGCGATGACGTCCGCCGCCTCGATGCCCCGGGCCGCGCACAGGGCCGCGAGCGCGCCGGCCTTGTGGACGCCGGGCGCGCTGATCTCCAGCAGGCCGCGCCCGCCGGAGTGGGTCAGCTGGACCGTGTCCCCGGCGCCCTCGCGGGCGGCGGCCAGCAGGGTGTCCGCGTCGAGCCGGTCCGACCAGGCGAGCAGTTTGGTGACGGGGGCCTCGGTGAGCCAGAGGTCGGCGAGGGAGGCCACCGGCACTTCGGCGCCCGCGTCCTCGGACAGGCGCAGCCGGTAGGCCGGTTCGTACAGGACGTGGTCGCCGGTCTCCAGGGCGAAGCCGAGGCCGGGGACGGCGGCGGCGAGCGCGGTGGCGACCTGCCGGGCGACGGCCATGGGCAGGACGTCGGAGGAGACCACTGTGCGGGTCGCCAGGTCGTGGACGAGGGCGCCGTTGCTGCACACCGCCGTGCCGGTGAGCCCGGTGGCGCCGGCCAGCCGGTCCACGAAGCGGGGCGGCCGGGCGGTCACGACGACGATCTCCGTGCCCGCCTCCTCGGCCGTGCGCAGGGCACGCAGGGTGCGGGGGGAGAGGGAGCCGTCACGGCGCAGGAGGGTGCCGTCGAGGTCGGAGGCGATCAGCCGCGGGAGGGACATCGCCCGATGGTACGCGGGCCGCGCCGGCCGGACGGAGAACCCTTTCGGCCGTCCGCTCGTCCTGGGAAGCGGGGCGGTACGCGCCCCGGTACCGGAGGCGCACGAGTGGGGGCGGGGACGTGAGGGCACGGATACGGCGGACGCCGGGGGCCGGACGGGCGGGCGGTGAACGTCCGCGCACTGACCGCCTGCGCGGGGCCGCCGCCGCGCTGCGCGGGGCGGTGGCCCGGCTGCGGCCCCGGCTGCCGCGCACCCGGCGGGGGCGGCGGCGGGCGGTGCAGGGGCTGATGGCGGTCTGTGTGCTGGCGCTCGCGCCCGCGACCTGGCTGCACGCGGTGGCCGACCCCCGGGTCAGGACCGTCCAGGACGTGCCGGCCCGGCAGGTCGCGGTGGTGTTCGGGGCCGGGCTGTGGAACGGGAAGCCGTCCCCGTACCTCGCGAACCGGCTGCGGACGGCCGCCGCGCTGTACCGGGACGGCAAGGTGAAGGTGGTCCTGGTGACCGGGGACAACAGCCGGGCGGAGTACGACGAGCCGGACGCGATGCGGACGTTCCTGGTCGGGAAGGGCGTGCCGGACGACCGGATCGTCAGCGACTTCGCGGGCTTCGACACCTGGGACTCGTGCGTGCGGGCGAAGCGGATCTTCGGCGTCGACCGGGCGGTGCTGGTGAGCCAGGGCTTCCACATCCGCCGCGCCATCGCGCTGTGCCGGGCGGCGGGCATCGACGCCTACGGGGTCGGGGTCGACGCCAAGCACGACGCGACCTGGTACTACGGCGGGACGCGGGAGGTGGCCGCGGCGGGGAAGGCCGCGTTCGACGCCCTGTTCAAGCCGGACCCGCACTTCCTGGGGCCCCGGGAGCCGGGCATCGACGACGCCCTCGCGGCGGCCGGCCGCTGACCGGGCGGGGGCGGGCCCCGGCCGCCGCG
>NZ_JAKRGC010000551.1 GCF_022347745.1 Streptomyces sp. OfavH-34-F
GTCTCGCGTACCCCGAAGGCCACCAGGAAGCCGGCCGCGGCGCCGAGCGCGAGCCCGGCCCCGCCCCAGCCCAGCAGCGCCCGCCGCGACGGGGCGTCCCCGCCGGACGTGCGGCGCTTCTCCTCGCTCATTCCGGCTCCTCCCGCGTCGTTACTTCGTCACCGCGGCGGCCAGCTTGGACAGCGGCTCCGCCAGGGCGTTGACGGCGTCCGACAGCTCCTTGCGCTCCGCCTTGCCGACCTTGTCGTAGGAGGTGAACTCGTACGTGGTGGTGTCCTTGCGGTACTTCTCCAGCAGCTTGTTCAGCTCGGCGAACCGCTTGTCGAGGGACTCGGTGAGCGCGGGGTCGTTCTTGGCCGCGATCGGCTTCAGCAGCTTGTAGGACTGCTCGGCGCCCTCGACGTTGGCCTTGAAGTCGACCAGGTCGGTGTGGCTGTAGCGCTCCTCCTCACCGGTGACCTTGCCGGTGGCGACCTCGTCCAGCAGCTCCTTGGCGCCGTTGGCCATCGAGGTCGGGGTGATGTCGGCGGTGCCGACCCGCTTCTGCCAGTCCACCAGGTCCTTGTAGAGGACCGGGCCGAGCGCCTTCTCCTCGGCGCCCAGCTTCTTGTCCTGCCACAGCGCCTTCTCCAGGCGGTGCCAGCCGGTCCACTTCTGGCCCTCTTCCAGGCCGTCCTCGCGGACGTCGACCTTGGGGTCGATGTCACCGAAGGACTCGGCGACCGGCTCGGTGCGCTCCCAGCCGATGCGGGAGTCGGCGTACGCCTTCTTCGCGGCCTCGACGTCGCCCGCGGCGACGGCGTCGGTGAAGACCTTCGCCTTCGGCAGCGTCTGGTCGGCCTGCGCCTGCACATAGGTGCGGTACGCGGCGACGGCCTTGTCCATCTCGGGGCTGCGCTTGACCGCCTTGCCGCCGCTGACCTCGATCTTCTGCCGGATGCCGTGGCCCTTCATGCCGGGCTTGCAGGCGATCTCGTAGGAGCCGGCCTTGATCTCGGCCGTGATGGTGGCCTTGGTGCCGGGGCCGATGTTCTCGCGCTCGGCGACGATGCGGTCGTCCGGGAAGAGGATGTAGACCTCGGTGACCTTGGAGCCCTTGTTCTGCACGGCCAGCTCGATGTGACCGGCCGGCAGCTTGGTCTTGGAGACCTCGCAGGCGTCGTCCTTGGCGACGACCTCGACGGCTCCCTCGCCCTTCCCGTCGCTCTTCGCGGAGCATCCCGTGACGGCGGCCAGAGCGGCCGCGGTGGCGGCAGCGGTGACGACGGAGAGACGAACGGCGCGCATTTGGGCTCCACATGAGGATGAAGGAGTGGGGGAGAAGGGCCGGACAAAGGCGGGTGAGGCGGACCTAACTTAATCGAGGCTTACCTGCCCGATACCCACCCGTGCCGTGATTCAGCTCTCACTGCGCGGGGTCCGGGAACGGCACGGTCACGGTCGACCCATGGACGAACCCCGCACAGGCAAAGCACAGGCAAAAAGCGGTTCACGGGGTGCGTTCCGGCACCACCAGCGGCACCCCGGTCCGGGGGTGCGGGAACACCTCCACCGGCTGCCGGTACACCGCTCCCAGCAGCTCGCCCGAGAACACCTCGGCCGGCGGGCCCGCCACCGCGATCCGCCCCTCGTGCAGCACCGCCGCCCGGTCCGCGTACGCGGCGGCCAACCCCAGGTCGTGCAGGACGACCACCACCGCGTCCCCGGCCGCCGCCCGCTCCCGGCAGATCCGCAGCACCAGTTCCTGGTGGCGCAGGTCCAGCGCGGCGGTCGGCTCGTCGAGCAGCAGCAGCGGAGCGCGCTGCGCCAGCACCCGGGCCAGCGCGACCCGGGCCCGCTCGCCCCCGGACAACGCCGAGAACGGCCGCCCGGCGAACGCGGTGACCTCGGTGGCCGCCATCGCCGACGCCACCGCCGCCTCGTCCTCGCCGGCCCGGTCCGTCCCGGCCCAGGGCGCCCGGCCCATCCGGACGACCTCCTCCACCGGGAACGGGAAGGCGAGGGCCGCCGACTGGGGGAGGACCGCGCGGCGCAGGGCCAGTTCGGCCGCGGACCAGGCGGTGACCGGCCGCCCGTCGATGCGCACGGTCCCGCTCCCGGCCGGCAGGTCGGCGGCGAGCGCGGCCAGCAGCGTGGACTTCCCGGCCCCGTTCGGACCGACCAGGGCCAGCACCTCGCCCGCGTACGCCGTCAGGTCGATCGAGTCCAGCACCGGCCGGCCGCCGAGCCGCACCCGCAGCC
>NZ_JAKRGC010000552.1 GCF_022347745.1 Streptomyces sp. OfavH-34-F
GGCCGGCGCGGGCGTGCCCCGCCAGCGGCAGACCGAGCGGGGCCCGGTGCTCCGGGTCGGCGAGGGGGACGTGGCCGCGCTCCGGTCGGTCGCCGAACTGTTCCGCACCCTGGACCACGCCTACGGCGGCGGGCACGCCCGGCAGGCCCTCGTGCGGTATCTGGAGCACGAGACGGAACCGATGCTGCGCGGCACGTACGGGGAGGCGACCGGACGGCGGCTGTTCGCGGCCGCCGCCGACCTGACCAGGCTGGCCGGCTGGACCTCGTACGACATCGCGGCGCACGGGCTCGCCCAGCGCTACTTCGTCCAGGCGCTGCGGCTCTCCCAGGCGGCCGGCGACCGGGCCTACGGCAGCTACGTCCTGATCACCATGAGCCGCCAGGCGGTCTACCTCGCGCACGGCCGGGAAGCGGTCCAGCTGGCGCGGGTCGCCCAGCAGGGCATCGGATCGGCCGCACCCCACACCGTCCTCGCCCTGCTGCACGCGGTGGAGGCGCGCGGGCACGCGGTGCTCGGCGACGCCAAGGCGTGCACGGCCTCCCTCGCCCGGGCCGAGCGCGCCCTGGAGACCGCCCGCCCCGGCGACGAGGTGCCGCACTGGGCGCGCCACTTCGACGAGGCGCAGCTCGCCGACGAGTTCGGGCACTGCCACCGCGACCTCCAGCAGTACCGGACCGCCGCCCAGTACGCCGAGCGCGCGCTCCAGCTGCGGGCCCCCGCGTACGCCCGGAGCCGGCTGTTCTGCCGGGTGGTGCTGGCCTCCGCCCGGCTGGGGCTCGGGGAGCTGGACCAGGCGTGCCGGCTGGGCGCGGAGGCCGCCCAGCAGGCGGCCGAGATGCGTTCCGTGCGCGCCGCCGAGTACGTCCGGGACTTCGAGCGGCGCCTCGAACCCTTCCGGGACGCCGCCGCCGTCCGCGGCTACCGCGAGCGGGTCGCGGCCCTGGGCTGAACCGCGCTCAGGCCGCCTCGGGCAGGGCCTGGGCCGGTCCGTGGGCCGGGCGCACGCCCAGGTCGTGCAGGATCGAGGCGGCGGCGCGGGCGCCCGAGGCCAGGGCCCCCTGCACGGTGCCGGTGTCGCGGTGGTCGCCGCACACGTAGAGGCCCGCGAGGACCCGGACCGGCCGCTGCGGGTCGTGCGGCGCCGGCATCGCGGGCACCGCCTCCGGGTCGTGGTGGGCGGCCAGCAGCTCCCAGCCGCCGGTGGGCACGCCGTACAGCGCGGCGAGATGGGCGCGGACGGTGCGGTCGAGGTCGTCGGGCGGGGCGCCGAGGACCGTGGAGCTGATCAGCGTCCGGCCGCGCGGGGCCCGGGCCGGATCGACCGCGCTCATCACGGCGGTGTGGGCGACCGGGCCGGACCGGTCGGCGTCCAGGAGCAGCGAGGCGCCGGTGGGCGGCGGCTCCGGCGCGGTGTGGTGGAGCACGGTCACCGGGTGGAAGGACGGCAGGCGCAGCCCCGGCAGCAGCTCGGCCGCCGCGCTCGCCCCGGTCGCCACCAGCAGGGACCGGCACGCCAGTTCGCCGTGCTCCTTGGTGCGGACGGAGGTGATGTCGGCGGATGTGACGTGCACCCCGGTGCGCACGGTGCCGGGCGGGAGGGAAGCGGCGAGGAGCGCCGGCAGCGTCCCCGCACCGCCTTCCGGTACACACAGCCGCCCGCTCGCGTAGGAGCGCAGGGCGAGGTCGGCGCACCGGCTGGAGGTGGTGAGGTCCGGGTCGCTGAGCAGCGCGGTGAGCAGCGGGCGAACGAAGCCGTCGAGCGTACGGGCGGACAGCCGGTCCGACAGGGCGTCCAGCGCGGCGCGTTCGGGCCGGGCGAGGAGGCGGGCCGGGGGTGTGGCGGCGAGCCGGGCGAGGGCCGCGCCGAGCCGGGCGTGGTCGTGCTGGCCACCGGGGTGGAACCGCTCGGGGTGTACGGGGAGCAGCTGCTGCCCCTCGCCCCGCTGCCCGTACCCGGCGACGCGGGCGACGGCGGACAGGACCCGCACCCCGTGGCGTCGGTGGCGCTGTTCGCGCGGCGGGCGCGGGACGCCGACCCGTCGTTCGCGCTGACCCCGGAGAACGCGGCGGCCGTGGCGGAGATCTGCACCCTGCTCGGCGGGCTGCCGCTCGCCCTGGAACTCGCCGCCCTGCGCCTGCGGTTGCTGCCCCCGCACCTGCTGGCGGCCCGGCTGCGCGGGCGGACCACCGCCCTGGCGGGCGGCCCGGTCGACGCGCC
>NZ_JAKRGC010000553.1 GCF_022347745.1 Streptomyces sp. OfavH-34-F
CGGCCGCCGGTCCGCTCGTCGTGCGGGAGCTGCGCGTGTACCGGACGTGTGCGCTGCCCCGGCTGGCGGGGGCGGGCCACCGGCTGACCGTGCTCGCCGGGCGGGGCGCGCCCGGCTCGCCCTCCGGGCTGGACGCCGAACTGCGGGGCGAGGACGGTACGGCGTACTACAGGGCGGTGCTGGAGAACGGGGACGGCCTGGTGGCTCCGGACGTCTGGGAGACGCCCGAGGGTGTGAAGCCGCTCGGCACGGCCGGACCGTACGTGGGGACGGCCCTGTTCCACGGCCCCCGGTTCCGGGCGCTGCGTGCGGTCGGCGGGGTCTCGGAGCACGGTGCCGAGGGGGTCGTCGCGGGGCTGCGCGCGCTGGAGTGGCCCGGCGCGCACTGGGCGCTGGACGCCGCCGCGGCGGACGGTGCCCTGCAGCTCTGCCTGCTCTGGGCGCAGGAGGTGCTGGGGGCCGGGACACTGCCGATGGCCGTCGCCGAGTGCCGTGTGCACCGGCGCGGCCCGGTGGACGGTGAGGTGCGGTGCGTGGTGCGCGGGCGGAAGGCGCACGACACGGGGGCGCGCTGCGACGCGGCGCTGATCGGTCCGGACGGGCGGGTGCTGCTGGAACTGCTCGGTGTGGAACTGGTGCGCCGCCCGTCCTGACGCCCCTTCCCCGCCCGGTCTCCGCCGTCCCCCGCCCGCTGCCGTCCGAGTGAGTGCCCCTATGGATTTCGAACCGATCGCCGTCGTCGGCCGGGGCTGTGTGCTGCCCGGCGCGCTGGACCCGGACACGTTCTGGGCGAACATCGCGGCGGGGCGTACCAGCCTGTCGCCCGCTCCGGCGGGGCGCTGGCGGGTGCCGCGCCGCTGGGTCATGGGCTCGGTGGACGACTGCGCCGACCGCACCTGGACGGAGGTCGCCGGCTACGTCGAGGGGTTCGAGTCCGTCTTCGACCCGCGCGGCTTCGCGGTCGGGCCGCAGGAGATCAGCGGCCTGGACCCGCTGTTCCACTGGGTGCTGTACGGGGCGCGGCAGGCGCTCGCGGAGGCGGGCCGCTCCGGTCCGCTGCCGCGCGGGGGGCTGGTGCTGGGGAACCTGTCGTACCCGACGCAGACGGGGGCCGCCTTCGCCGAGCACGTGTGGCTGTCGGAGCAGCGGCCGGAACTCCGTGACGCGCTGCTGCGGGGCGCGCGCCGGACGCGTCCCGACGCCCGCAACCGCTTCTCGTCCGGGCTGCCGGCCGTGTTCGCGGCGCGGGCGCTGGGGCTCGGCGCGGGCGCCTGGTCGCTGGACGCGGCCTGTGCGTCGTCGCTGTACGCGGTGAAGCTGGCGTGCGACCGGCTGCACGACGGCTCGGCGGACGTGATGCTGGCCGGTGCGGTCAGCCGGCCCGACCCCCTCTATCTGCACGTCGGGTTCTGCGCCCTGTCCGCGACCAGCCGTACGGGGCGCTCCCGCCCGCTCCGGCAGGAGGCGGACGGGCTGGTGCACGGCGAGGGTGCCGGGTTCGTGGCGCTGATGCGGCTGGCCGACGCCAGGGCCGCCGGGGCTCCGGTGTTCGGGGTGATCCGGGGCGCGGGGCTCTCCAACGACGGGCGGGGCGCCGGGCTGGTCGGGCCGTCCGGGGAGGGCCAGGTGCGGGCGATGCGCCTGGCGTACGAGGCGGCGGGCGTGGCGCCCGAGTCGGTGGGGCTGGTCGAGTGCCATGCGACGGGGACGCCGGTCGGGGACGCCGTGGAGGCGCGGGCGGCGGCCGAGGTCTTCGGGGCAGCGGACGATGTGCCGATCGGCTCGGTGAAGGCCAACGTGGGGCATCTGCTGGCCTCGGCGGGCATGGCCGGGCTGCTGAAGGTGCTCGGCGCGCTCGGTGCCGGGGTGCGTCCGGCGACGCCGGGGGCGGGTCGTCCGCTGGAGCTGCTGTCGGGTACGCCGTTGCGGGTGCTGACGGAGCCGGAGGAGTGGACCGGGGCGCGGCGGGCGGCGGTGAGCGCGTTCGGCTTCGGCGGGACCAACGCGCATCTGGTGGTGGACCATCCCGACGTGCCGGGGCGGGCCGGTGTGCCCCGGCCCCCGGCGCGGCGGCGGGCCGGGGCGGCGGCCGCGCAAAACCGGGCACCGGTCGCGGTCGTCGCAATCGGGGCGCGGGTGGGTGACGGGGCGTCCGCCGAGGATCTGCGGCGGGCGGGCCTGGGCGGCGAACGGCGGGGGCCCGCCCCC
>NZ_JAKRGC010000554.1 GCF_022347745.1 Streptomyces sp. OfavH-34-F
CTGCTGCTCCGTGTACGGGCCGTCCAGCCGGCCGGTCGGCCGGTCCGCCTCGTGGGGGGAGCGCTGGAGCGGCGACCGGCTCTCGTGCAGCCCCTTGGCCTCGCGGGCCGCGATCTCCTTGAGCCGCATCGACAGCTGCAGCGTGCTCGGGCGCTCCTCCGGGTCCTTCGCCAGACAGGCGCTCACCAGCGGCGCCAGCGCGTCGTGCACATCGAACAGCTGCGGCTCCTCGTGCACCACCCGGTAGAGCATGACCTCGGAACTGCCGTGCCCGAACGGGGAGTCCGCCATCGCCGCGTACGCGAGCGTCGCGCCCAGCGAGAACACGTCCGTCGCCGGGGTCACCGCGGCGCCCCGCACCTGCTCGGGCGCCAGGAAGCCGGGCGAGCCCACCGCCGTACCGACGTGCGTCAGCGTGGAGGCGCCCGTCGCCCAGGCGATCCCGAAGTCGATGATGCGGGGGCCCTTGGGGGAGAGCAGGATGTTCGAGGGCTTGAGATCCCGGTGGACCACCCCGGCCTCGTGCACCGCCACCAGACCCTCGGAGAGCGCCGCCCCGATCGAGGCGACCTCGGCCGCCGACAGCGGGCCCTCCTCGGCCACCTTGTCGTGCAGCGACGGGCCCGGCACGTACTGCGTGGCGAACCAGGGACGGTCCGCCTCCAGATCGGCGGCCACCAGCCGGGCCGTGCACCCGCCGCGGATGCGCCGGGCGGCGGACACCTCCCGTGCGAACCGCGAACGGAACTCCTGATCCTCCGCCAGGTCCGGGCGGATCACCTTGAGCGCGACCCGCTGGCCGCGCCGGTCCGAGCCCAGGTAGACGACGCCCATCCCGCCGGCCCCGAGCCGCCGGTGCAGCCTGAACGAGCCGACGACACGCGGGTCCTCGCGCCGGAGCCGCATCATCGCCATGTCTGCCCATCCCCGCTGCCTGGTACGCCTGACGAGGCACAGCTTACGTACCCGTCGGCCGGGGCGCTCAGAGGCCGCGCCCTCGCGGGGGATTCGATTGTCAGTGCCGGATGCGAAACTTGAGAAGTGGTCAGGGAGCCGCGGATCCAGGCGCCCCGGCCCGTGCGAGATCTCAAGGGTCAGTCGCAGAAGGGGGATTGGATCAGTGAAGGGCGATCGGGTCGAGATAGTCGTGGACGCCGGGGACAGCACCCGGACCTACGAGGTGGTGGCGTCCAGAGCCGGCCGCAGGGTGGAGACAGCCGTCCGCCGGGGTGTGGTCGAAGTGAGTGAAGTCACCAGGAACGGGGCCGTGGTGCGCACGGCCCGCTTCATGGCGACCAGGGTGCTGGCCCTGGTCGAACAACCGGTACCGAGAGAGGATGTCTCCGAACGTCCCCTCCGGGAAGACCCCAACCCCGCGTAGTCCCGTCTCCACCCAGGGGAGTACGCCGACCACGCACGGCTCATCCTCCGGGAGGCCCGGGATTCGGTACGCGGGCATGACGCCGCCCGCCCCCCGAATCCCTAATGTTGAGTCCAAGCGGCGGGCGTCGCACTCGTCCCCCGAGGTCACACGCCCGCCGCCCCACATCGGACCAGGAGAGGAACCATGGCGGACACGGCAGCGCGGACGGTTGTCCGCACGCGAGGACGCAGGGCGTACGCCGCGTTCGGCAGCCGCCCGTCGTCCGGCCGCCGTCACCCCTTGGTGGCGACGGCCATGGTCCTTCCCCTGGCGGCCCTGCTCGTCGTCGTCTTCGGCGGCTGGGAAGCAGTGGTCACACAGGCGTCGTCCGTGGGCGTGATGCTGGGGCGCTGAGCGGCGCCCCGGGTCCGGAAGAGCGGTCCGGACCGGGACATCCGGCCAACAACCCCGTGGGGACGGGGGTGCGGCGGACGGCAGCGTTTGTCCGGCCAGCTGGGGAGCTGGCCGGACAACGCGCTGCCCGAAAACAGGACGGCGGACCGAACCCCCGCCCGGGCTCCGTGCCGCGTACGCTCTGCGCGGGGCGCCGCCACCGGCCCGCCTCGTTCCGGCAGCGCGCCGGAAGGACGCCCGCGCCGTCGGGCCGTCCGTCGCACCGGGGGAGACCGTGAACACCGCACTCGTACGCGCGCTCGGCGATCTCGCGCACCGGGCCGCCCATCCAGGCGCCGGGGGTGCCTGCTCCTGCCCGGCGCCGGACGTGCTCGCCGACCGGGCCGACGGCACCGTCGTCCGCAGCGGCCC
>NZ_JAKRGC010000555.1 GCF_022347745.1 Streptomyces sp. OfavH-34-F
CCCGGACCGGGCGCGGCGCGGCGGACCAGTTGCCGGGCCGCCTGGTCGCGGCGCTCCCCGACCGCCGAGGCCGGCAGCCCGCCCGGCGCCACATCGCCCGGCTCCGTACAGCCACCGTCCAGCACCTCGACCCGGCCCACCCCGGCCCCGGAGAGCACCGAGGCGACGGTCGCACCGACCCGGCCCGCGCCCCGCACCTGCACCCGCATCGAGCGGCGGGCCGCCAGTCTGCGCGCCGCGCCACCGGGCTCGGGGTGTACCACGGAGAGCGATGCCAGATCCGGGCGGTGGCGCTCCAGGACGTCCGCCCGGTCGCGCAGCGCGTCGGCCGCCGGGCCGCCCGCCCGTACGTCGTCCACCAGACCCGCGTCCGTCAGCCGCATCACCAGCGTGTCCACATGGCGCTCGCTCAGGTCCATGGCTCTCGCCTCCTCGTGCAACAGGGCCATGCCTCTGGTGCCGTCGAGCAGTTCCATGAAACATCCCGTCGCGATATCCATCGGGCCGACCTTCACCGCGTGTGCGGGCGTCACTCCGAATTGCACGGTGTCCCCGTCCCGCCATGCGCGGCGCAGTGCGGGCTTCAACATCGGATGCACGGCTTCCCCCGGTCTGTGTGGCCGCTGTGTGACGGCTGTACGCGTTCCATTGCCAGAATGCGGCCGCCCGCCGGAACGTGCGGAAAGTTATCCACAGGCGCGGGGTATTAGTCGTTCAAATGGTGCATGGTGTGGAGCCGATCACGGTGAACCGTGCCGGAGGCGGGACTTCCCGCAGGTGCAGCGGGTAACGTCGGAGCATGCCAGCAGACCCGTCGCCCGGCCTGGCCGGGGAGCCTGCCGTGCCCGATGCCGGATCGCGACGGCGCGGTGCCGACCCGGCCCGCCGCGCCCCGGCGACGAGCGCGGTCGAGGTCCGCAGGAGCGCCCGCCGCAGCAGAACCGTCTCCGCGTATCGCGAGGGCGACCGCACGATCGTGCTCATCCCGGCCCGGATGTCGGAGGCCGAGGAGCGGCGCTGGGTGGATGTGATGCTGGGCAAGCTCGCCGCCCAGGAGAGCCGGCGCATCCCCGGCGACACCGAGCTGGCCGAGCGGGCGGAGCGGCTGTCCGCCCAGTACTTCGGGGGCCGGGCGATGCCCGCGTCGGTGCGGTGGGTGACCAACCAGAACACCCGGTGGGGCTCCTGCACCCCGGCCGAGGGCAGCATCCGGCTGTCGCACCGCCTGCAGGGCATGCCGGAGTACGTCGTGGACTACGTACTGGTCCACGAGCTGGCGCACCTCCTGGTGCCGGGGCACGGGCCGCGGTTCTGGCGCCTGCTGGACGCCTACCCGCGCACCGAGCGGGCCCGCGGTTACCTGGAGGGCGTGGCGGCGGCCGGACGGCTGCCGCAGCTGCCGGCCGCGCGCGGCGAGTGACGTGTGGTGGCACCGGGTGAGCGGAGTCCGGTGTTTCTGTACCGGGTCTGTACCGGCTTCGCCCGGGGCCGGAGTTTGCGGATAGCCTGACGCGACGCATTCACCTTCCGGATGGGGGACGGTCGTTACGCATGGCCAGGGAATTCCAACGCGGCCACAAGGCCAAGATCAGCGATCTCACACCGGGGACGGACCTGTACGTAGGGGTGCAGATCGCCGGACCGGGGCTGAGTTTTGACATCAGCTGCTTCGGACTCGATGCCAATGAGCAGCTCTCCGACGACCGGTATTTCATCTTCTTCAATCAGCCGAAGTCCCCGGAGGAGTCCATTCAGCTCCTCGGCGCGCAGGCCGGTGACACCGAGTCGTTCCGCGTCACCCTGGACCGCATTCCGGCCCACATCCACAAGCTCTCGTTCACCGCGACGGTGGACGGTGCCGGGCAGATGTCCCAGGTCGGGCCCGGTTACATCCGGATCGTGGCGGGCGGCGAGGAAGTCGTCCGGTACGCGTTCACCGGCTCCGAGTTCAGCACCGAGCGCGCGGTCATGCTCGGGGACTTCTACCTGAAGGACGTCTGGCGGTTCGCCGCCGTGGGCCAGGGTTTCGACGGCGGTCTGGAGGCGCTGCTGAAGAACTTCGGCGGCGAGGTCGCCGAGGAGACCCCGGCCGCCGCGCCGCCGCAGGCCGCGGCCCCGTCGTTCGCCCCGCCCGCGCAGGCGCCCCG
>NZ_JAKRGC010000556.1 GCF_022347745.1 Streptomyces sp. OfavH-34-F
CGGGGGCTGGGAGGGGCGCGGCGGGGTGGTCGGGCGGGGCGGCTGGGGGGCGCGTCGCGCTTCGGTACTCATGCGTCCCCCTGATCCGTTCCGTACCGCGCGCGGTCCCCGCTCGCCGCGTGCGCGCCACTCTACGGGCTGCGGTGGTCCCGGCGGGAGCGGGCCGCCCGGACACCGGCGGATCTGCACGGATCTTCCCCCTACCCATCAGTACGAGGGTCTGGCAAGCTGCGGCCATGACTGCCCGTGCCGCCGACCGGGCCCGTTACGACCGGGCCACCGCGCATCTCGACGCCCCCGTCGCCGTCGTCGATCTGGAGGCGTTCGACGCCAACGCCGACGATCTCGTACGCCGGGCCGGGGGCAAGCCGGTCCGGGTGGCGAGCAAGTCGGTGCGGTGCCGGGCGCTGCTGGAGCGGGTGCTGGCGCGGCCGGGCTTCGCCGGGATCATGTCGTTCACGCTGGCGGAGTCGCTGTGGCTGGCCCGCGCAGGCTTCGAGGACGTGCTGCTGGCCTATCCGTCCGCCGACCGGTCGGCCTGTGCCGAGCTGGCCGCCGATCCGAAGCTCGCCGCCGCCGTGACGGTGATCGTGGACGACGTCTCCCAGCTGGATCTGATCGACGCGGCGCGGGCGGGCGGCTCCCAGGAGATCCGGGTCTGCCTGGAGCTGGACACCTCGCTGCGGATGCTCGGCGGCCGGGTCCGCATCGGCGCCCTGCGCTCGCCGCTGCGCTCCCCGGCCGAGCTGGCGGAGCTGGCCAGGTCCGTGGTCCGGCGGCCGGGTTTCCGGCTGGTGGGCCTGATGGCGTACGAGGGGCACATCGCGGGCGTCGGCGACGCGGTGGCGGGCCGTCCGCTGCGGTCGCGGGCGATCCGGCTGATGCAGGCGGCGGCCCGCAGGGAGCTGGCGGCGCGGCGGGCCGAGGTGGTGCGGGCGGTCCGGGCCGTGGCGCCGGACCTGGAGTTCGTGAACGGCGGCGGCACGGGCAGTGTGCAGCACACGGCGGCGGAGGACGCGGTGACGGAGATCGCCGCCGGTTCGGGGCTGTACGTGCCGCGCCTGTTCGACAACTACACGTCGTTCACCGCGCGCCCGGCCGCCCTGTTCGCGCAGCCGGTGGTGCGGCGCCCCGGGGTGGGTGTGGTGACGGTGCTCGGGGGCGGCTATCCGGCGTCGGGCGCGGCCGGGGCGGACCGGCTGCCGGTCCCGTACCTCCCGGAGGGGCTGCGCTACGACCCGCAGGAGGGGCCGGGTGAGGTGCAGACCCCGCTGCTGGGCGCGCCGGCCGACGATCTGCTGATCGGCGACAAGGTGTGGTTCCGGCACGCGAAGGCCGGTGAGCTGTGCGAGCGGTTCGACGCGCTGCACCTGATCGAGGGCGACCGGGTCACCGCGACGGTGCCGACGTACCGGGGCGAGGGCCGTACGTTCCTCTAGTGGGTGTGCTCGATGGCGCTGCCGGCGCCCTCGTCGTCCTTCGCGTCGCCGCCGAGGGGGCGGATGCCCCGGGTGAGCGTGTCCATGAGGGACGGCGGGGGTCCGTCGGGGCCGGCGTCGAAGGCGTAGCGCACGATGACGGGCGACTCGCTGCCGACGGGTGAGGGGAAGGCGAGCGACTGCACGTAGCCGCCGGGGCC
The DNA here is from genome assembly GCF_022347745.1 of Streptomyces sp. OfavH-34-F. Classification (GTDB taxonomy): domain Bacteria; phylum Actinomycetota; class Actinomycetes; order Streptomycetales; family Streptomycetaceae; genus Streptomyces. The sequence goes on from NZ_JAKRGC010000556.1 coordinate 1,640, forward strand.
CTTGGCGGTGGTGACCCGCCAGCGGACGTAGTAGCCGCTGCGTCCGGCCACCGTGACCGCGCCCGCGGCGATCTGCCGGTGCGCGGTGATGCCGCCGTGGACGCGCCGGCCGACGAGGTCCTCCTCGTAGGCGCGGTCGGCGGCGTCGGTGATGTCCTCCTCGGCGAGGGCCCGGGGCGTGGTGGCGTCGGTGCCGCCGGGGGTCCGGGTGGTGACCGTGCCTCGGTAGCAGTACGCGCTGGAGGCGCCGGGGCATGCGTAGGAGTTCTTCGTCCGCATGGTGAGGAGCTGCCCGGAGGTGCGCTCGGGGCGCTCCCAGCCGTCCGGGATGGGCAGGGAGATCCCGTTGAGCTGGTCGACGAGGAGGGCCGGGTCCTGGCGGGCCGGCGTCGAAGGCGTAGCGCACGATGACGGGCGACTCGCTGCCGACGGGTGAGGGGAAGGCGAGCGACTGCACGTAGCCGCCGGGGCCCTTGGCGGTGGTGACCCGCCAGCGGACGTAGTAGC
>NZ_JAKRGC010000557.1 GCF_022347745.1 Streptomyces sp. OfavH-34-F
CGCGGGCGTTGCGCAGCCGGCCCGCCGCCTCCAGGCAGTGCGGGTCGGGCCTGCTGCCGGGGCCGTTGTCGACGTCCAGCACCGCCCAGTGCAGCGGCGTGCCGGGGCGGGCCAGTTCGGCCCACTCGGCCGGGGCGAGCAGCGGGTGCGCGCAGCCGGGGATGCCGAGGCCCGGCCCGTCGGTACCGGCGGCACGCCGCGCGGTGCCGGGCCGGGTCAGATACGGCACGCCGCCTCCATCCAGATGTCGGCGAGCGACTCCTCCAGGTTGATCCGGGGGCGCCAGCCGAGCCGGTCGCGGGCGGTGCGGACGTCCGCCTGCTGCCAGGCGCCGCAGCCGTCCGGGTACGGGGACGGCGTGGCCGAGAGGTGCTCGATGACGGCTTCGGCGGAGGTCCGGGGGGCGCCGATGGGCAGCCGGGCGGGGGGCGTGTCCAGTTCGTGGAGCGCGCCGGCGTATCCGGCGACCTTGGCGAGGACGGCCGCCGCGTCGCGCAGCCGTACGGCCCGCCCGGTGCCGATGTTGACGACGCCCTGCGCGGCGGAGAGGGAGGCGGCGTGCACCGCCCGCGCCACGTCCCGCACGTCCACGAAGTCGCGCTGCACGCCGAGGCCGCTGAGCTTCAGTTCGCCGTCGCCGGACTGCATGGTGCGGCGCATGGCCTCGGCGAGCCGGCCGAGCGGGGAGCCCGCGGGGGTGCCGGGGCCGACCGGTGAGAAGACCCGCAGCACGACCGCGTCGAGGCCGGAGCCCAGGACCAGTTCGGTGGCGGCGAGCTTGCTGACGCCGTACGGGCCGCCGGGGCGCGGGATGGCGTCCTCCGCCGTGGAGGAGCCGGGCTGCGAGGGGCCGTACTCCGAGGCGCAGCCGACCTGGACCAGCCGGGCGGTGCAGCGGCTGCGCCGCATGGCCTCGCAGACGGTGGCGACGGCGACGGTGTTGTGCCGGGTGAGGTCGCGGGCGCCGCCGCGGGTCGCTCCGGCGCAGTTGACGACGACTCCGGGGTGGACGGCGTCCAGGAAGCGGGTGAGCGCTCCGGGGCTGCCGGTGGCGAGGTCGAACCGTACGTCGGCGTCGTCGCCGCGGCCGAGCGCCGTGAGGTGGACGGCGGGGTCGGCGAGCAGCCGGTCGGCCACGAACCGGCCGATGAATCCGTTGGCTCCGAGCAGCAGCACCCTCATCGCGCACCGCCTCCGCCATGGGGCCGACGGCGGGTTGCCGGTGCGGGGGATTGGAGGGTCATGTCGGTGGGTCTCCTTGTGGCTGTTCCGTACGGTTCGATGCGTACGGTTCGGTTGGGGCGCGTCCGCGGCGTCGGCTCCGCGGACGGGATCGTGGGGCCGCCTCAGGGGGCGGTGTGGGCGGATGCCCTGGCAAGGGCGAGGGTGGCGGTGATCAGCAGGCCGAGGGCGGCCGCGCCGCAGGCCAGCGCGGGGACGGCCCCGGTGCCGCCCGCCTCGATCAGCGCGCGGACCGGGCGGGCCACAGCGTCGAGACCGGGTAGCCGGCCGGCCAGGATCAGGGCCGGCGCCGCCGCCTCCACCGCGACCGCGGCGGCGAGTCCGGTGGCGGCCGGCTCGGGGAAGCCGTGGACGGTGAGCAGCCGGGCCAGCAGGAGCAGCACCCCGAGGGCGGTGGCCCCGGCCGGTGCGCCGCCGCTCCCCGACACGGGCCCGGCCAGGTACTGCAGGACGGCCAGCGCGCCGAGGAAGAGCGCGACGACGCCGAAGAGCAGGGGGCGCGCGCCGGCCGCGAACTCCTCCAGGGCGTGGCTGGCGAGGAGGCGGCGGTGGGCGTGCAGCGCGAACAGGTGGGCGCACCAGGCGGCGGGCACCACCGCCAGGGCGAGCGCCGGCAGCGGTGCCGGGGTCAGCGCCCAGGGGCCCTCGGGTCCGCCGCTGAGGACCTGGTGGAGCAGGGCGTCGCCGTACAGGACGTAGCCGAGGAGCCAGCAGACGCGGAGCATGCCGGTGCCGGAGGCGGCGGGGGCGGCGGCGAGCGGGCCGGTGCGTAAGGCGAGGAGGAGGGCGAGCAGCGTCAGCAGCGCGCCGGCGCAGCCGAGGGCGAGCCGGGCGTCGCCGCCGAGCGCCCCCTCGGTGAGCCGCAGGGCGAGGAGGGTCGCCAGGCAGGCGGCGCCGG
>NZ_JAKRGC010000558.1 GCF_022347745.1 Streptomyces sp. OfavH-34-F
GCCGGCCGCCGAGCCGCACCCGCAGCCCGGCCGCCTCGGCGGCCGGCTCCCCGGCGGGTACCGGCGCGGGCGGCCGGCGGCTCTGCGGGGTGAGGAGTTTCCGCAGGACGTTCATGCCCAACCACCTTGCTTGCGACGGGTCCTGCGCAGCAGCCAGAAGAAGAACGGGCTGCCGAACAGCGCGGTCAGCACCCCGAGCGGAAGTTCCGCCGGGTCCGCGACGGTCCGGGCCGCCAGATCGCCCGCGACCAGCACCAGCGCGCCGCCCAGCGCGCTGCCGGGCACCAGGAAGCGGTGACCGGGCCCGTTGGCCATGCGCAGCAGATGCGGCACGAGCAGCCCGACGAACGAGATGATCCCGGCGACCGCCACGGCCGCCGCCGTCAGCAGGGCCACGACCAGGACCAGCACCAGGCGCAGCCGCTCCACGTCCACCCCCAGATGGCGGGCGGGCCGCTCGCCGAGCGCGAGGAGGTCCAGCTTGCGCGCGTAGAAGGGGGCGATCAGCAGCCCGGCGGCGGCGCACGGCAGGACGGCCAGCACCTTGGGCCAGGTGGCCTGGGCCAGCGAGCCGAGCTGCCAGAAGGTGATCTGGGTGATCTGCGCGTTGTCCGCGAAGAAGATGAACAGGCCGATCAGCGCCCCGGCGAAGGCGTTGACCGCGATGCCGGTGAGGATCAGCGTCACCACCTCCGTCCGGCCGCCCGACCGCGACAGCGCGTACACCAGGAGCACCGTCAGCAGTCCGGCGGCGAACGCGCAGACGGTGATGGTCCAGTTGCCGAAGAAGCTCAGCCCGAGCGCGATCGAGCCGACCGCGCCGACCGCCGCGCCGGCCGAGATCCCGATGACGCCGGGTTCGGCGAGCGGGTTGCCGAACACGCCCTGCATCAGGGCGCCGGCGCAGCCGAGCGAGGCGCCGACCAGCAGCGCCAGGACGACCCTGGGCAGCCGTACGTTCCACAGCACGCTCTCGCCGACCCGGTCCAGCGCGTGTCCGCCGAGCCCGATCCGGTGCTGGACGGAGGCGAGGACGTCACCGAGCGGAATGCCGTACGCGCCGAGCCCGGCGGAGAGCAGGCAGCACACGGCCAGCGCGGCGAGGAGCCCGGCGGTGAGCGGGACGGCGGGGGAGCGCCGGACGGCCGTCACCGGCTTCGCGGCCTCCCCGGTGGCCGCCGTCATCGGCCGGCCCCGCTCTCCGGGTGGAGCTGGGCGACGATCTCGGCCAGGACCCGGTCGGTGCGCGGGCCGTAGTTGAGCAGGACGCCGTCGTCGACGGTGACGATCCGCCGGTCCATCCCGGCCGGGGTCTCCGCGACGCCCGGAATCTTCACCAGGCCGTCGATCCCGCCCACCGAGTCCAGGCCCTTGGACATCACGAGGAGGGCGTCGGGCGCGGCCTCGGCCAGCGCCTCGCTGGTGATGGCGGTGAAGTCCTTCTTCAGTCCGGACGCCTTGCCCGCGTCCACCGCGCCCGCCGCCTCCAGCAGCGAACTCGCCCCGGACTCCCGGCCGCCCAGCAGGTAGACGGAGGCCGAGCCGCGCAGATACAGGAAGGCCACGCGCGGCTTCCCGGCGCCGTCGGCCGGTGCGGGCACGGTCCTGCGGACCGCGTCGATACGGTCCTCGGTGCGCCGCTCCAGCTTCGCCCCGGACTCCGGTACGCCGAGCGCGGCGGCCACCGCGCCGATCCGGCTGCCCACATCGGCCAGTTCCCTGGCGGGTTCGACGACCACCAGCGGAATCCCGGCGTCGCGGATCTGGCCGATGGCCTCGGCCGGCCCGGTGGTGGTGTCCGCGAGGACCACGGTGGGCCGCAGGGAGAGCACGCTCTCGGCCGACACGTCGTGGGCGCGGGTCACCACGGGCAGCTTCGCGGCCTGTTCGAAGGTGGCGGTGATGTCGCGAGCGACGACCCGGTCGCCGAGCCCCAGCGTGAACACGATCTCGCTCAGCCCGCCGGTGAGCGGCACGATGCGGTCCGCCGAGGTGACGGTGACCCGCTCGCCGTCCGCCGACGCCACGGTGGCCGGCAGCTTCGGCGCGGGGGTGCCGGTCAGCGGCTCGACGCGGTCCGCGTCCGCCGCCGGGGCGGTCCCGGCGGCGGTCTTCGCCGAGGGCGCTT
>NZ_JAKRGC010000559.1 GCF_022347745.1 Streptomyces sp. OfavH-34-F
CGCGCACTGCCCCCGAAGGCGGCCATGCCGGCCGCCGCGCCGAACCACAGCAGCCCGTGGTTGGCGCTGCGGCTCAGCCGGGGCAGCACGGGCCCGGCGGCGGGCCAGTGACGCCGGGCCAGATTCTGCAGAACGGCGGCATCGCGCCGGTTGAACCGGTCCCGCAGCCCGGCGAGCCGGGACGGAACGGAAGCATTGCTCACTGAGGACATGCGACAGCGGATACCCCGCATTGCCGCCCCGAACCAGCAGCCACGCCGAAGGTAGCCTGTGATCGACGTACCGGCCGCCGGCCGGGGCGCCGCACACGAGAGGGGGGTGCACGGCCATGGGGCGACTCGTCCCCGCGGTGACCAGGGCACTCGACGTGCTCGAACTCTTCCTCCAGGGCGACGGAACGCTCTCCGCGCCCGAGGTGACCCGCCGGCTCCGGCTGCCGCGCACCACCGTGCACGAGCTGCTCACCACGCTCGCCGCCCGGTCGTACCTGGTCAAGGACCCCGACCGGCCCGGCCAGTACCGGCTGGGCGTGCGCACCTACCAGCTCGGCAGCCGGTACGCGGAACAGCTCGACCTCGCCGCCGAGGGCCGGCAGGTCGCCCGCCGGCTGGCCGCCGACTGCGGCGAGAGCGTGCACGTGGCCATCCTCGACGGCACCGACACCGTCTGCGTCGCCCAGGCCGAGTCCACCCACGCCGTCCGCCTGGTGTCGGCGGCCGGCCACCGGCTGCCCGCCCACTGCACCGCGGCCGGCAAGGCACTCCTCGCCTCGCTGCCCGCCCCCGAACTCGACGCCCGGCTCGGCGGGCCGGCGCTGACCGCCCTCACCCCGCACACCATCACCGGCGCGGCCGAACTGCGGGCCGCGCTCGACGCCGTACGCGAACAGGGCTTCGCCGTCGAGCACCAGGAGTCCGGACCCGGCGTCGGCTGCGTCGCCGCACCCGTGCACGACCGCTCCGGGCAGGTCGTCGCCGCCCTCTCCGTCGCCGTCCCCCTGATCCGCTGGAACGAGGAGCGCGCCCGCGAACTCGCCGCGCTCGCCGGCCGGGGCGCCGGCGAACTGTCGCGCCGCCTCGGACACGAACGGAGCCCCGTGTGAACCGCACCCCCGTCGAGATCGCCGTACGGGAACAGGCCGTCCTCGGCGAGGGCCCCACCTGGGACGCGGCCACCGGACGCCTGATCTGGGTGGACATCCTCGCCGCCCGCGTCCACACCTACGACCCCGCGACCGGCCACCGCACCGTCCTGGCCACCGGACAGCACGTCGGCGCCGCCAAACCGCGGGCCGGCGGCGGACTGGTCTGCAACCTGCGCGACGGCGTCGGGCTCTACGACGCCGGCGGCACCTTCCGCTGGCTCGTCCACGACCCCGTGCCGGGCCGCCGCGCCAACGACGCGGCCGTCGCCCCCGACGGCGCGCTGTGGGCCGGCACCATGCGCTACGACCAGGCCGAGGGCGGCGGCACCCTCGCCAGGATCGCCCCGGACGGCACGGCGGACCTCGTACTGCCCCGGGTGACGTGCAGCAACGGCACCGGCTGGAGCCCCGACGGCCGGCTCATGTACTACACCGACACCCACACCCGCCGCATCGACGTCTTCGACGTGGACGGCCCCCACGTCACCGGACGCCGCCCCTTCGCCGTCCTGGAGGACGGCGCCGGCTACCCCGACGGGCTCACGGTCGACGCCGAGGGCGCCGTCTGGGTCGCCCTGTGGGACGGGTCCGCGCTGCGCCGCTACACGGCGGACGGCCGCCTGGAACGCACCGTGGACCTGCCCGTGCGACGCCCCACCGCCTGCGCCTTCGGCGGCCCCGGACTGCGCGACCTCTACGTCTCGACCGCCCGCACCGGACTCGACGCCCCGCACCCGCTCTCCGGCGCCCTGCTCGTCCTCCCCGACGCCGGCCACGGCCTGCCCGGCACGCCCTTCGCGGGCTGACCCGCCCGGCCCGGCCGCGCCCCGGGCGGGCGGCCCGCCCCGCTCCCTCGTATAAAGGAGGGCAGAGCGCGAACGGCGGCGAAGGAGGCCCGGATGGGCCGGACCGGGCGTCACCACGACGGGGACCACTCCGTCCGCGAGGACCGCGGACCCGTACGCTACGGGCCGCCGGCCC
>NZ_JAKRGC010000055.1 GCF_022347745.1 Streptomyces sp. OfavH-34-F
AGGAAGCGCAGCAGCTCCTCCACGGCGGCCGGCCCCCCGGCCCCGGCGCCGGTCGGGCGCGCCGCCTGACCGGCGTCCCGGCACGCACGCTCCCGGCCCCGCGACGACAAGGAAGTTCCCCGTCATGTACTCCAGATCATGGTCGGCCCCTGCCACGGAGGGCAGCGTCGGGAGCCACGCGTTCGTCGCCGGACACGGGCTGTGGGACGAGCGGCGGTCGGCTGCCGCCGAGCGGATCGAGGCCGGGCTGGACGGGATCGACCTCGTCCGCCTGGTGTGGGGCGACCCGCACGGCCTGGTGCGCTCCAAGACGCTGACCGCCCGCGCCTTCCGCGGGGTGCTGCGCAACGGCATGAACTACAGCCCCGGCCCGTTCCTGAAGGACACCGCCTGCGCCACGGCGGTGGACTACCGGGGCACGCACGGCATCGGCGTCGACGAGATCGCGGGCCTGGGCAACTTCGTGCTGGTGCCCGATCCGCTGACCTTCCTGGTGCTGCCCGGCGAGGGGGCGCGCACGGCGTGGGTGATCGGCGACGAGTACCTGCGCGACGGCCGCCCCCACCCGCTGTCCTCGCGGCACGTGCTGCACCGGGTGCTGGAGCGGTACGCCGGACGCGGGCTGACGCCCGTGCTCGGCCTGGAGGTCGAGTGGTACCTGACGCGCCGGCTGGACGACGAGCCGGGCAACGAGGGGAACGGCTTCGGTCTGCAGGGCCCGGCCCCGCGGGTGGCCGCGATGAACGCGGGCTACCAGTTCAACCTGGACGCCGCCTACGACACGGTCGCCCCGGTCACCGACCCGCTGGCCCTCGCCCTGCTGGACCTGGGGCTGCCGGTGCGGTCGATGGAGCACGAGATGGGCCCCGGGCAGGTGGAGACCACGTTCGATCCCATGGCGGCGCTGGACACGGCGGACGCGATGCTCTTCTTCCGGGTCTTCACCAAGCGCTGGTGCGCGGCCCGGGGGCTGCACGCCTCGTTCATGTCGCAGCCGGCGCTCGCCGGGGCCGACCCGAGCGGCTGGCACCTGAACCAGTCCGTCCTGGAGACCGCGACCGGCCGCAACGTCTTCGGCGCCGAGGGCCTGTCGGCGGGGCTGTCCCCCATGAGCAAGGCGTACGCCGACGGCCTGACGGACTGGCTGCGCGACCTGTTCCTGCTGTCGGTGCCCACGGTGAACGGCTACCAGCGGCTGGGGGCGCGGCACGCCCTGTCCCCGACCCGGGTGAGCCTGTCCCTGGAGTCCCGCACGGCCATGCTGCGCGTGGTCGGCTCGGGGGCCGGCGCGCACATCGAGAACCGGGTGGGCGAGCCGAGCGCCAACCCGTACCTGAACATCGCCGCCCAGCTGTTCGCCGGGCTCGAGGGCCTCGACGGGGGCTCGGGCGACGGACCCCGGGAGGACGCCGACACCGTCCCGGCGTCCCTGCGCGAGGCGCTGGAGGCGTTCCGGGCGGGCCGGGCAGCCCGGCTCCTGGGCGACCCGCTGGCCGCTTGTCTGGCCCGGCTCAAGGAGAGCGAGGTCCGCCGGTACGAGGCCTGGGCCCTGCAGGCGGCCCCGGTGCCGGGCCAGGTCACCGAGTGGGAGCAGCGCGAGTACTTCGCGGCCTTCTGACGCCCCGTCACCTCGGCCCTCGACCGCAACCGCAACCGCAACCGCAACCGCAACCGCAACCGACGAAGGCTGTCCCATGATTCCTCAGTTCACACTGCCCGAAATGGCGCGCCTCTTCTCGGACGAGTTCCGGTACGAGACCTACGTCCGCGTGGAGATCCTCGCCACCGAGGCGCAGGTGCGGCTCGGCCGCGTACCGGAAGCGGTGCTCGGCGACATGCGGGCGGCCGCGCCCCCGCTGCCGTCCCGAGTGGCGGAGATCAAGAAGGAACGCGACCACGAGGTGCTGTCCTTCCTGACCGCGTACACGGAGCAGATGCCGGAGTCCTCCGCCCGCTGGGTGCACCTGGGCATGACCAGTTACGACCTGGTCGACACGGCCCTGGGTCGCATCCTGGCCGACGCCACAGACCTGCTGGTCTCCGCCGCCCGGCGGCTGCGCGGGGTGCTCGTCGACCGGGCCTTCGAGCACTGGGACACGGTGATGGTGGGCCGCACCCACGGCGTGCACGCGGAGCCGACCACGCTCGGCCACAAACTGGGCGGGTACGCGTTCGCCGTCGAGCGGTCCCTGCGGCGGCTGGCCGCCGCCCGCGAGGCCGTCGCGGTGGGCACGATCTCCGGCGCGGTGGGCACGTACGCGCTGATCGACCCGGCCGTCGAGGAGTACGTGTGCGAGCGGCTCGGCCTGGGCATCGAGCCCTCCCCCAGCCAGGTCGTGGCCCGCGACCGGCACGCCCAGCTGATCCAGGCGGTGGCCCTGCTGGGCGCCTGCATCGAGCAGATCGCCCTGGAGCTGCGGCTGTTGCAGCGCACCGAGGTGCGCGAGGTCGAGGAGCAGCGCGTCGCGGCCTACCAGGGCTCCAGCGCGATGCCCCACAAGGCCAACCCGACGGGCAGCGAGCTGCTGTGCGGTCTGGCGCGGCTGCTGCGCGGGTACGCCGGCACGGTGCTGGAGAACGTGGCGCTGTGGCACGAGCGGGACCTGGCCCACCAGGCGGTCGAGAAGGTGCTGCTGCCGGACGCGCTGACGGTGGCGCACTTCCAGGCGGTGCGAGCCGCGGACCTGCTGGCGAACCTGCGCGTCGACTCGGACCGGATGCGGAAGTCCGTCGACGCGACCAACGGGCTGGTGTACTCGTCGTCGGTGCTGGTGGAACTCCTGGAGGCCGGGGTCGAACGCGACCAGGCCTACCGCGCGGTGCAGGCGGCGGCCCGGCGCACCGCGGAGTACGGGCAGAGCTTCGGCGAGGCCCTGATCGAGGAGGGCGTGCGCAGCACCCCGCGCGAGCCCGAGGACTTCCTCGTCCACCACGGCGTGGTGCACAGCCGGCTGGAGCAGCTCCGTGCGATGACGGACTGACCCCGGAAGCGGCCGCCCGGCCGCGCAGACCGCCCCCCCCTCCCTTCCCTCTTCACCCTATGGAGAACCCACCATGAGCTGGTCCGAGAAGGCCGCCACCACGCTGGAGAACGAGCACGTCCTGCTGACCCCGCTGCGGGAGGCGGACCGCGAAGGTATCCGCGCCGTGGCCCTCGACCCGGAGATCTGGCGCTACTTCACGGTCGTCGTCGGCGACGACGCGGACTTCGACGCGTTCTTCGACTCGAACCTGGCCGAGCACGCCGCCGGGCGCCGCGCCGTCTACGTGATCACGGACAAGAGGAGCGGCCGGATCGCGGGCAGCATGAGCCTGCTGAGCTTCGCCGAGAAAGACCGCCGGCTGGAGATCGGGGCCTCCTGGCTGGGCCACGACTTCCGGGGCCGGGGCATCAACCACTGGGCGAAGCTGCTGCTGCTCCGGCACTCCTTCGAGGTGCTGGAGGCCGAGCGGGTGGAGTTCAAGACGGACGTGCTCAACGTCCAGGCACGCAGGGGCCTGCGCAACATCGGCGCCACCGAGGAGGGCACCCTGCGCTCCTTCAACTACATGCCGGGCGGGCGCCGCCGCGACGCGGTCTTCTACAGCATCCTGCGCGCGGAGTGGCCGCGGGTGTCCGACGCCCTCTCCCGGGGCCCGAAGAAGGCGGCCGCCTCCGCATGAGCGTCGCGTACGTCAAGGCCGCCGGCAGCCCCTTCGCACTGGGCCGCGCCCACGGGGCGGCACTCGCGGGCCCGCTGCGCGCCTTCCTCCGCGACGGCCTGGCACGGCTGGAGCCCCTGGCCGGCCGGCCGCTGACGCTGGCCGGGCTGCTGCCGTCGATCACCGCCTACCGGGCGGCGATCACGGCGGCGGTGCCCGACCTCGCCGAGGAGGTCGCGGGGCTGGCCGCGGGGGCCGGGATCGGCGAGGACGAGGCGTGGCTGCTGCAACTGCGCCGCGAGGTCATGGGCTTCACCGGGGTGCCGAGCGCCGGGGACTGCACGGCGTACGCCCGCACCGGGCCGGGCCGTCTGCCGGTGCTGGCGCAGACGGTGGACCTGAACGCGGGGATCGACAGCCATGTCGCGGTGCTGTCGCTGGCCCGGGCGGGCGGGCCGCGCCGGGTGACGGTGCTCAGCTTCGCGGGGCTGCTCGGCTACCTCGGCATGAACAGCGACGGGCTCGCCGTCGGGGTGAACCTGGTGACCGACGGCTCGTGGCGGCCCGGCGTCACCCCGTACCTGGCCATCCGTCATCTGCTGGACCGGGCCGGGAGCGTGGACGAGGCCCTGGAGGTCCTGGCCGGGCTCACCCTGTCCAGCTCGCGCAACCTGGTGCTGTGCGACCGGCGGCGGGCGGTGTACGCCGAGGTGTGCGGGACGGCGCTGCGGGTGACGGAGCCCGCCGCGCGGGAGGCCGTGCACACCAACCACTACCTGCACGAGGACTTCACCCCGCTGGACCGGCAGTCGGCCCCGGACCGCGTCAACTCCGACGAGCGGCTCGACGCCGTCACGAAGGGGCTGGCCGGTCTCGGGCCGCGGGCCGGTGCGGAGGAGCACTTCGCGGTGCTGTCCCGGCCACCGGTGTGCATCGCCGACCACGGGATCTACGGCCTGGAGCGGACGGTGGCGTCGGTGGTGATGCTGCCCGGGGCGGGCGAGCTGCACCTGCGGGCGGGCGACCCGAACCACGGGGCGACCGAGGTGTTCGCGGTGTAGGGGCGGGGCCGGCCCGGGGCCCTGGACCGGCCCTGCACCAGGAATCGACCGCACGGCGCTAGCCTCGGCGCGCGGGGCGGCCGAACCGGCAGGCCCCGCCACGACCCCCGGGGGAGGCATGAGTCAGGTTCAGGCACAGCCACTGCCCGAGCACCGGACGCCCCCTCCGCGTCCCGTGTCCCCCGGGATACGGCCCCCCGGCCGGCGGGGCCCCGTCCCGGGCCCGGCGCGCCCGGCGCCCGCGGTCTCCGGCCAGCACGTCCTGGTGGTGGGCGCCGACGCCGGGGACGGGCTGGCGCACCAGCTGCGCCGGCACGGCCACACCTGCGCCCGGGCGGTCCACGGCGGCGCGGCCCTGCAGGCCTACGGCAGCGCCGACGTCGTCCTGCTCGACCTCGAACTGCCGGACCTGGACGGGCTGGAGGTGTGCCGGGCGATCCGGTCGGTCAGCCGGGTGCCGCTCATCATCGTCACCTCCCGCGAGTCCGAGACGGACTGCGTACTCGGGCTCCAGGCGGGCGCGGACGACTATGTCACCAGGCCGTTCGGGATACGCGAGCTGATGGCCCGGATCGAGGCCGTCACGCGCCGGGCGCAGTGGCAGCCGGCCGCGGCCGCGCACCCCGCCCGGGAGATCCGGCACGGCCGGCTGCGCATCGACGCGGGCTCCCGCGAGGTGACCGTCGACGGCGCGCCGGTCGCCCTCACACGCAAGGAGTTCGACCTGCTGTGCCTGCTGGCGCAGCATCCCGACGTCGTCGTCCCGCGCAGGCAGCTCCTCCAGCAGGTGTGGGGCGACTCCTGGTCGCGCCGCACCGTGGACACCCATGTCAGCAGTGTGCGCGGCAAGCTGGGCGATCCCGGCTGGATCATCACCGTGCGCGGCGTCGGTTTCCGCCTCGGCGTCGTCTGACGCGCGCGCCGGCGCCCGGCCGGTCACCGCGAAAAGGGCCCCCCGCCCGTGGGCGGGGGGCCCTTCCGGTACGTCCGGGTCAGGCGGCGCCGAACCAGCGCTCCAGCGCCTGTCCGAGACCGGCCTCCTCGTCGGGCGCGGCCCAGGCGATGTACCCGTCGGGGCGTACCAGCAGCGCGTGCGGGGTGTCCGGGTGGACGTCCTCGCCGCCGGCCCAGTCGCCGGTGACGGTGTCGACCCGGCCCGCCCAGCGCGCCGCCGTGTCGAGCAGCGGGCCCGCGTCGGCGGCGGCCGGGGTCACGAACAGCACGCCGCGGGCGGGGGTGAGCAGGTCCCGCACGGTGGCGGGGGTGCCGTCGGCGAGCTTGAGCGGGGTGTCGGGGCGCCACCGCAGGCCGAGCCGGGGGTGAGTGCCGGCGCCCATGTCGTAGCGGATGTCGAGGCCGGAGACCTGGCCGGCCAGGTGGCGGGCCACCGCGACGTCCTGGACGAGTTCCTGCATGACGGCGCGCAGCGGTTCCATCTCCTCGCCGGAGAGGTAGAGCTTGGTCTGGGCGCGGGTGTTGCGCATGAGCAGCTGCCCGACCGGGTGCCGCTCGGACTGGTAGGTGTCCAGGAGGCCCTCGGGAGCCCGGCCGGTGAGGGCGGCCGCCAGTTTCCAGCCGAGGTTGGCCGCGTCCTGCACGCCCACGCTCATGCCCTGCGCGCCGGCCGGCATGTGGATGTGGGTGGCGTCGCCGGCCAGGAAGATCCGGCCCTTGCGGTACTGGGCGGCCTGCCGGGTGGTGTCGGTGAAGGAGCTGATCCAGCGGACCTCGGCGTCGTGCAGGTGCTCGCCGGTCATCTCCTGCCAGGCGTCGGCGATGGTCTCGAAGGTGAGGCCGCTCTTGTCCTCCGGCGGGCGCAGCGACTCGTTGTGGATGACGATCCGGCGGACGCCGTCCTCCAGGTTGAACGCCATGACCATGCCGCCGGGCACGCGCTCGCCGATGGGGCGCTGGCGTATGTCGGCGCCGACGACGTCGGCCATGTACATCCCGCGGGTGGGCTCCCAGCCGGGGAAGTCGATGCCGGCGAGCCGGCGGACGATGCTGCGCGCGCCGTCGCAGCCGACCAGGTACTCGGCGCTGTCCTCGCCGGGGCCGTCGGGGCCCTCGTACTCGACGACGACGCCGTCCGCGGTCTCGCGGAAGCCGGTCACCTCGTGCCGGCGGCGGACCTCGACGCCCAGCTCCTTCAGCCAGGCCTCCAGGATCTCCTCGGTGCGGAACTGCGGGATGCCGCGGACGCTGAAGTGGTTGTCGTCCAGCTTGGAGAAGTCGATGTGGACCCCGCCGAAGTGGCCCTGGGCCCACTCCACGTCCCCGAAGCGCTGGAGCAGGCCGCGCTGGTCGAAGACCTCGGCCGCGCGGCGGGTGAATCCCACGCCGCGCGACTCGCCGCTGGGGGCGGGCAGTTTGTCGTAGACGACGACGTCCGCGCCGCCCAGTCGCAGTTCGCCGGCGAGCATCAGCCCGACCGGCCCGGCGCCCACGATGATCGCGCCCTTTGCCATGTTCTTCTCCTCAACATCGAAGCTGCCGCGCACGGGCGGCGCCGGGTCGGCGGTGGTCGGACCGGCACGTCCGGCGGGTCCGGCCGGGAGGTGTCGCGCGGGGCCGTCAGACGGCCGCGGGCGCCCCGAACCACCGGGTGAGGGCGGTTTCGAGGTCGCCGCCGTCCGGGGACACCCAGGCGATGTAGCCGTCGGGGCGGACGAGCACGGCGCCCGGGGCGTCGTGGTGGTCGGCCTCCTGGTCGGCCCAGGTGCCGGTGACGACGTCGACGCTGCCGGCCCAGCGCGCGGCGAGTCCGGCCGGTCCGCCGTCCCCGTCCGTGACGATGAGCACGCCGCGCGCCGGGTGCAGGAGTTCGGCGACCTTCGTACGGCTGCCGTCGGCGCGCTCGAGGGCGCGGTGCGGGGCCAGGCGCATCCCCAGCAGGGGGTGTTCCCCGGGGCCCATGTCGTAGGTGAGGTGGAGTCCGGAGACGCGGCCCGCGAGGCGCCGGGCGGCCTCGGGCAGCTGGACCAGTTCGCGGACGACGGCGCGCAGCGGCTCCATCTCCTCGCCGGAGAGGTACAGCATCGACATGGAGTGCACGTCGCGCATCAGTTCCTCGCCGACCGGGTGGCGTTCGGCGTGGTAGGTGTCGAGCAGGGACTCGGGGGCCCGGCCGGTGAGCACGGCGGCGAGCTTCCAGCCGAGGTTGACGGCGTCCTGGAGGCCGACGCTGACGCCCTGGGCGCCGAGCGGGGCGTGGTCGTGGGCGGCGTCGCCGGCCAGGAGGATGCGGCCCTTGCGGTACTGGGCGGCGAGGCCGGTGGCGTTGGTCAGGGCGCACATCCAGGAGGCGGAGGCGCCGTGGATGTCCTCGCCGGTCATGCGCTGCCAGGCGTCGGCAAGTTCGGAGAACTCCAGCTCGCCCTCGCCGTGGTGCGGGCGTACGCCGGGTTCGTGGATGACGATGCGGTCCACGCCCGGCTCCAGGGTGACGGACAGCACCATGCCGCCGCCCTCGATGCGCTCCCCGATGGGCCGCATGCGCACGTCGGCGCCGACGACGTCGGCCAGGTACATGCCGCGGGTGGCCTCGTCGCCGGGGAAGTCGATGCCGGCCAGGGTGCGCACGGTGGACTTGCCGCCGTCGCAGCCGATGACGTACGCGGCGGTGGCCTCGGTGTGGCCGTCGGGGCCCCGGAAGCCGGCGACCACGCCGTCCCCGGTCTCGGTCAGGGTGGTCAGCTCGTAGCCGCGGCGCACCTCGACGCCCAGCTCGCCGACCCAGCGGCCCAGCATGTCCTCGGTGACGGACTGGGCCAGGCCCATGATGCCGAAGTGGCTCTCGTCCAGGAGGGAGAAGTCGATGCGGACACCGCCGTAGTGGCCCTGCTTGCCCCAGCGGATGTCGCCGAGCCTGCCGAGCAGCCCGCGCTGGTCGAAGACCTCCGCGGTACGGCTGGTGAACCCGAGGCCGCGCGACTCGCCGCTGGGGGCGGGCAGTTTGTCGTAGACGACGACGTCCGCGCCGCCGAGCCGCAGCTCCCCCGCGAGCATCAGACCGACCGGCCCGGCGCCCACGATGATCGCGCTCTTTGCCATTTTCGATTCCTCCGTACAGACGGTTGGGATCATCAGAGAAGACCAGGGGGGTCGAGGGGCGGTGCAGAGACGTCGGACCCCGGCAACGCGGTGCCGGGCCCAGGATGCCGACTGCGGTGCTCCGAACGGGCGGGCCTCCGGCCCACGTCGAGCGGGCGCCGAGCGGTTCTGGGGCGGCTGCGGGGCGGCGGGCGACGCGGCCGTCACCGGCTCCAGATGCGTCCGAGCCGCTTTCCAGGGCGGGTCGACCCCTCCTGCCTACGGTGGCGGGACGGTCCCTTCCGGCGGTTGGGACGTTCATCTGCCCTGGAGGAACCCATGCCCGCTGTGCCACCCCCCGAAGTCGTCCGCGCCGCGGAGAAGGCCCGGGCGGACCTGCAGAAGCAGGCCCGGGAGCTGGCCCCGCCCCCCTTCGCCCTGCTGGAACTGGCCATGGGTTCGATGGTGACCCAGGCCCTGTACACCGTCGCCGAGCTGCGGGTGGCCGAGACCCTGCAGGACGGTCCGCGGCCGGCCGCGGAGATCGCGGCCGAGGTCGGCGCGGACGCCGGGGCGCTGGAGCGGGTGCTGCGCCTGCTGGCGAGCCAGGGCGTGTTCGAGGCGGGGGAGGACGGCCGCTGGGCGCTGACGCCGATGGCCGACGCGCTGCGCGCCGATCACCCGGTGACGATGCGCGACCTCTGCGTGCTGATGGGGCACCCGAGCCACTGGGAGGACTGGGACGGGTTCCTGGACTCCGTGCGGACCGGCGAGCCCAGCCTGCCGAAGCGGCGGGGTGCGGGCGCCTTCGAGTACTTCGCGCAGAACCCGGAGTACGGCGGGGTGTTCATGGGCGGGATGGGCAACATGTCCGCCACGGAGACCGAGCCGGTCGTGGCCGCGTACGACTTCTCGCAGTTCGGCACGGTCCTGGACTTCTGCGGGGCCAACGGCGCGCTGCTGGCCGGGATTCTGAACAGCGCCCCGGACACCAAGGGCATCCTGTCCGACCCGCGGATCGCCGGGAACGGCGCGGCGGAGCTCCTGGCGGCGCAGGGTGTCGCGGACCGTGTGACCCTGGCCGACGGCGACCTCTTCGAGCCGATGCCGGCGGGCGCGGACGCGTACGTCCTGAAGCACATCGTGCACGACTGGCCCGAGGAGCAGGCGCTGCAGATCCTGCGCAACGTGCGCGCCGCGGTCAAGCCGGGCGGCAAGCTCCTGCTGGTCGAGATGGTCGTCCCGGAGGAGGGCAACGAGCCGCACTCCTCCAAGCTCGTCGACCTGTGGCTGCTGCTGCTCGTGGGCGGCCGGGAGCGCACCCGGTCGCAGTACGCGGAGCTGGTGGCGAAGGCCGGCTTCCGGCTGGAGCGGGTCGTGGAGACCGCCGCGGCCGTCTCGGTCGTCGAGGCCGTCGCCGTCTGACGCGCGTCGCAAGAACCCCGGGTCCGCGCCCCCGAGGCGCGGACCCGGGGTTCTTGCGTTAGGGACGGGGAAAGGGGCCCGGTCCGCCGAAGCAGGCGGACCGGGCCCCTCGCGTGCGCGGTCGCGGGGTCAGGCGGCGGCGGGTCCGAGCCACCGCTCCAGCGCCGCCGTCAGCTCCCCGGCGGAGCCGCCCGCCCAGGCCACGTACCCGTCGGGGCGGACCAGCAGCGCACCGGCGCCGGCCAGCGCGTCCGGGCCGTCGACCGGCTTGGCGGACACGGTGTGCACGTCGAGGCGGCCCCGGTGTCCGGCCGCCGCGCGGCGCACCCCGGCGTCGTCGGCCAGGTCGAGCAGCACGGCCCGGCCCGTGCGCAGCAGCTGGGCGATGCGGTGCTGCGCGCCGTCCGCGCCGATGAGCGGCCGCGGCGGCATCCGGCGGCCGACCAGCGGGTGGGCGTCCTCGCCGGCCCCGAGGTCGTAGCGGATGTCCAGGTGGCTGACCGCGCCGGCCAGGTGCCGCTTGACGTCGTCGTACCGGACGAGTTCGGCGAACAGCTCGCGCAGCGGGTCGGACTCGGCGCCGCCGAGGAAGACCAGCCCCTGGGCGCGGGTGTTGGCCAGCAGGCGGCGGCCGACCGGCCACCGCTCGGCGTGGTAGGTGTCCAGCAGTTCCCCGGGGGCGTCGCCGCGCACCACGGCGGCGAGCTTCCAGCCGAGGTTGGCCGCGTCCTGCACGCCCGTGCTCAGGCCCTGGCCGCCGGCCGGGAGGTGGATGTGGGCGGCGTCCCCGGCCACGAAGACCCGGCCGCGCCGGTACTCGGATGCCTGGCGGGTGGCGTTGGTGAAGGAGGAGACCCAGTCGGCGCCGCCGTGCGAGATGTCCTCGCCGGTGATGGACTGCCAGGCCGCCGCGACCTCCTCGAAGGTGACGGTCCGCTCGCGGTCGTGGGCGGGGGTGCCGTCGGGACAGACGATGATCCGGTCCACGCCCTCGGCGAGCGGGGCGGCCATCACCATGCCGTGGTTCAGGCGCTCGCCGAGGAACCGGGGCCGCAGCGCGCAGCCGGTGACGTCGGCGAGGTACATGCCCTGGGTGGCGTCGGTGCCGGGGAAGTCGAACCCGGCGGCCCTGCGGACCCGGCTGGCGCCTCCGTCGGCGGCCACCAGGTACGCGGCGCGCAGTCGCTGTTCGGTGCCTTCGGGCGTGCGGACGGTGATCTCGGCGTGGTCGCCGTCGAGGAAGCCGTCGGCGAGGGAGAGGAACTCCCAGCCGCGCCGGACGTCGGCGCCGAGTTCGACGGCCCAGCCCTCCAGCACGGCCTCGGTCTCGCCCTGGGGGATGCCGCGGGCGCCGAAGTGCGCGTCCTCCAGCACGGTGAAGTCGAACTGGGCCCCGCCGAAGTGCCCCATGGGGCTGGTGGCGAGGGTCTCGCCCTGTCCGAAGCGGGGCAGCAGCCCGCGTTCGTCGAACACTTCCATGGCCCGGGCGGTGAAGCCCAGGCCGCGGGACTGCCCGGTCGGCGCAGCCAGCTTCTCGATCACGACGACACGGGCTCCGCCCAGGCGCAGTTCGCCGGCGAGCATCAGTCCGGTCGGGCCGGCTCCGACGACTATGACGTCGGCGTCCGCGGCTGTCCCTTTCATGAGGGTGTCCTTCCTTGCAGTGGGGATCGCTGGGCACTGGCTTCGTGGGGGGGTGGTACGGACGCGTCCGCCCCGGCGTGGGGCGGACGCGTCCTCGGTCCGGGCGGGCGTACGGCCGGCGTCCGGTGTACGGCCGGACGCCCGTTCCGGACCGGGTCCGAAGGGCCCTGGGGCGTGTCCGGCGGATCAGGTCCCGGGCCGCGCCGGGCCGAACCACCGTTCCAGGGCCTCGGTGAGGCCGTCCGCGGTGCGGCCCGCCCACGCCACATGGCCGTCGGGCCGCACGAGCAGGGCGCCGTCCTCCCCCACCGGGGAACCGGGCTCCGGGTCGCCGGCGACGGCCCGGACCCGGTCGGCCCAGCCGCCGGGCAGCCGTACGCCGGTGCCGCCCAGGTCGAGCAGCAGCCCGCCGCGGGGGCGCAGCAGTTCGGCCGTGCCGAGTGCGCGCCCGCCGGTGCGGACGACGGTGTGCGGCAGCCGGGCGCCGAGCAGCGGGTGCGGGCGCGAAGGCCCGGGGACCGGGTAGCGCACGTCGAGTCCGCTGATCATCCCGGCCAGGTGGGTGCGTACGTCGTCCAGGGCGACCAGCTCCCCCAGCAGGCCGCGCAGCGGCTCCGCCTCGGGGCCGCCGAGCAGGAGCATGGCCTGGGCCTCGATGTTGGCGAGGACCCTGCGGCCCACCGCGTGCCGCTCCTCGTGGTAGGTGTCGAGGAGGCTGTCCGGGGCCTTCCCGCGCGCGGTGAGCGCGAGCTTCCAGCCGAGGTTGAAGGCGTCCTGGAGGCCCAGGTTGAGGGCCTGGCCGCCGATCGGCATCTGCCGGTGCGCGGCGTCCCCGGCGAACAGGATCCGTCCGTGCCGGTAGGAGGCCAGTTGCCGGGAGGCGTCGCCGAAGGAGTTCACCCACAGCGGGGTGCCGCCGCTGATGTCCTCCCCGGTGACGCGCTTCCAGACGGTCGCGACCTCCTCGAACGAGGGGGCCGTGGTGCGCGGGCGCGCGGTGGAGCCGAACTCGTGCGCCATGACGCGGGTGATGCCCCGCTCGTTGCGCCAGGCGACGGCGAGCCCGTTCTCCAGGCGCTGGAAGCGGCGGTCGGGCACGTCGATGCCTTCGACGTCGGCCCGCAGCAGCTCCCGTACGGCGTCGTGGCCGGGGAAGGCGGCCCCGGTGAGCCGTCGTACGGTGCTCTCCTCGCCGTCGCAGGCGACCAGGTAGCGGGCCCGCAGCCGCAGCACCCCGTCGCGGCCGACGGCCTCGGCCTCGACGTGGTCGCCGACCTCACCGGCGGCGACGAGTTCGTGGCCGCACCGGATGTCGACGCCGAGGGAGAGCGCCCACTCCTCCAGGACCGCCTCGGTCCTGGTCTGCGGCACCTTCCACTGCCCGGGGTGGGGACCGGGCAGGGTGAGGTCGAGGGGGAGGCCGCCGAAGTGGCCGCGCGGTTCGTTGGGCGGCGTGCCGACGTCGGGCAGCAGCTCCCGCGCGTCCAGGATCTCCATGGTGCGGGCGTGCAGGGTGGAGGCCCGGGACTCGGTGGAGGGCGCCTTGCGCCGCTCGACGACGATCACGTCCGCGCCGCCGCGGGCCAGCTCTGCGGCGAGCATCAGCCCGACGGGGCCGGCCCCGGCGACGACGACCTCGGTGCTGAGCCGGTCCGGGCGGCGGGGCCCGCCCGGAACCGGCCGCGCACCGCCCGCGGCGGACTGGGGCGCCATGGTCAGGCGGCCTTCGACTCGGCGTGCGCCTTCGCGTGGGCGAGGGTGGCGCAGCTGTTGGTGGACAGCGCCGTGTGGACGTACTCGCGGGCGTCGGCCACGGTGGCTTCGGGGCCGAGGATGCGCGCGATGTTGTCGGTGTTGAGGGTGACGGTGTGCTGCGAGGAGACGTCGGTGCCGCCGTCGGTCTCGACGAAGGTCCACTCCCCGGTGTGCAGGGTCATCAGCGCCGGCAGGGTGACCTGCTTGTAGGCGATCTTGTGGTGGGGGAAGACGACCCGGTACGACTTGGTGGTGTGCACCGAGCCGTCCTTGGCGCGGGTGTCCATCTCCAGCTCCTGCAGGCCCGGGGTGTCCTCGGCGAGGCGCACCACGGCCACGTGCGGGAGCCGCTCGGCCCACAGGTGGGCCTCGTTGATGAAGTCGAACGCGTCCTTGGCGGAGCCGCTGATGCGGACGGTGTCGGTGAACGAGAAGGTCAGCTCCTCGGTCTCCGCGGCGTGGGCCGCCTCGACGTTGGCCTTGAGGGCGGCCAGCTCGGAGGTGCTGTTCTTGTCGACCGCCCGCTCGATCCACAGCAGGTCGTGCGGGTCGTCGCCGATGGCGCTGAAGTCGTGCAGCAGCCGGACGCGGGCCCCCGACCCGCCGAGCGGTTCGATGATCCAGGTGCCGCCCATGTGCTTGACGGGCTCCGCCGGGACCTCCTGGCGGAAGGTGATGCGCAGGCCCGCGGGGTCCAGGGTGCGCCGCGAGGTCCAGTTCTTCGGGGAGCCGTTGGCGGTCGCCCAGATGCGGATGCGCTCCTCGTCGCCCTCGGCCTCGACCCGGTCGACGTGGATGGTGGGCGGGAAGATGCGCGGCCAGTTGGTCACGTCCGCGAGCAGCTGGTACACGGCGGCGGCCGGGGCGCCGATGGTGATTTCGTGCTCGACCTCACGCGTGGTCATGACGGGTTCTCCTCAGGTGGTTGGTGGTGCGTGGGGCAGGCGGGGGCTTCTCCGGACGCGTCCTAGAAGTTGCCCAGGCCGCCGCAGACGTTGAGCGCCTGGGAGGTGATGGAGGCGGCGGTGTCCGATGCCAGGTAGCCGACCAGGCCGGCGACCTCGTCCGGAGTGGAGTAGCGGCCGAGCGGGATCTTGGCCTGGAACTTCGCGAGGATGGCTTCCTCGGAGGTGTCGTAGGCGGCGGCGTAGCCCTGGCGCACGCGCTGGGCCATCGGGGTCTCCACGTAGCCGGGGCAGACCGCGTTGACGGTGATGCCGGTCGGGGCCAGCTCGTTGCCGAGGGCCTTGGTGAAGCCGACGACGCCGTGCTTGGAGGCCGAGTACGGGGCGCCGAGGACGACGCCCTGCTTGCCGGCGGTGGAGGCGATGTTGATGATCCGGCCCCGGTCCTTGGCCCGCATCCCGCCGATCGTCAGGGCGGCGCGGGTGACGCGGAAGACGCTGTTGAGGTTGGTGTCGATGACGTCGTCCCACAGCTCGTCGGCGATGTCGGCGGTCGGGCCGCCGCCGGAGCGGCCGGCGTTGTTGACGACGACGTCGATGGTGCCGAAGCGGTCGACCGCGCTGCGGACCCAGCTGTCGACGGACTCGGTGTCGCGGACGTCGACCACGCCGCCGTCCACGTCCAGGCCCTCGGCCTGGAGTTCCTTGACGGTCTCGGCGATGTTGTCGGCGTTGCGGGCGCCGATGAAGACCCGGTGGCCGTCGCGGGCGAGCAGGCGCGCCGAGGACAGGCCGATGCCGCTGGTGGCGCCGGTGACCAGGGCGACCCGGGGGGTGGTGTGCTGCGTCATGTCCGGATCTCCTCAAGCGGCCGGGGCGGGGGCGAGCTGGGTGTTGACGACCTCGATGAAGGCCCGGGGGGTGTGCGCGTCGTTGACGGCCTCCTCGTCGAGGGATATGCCGTACTCGCGCTCGATGAGGCTGCCGGCCTCCAGCAGCGCGAGGGACTCGTAGCCGAGCACGTCGAACTCCGTGTCGAGGATGTCTCCGTCCAGGTCGACGCCCTCGGCCACGCCTGCGGCCTCCTGCAGGGTGCGCTTGAGGTCGTCGAGGGTGAACGCCTTGGTGGCCATGGTGGAAGTCCCTTTCGTCCGTGAAGTGGTGTGGGTCGGTACGGGGCGGCGGGTGACCCCGGGCGGGGCCGCCCGCCGTTCGGGGCTCTAGTCGGCGGCGCGCACGACCATGGCGGAGTTGAAGCCGCCGCTGCCGCGGGCCAGGACGAGCGCGGTGCGCACCCGTACCTCGCGCGGCCGGCCGAGGACCAGGTCCAGGGGGTAGTCCGGGCACGGGTCGACGTGCACGGTCGGCGGGACGACCCCGTCGCGGATCGAGAGGAAGGCGGCGGCCAGGTCCAGCGGCGAGGCGCCCGAGTACAGGCGGCCCGTCATGGTCTTGGGCACGGTCACCGGGACGGCACGGGGGCCGAAGACGGCGCTGATGGCGTCGGCCTCGACGCGGTCGAGGGCCGGGTCGCCGGCGCCGTCGGCGAAGACGACGTCCACCTCGCCGGGTGCGGTCCCGGCGTCGGCGAGCGCGACCTCGATCGCCTTGCGCAGGCCCGGTTCGCGGCCGCTGCCCGGCCGGGGGTCCATCGTCGCCCCGTAGCCGGCGATCTCGCCGTAGATGTGGGCGCCGCGCGAGCGGGCCGTCTCGGCGTCCTCGGCGATGAGGATGGCGCCGCCCTCGCCGGGCACGTAGCCGGCCGCGTCGCGGTCGAACGGCAGGTAGGCGCGGGTGGGTTCGCCGCTGGTGCTGAGCCTGCCGGTGGACAGCTGGGCCACCCAGCCCCAGGTGCAGACGGAGGCGTCCACCCCGCCGGTGACGATCAGCGGGGTGCCCTTGCGGATCTGGCGGCGGGCCTGGGCGACGGCGTCGAGGCCGCCGGCGCCCTCGCTGACGACGACGCCGGAGGGGCCCTTCATGCCGTTGCGGATCGAGATCTGGCCGCTGTTGACGGCGTAGAACCAGGCGAAGGACTGGTACGCGGAGACGTACTGGCTGCCCCGGGCCCACAGGTTCTGCAGCTCGCCCTGCCCGAACTCGAAGCCGCCGGCCGCGGACGCCGTGATGACGCCCATGTCGAACTCGGGCTGTTCGCCGGGGTCGACGCCCGCGTCCTGCAGCGCCCAGTCCGTGGCGACCAGCGCGAGCCGGGTGACCCGGTCGGTCTGCGGCAGCAGGCGGCTGGGCAGGTGGTCCTCGGCCACGAAGCCGGGGACCTCCCCGGCCAGCACGGACGGGTAGCCGGCCGGGTCGAAGCGGGTGATGCGGCCGATGCCGTTCTTCCCGCCCAGGGTCGCGTCCCAGTAGTCCTCGGCGCCGAGGCCGTTGGGCGAGACGACGCCCAGACCGGTCACCACCACCGACGTGGTCATACGAGCATCCTTTCGGGGCTGGCCAGCACCATGGCGCTCTGGAAGCCGCCGAATCCGCTGCCGACCGTGAGGACCGCGTCGACGGACTGGTCACGCGCGGTCAGGGGGACGTAGTCGAGGTCGCACTCGGGGTCGGGCGTGGTGAGGTTGGCCGTCGGGGGCACGACGTCGTACTCCATGGCCAGGGCCGAGGCGGCGATCTCGATGGAGCCGATGGCGCCGAGCGAGTGACCGACCATCGACTTGATGGAGCTGACTGGGGTGCGGTAGGCGTGATCGCCGAGGCTGCGCTTGAACGCGGCCGTCTCGTGCCGGTCGTTCTGCTTGGTGCCCGACCCGTGCGCGTTGATGTAGTCGATGGTCTCCGGGTTCATCCGGGCCTCGGCGAGCGCCAGGTTGATCGCCTCGGACATCTCGACGCCGTCGGGGCGCAGGCCCGTCATGTGGTACGCGTTGGAGCGCGTGGCGTAGCCGGCGATCTCCGCGTAGATGTGGGCGCCGCGCTTCCTGGCGCTCTCCAGCTCCTCCAGCACGAAGAAGGCGGTGCCCTCGCCCAGGACGAACCCGTTGCGGGTGCCGTCGAAGGGCCGGGAGGCGCGTCCGGGCTCGTCGAACCGCGGGGTGGTCGCCTTGATCGCGTCGAAGCAGGCCATCGTGATCGGGGAGATCGGCGCGTCGGACGAACCGGCGATCACGACGTCCGCGGTGCCCTCGCGCACCAGCTCGACGGCGTAGCCCACCGAGTCGATGCCGGAGGTGCAGCCGGTGGAGACCACGGTGGAGGGGCCCT
Organism: Streptomyces sp. OfavH-34-F; assembly: GCF_022347745.1. GTDB lineage: Bacteria > Actinomycetota > Actinomycetes > Streptomycetales > Streptomycetaceae > Streptomyces. Next base: position 17,690 of record NZ_JAKRGC010000055.1, read on the forward strand.
CCGCGCCGACGGCCCAGGCGACCTCGGAGGCGAAGGAACTCGGCACCATGTAGTCGTACAGATGCGGCACCGCGTACGCGTGGTCCACGAGGTCGAGCCGGCCGCCGTCGGAGACGACCCGGTACTCCTCGTCCAGGCCCATGGTGGCGCCGACGGCGCTGCCGACGGTGACGCCGACGCGGTGGGGGTCGTAGCCCCCGAGGTCGATGCCGCTGTCGGCGACCGCGCCGCGCGAGGCGACGACGGCGAACTGGGCGGCCCGGTCGAGGCGGCGCACCTCCTGCGGCGTCAGGCCGTGCGCGTACGGGTCGAAGTCGATCTCGGCGGCGACCCGGGAGCGGAACTGCGCCGGGTCGAAGAAGGTGATCCCGCGGGTGGCCGTGCGGCCCTCGCTGAGCAGGGCCCAGAAGTTCTCCCGGCCCACGCCGCCGGGCGCGATCACCTCGATGCCGGTGATGGCTACGCGTCGGCGGTTCACGCCTGCGCCTCCCACGTGTAGAAGCGCTGCGCCATGGCGTCGGCCGGCGAGCGCCAGGTCTTCGGGTCGTACGCCTCGATGAACGGCTTGAGGTCCTCGCTGATCCGCATGAAGCGCGGGTCCGTCTTGGCCTGCTCGATCAGCTCTCCCCCGTTGTCCTCGTCGAAGTCCTGGAGGTGGAAATAAAGACCCCGGTACGAGAACAGCTGGCGGCGCCGCGTCCCCATGCGGTGAGGCATGTCCGTCGCGTCGAATTCGGAGAACATCTTGGCCACATCGGTGGCTGATGCAGCTGCCATCCGGGCGACAATCAGCGTGCTGTGCATAAGGTTTAACTCCTCGGCGGTTGCGTGGGAGGGATCGCGGAAAGGCCGGGTCCTCGGGAGATTCGTGGCCGGGAATGGACTCGTCACCCGACTTGACAGTCCCGCACGGAAGTAGGGGCGCGCCCGGGGGATTCTCGAATTCCACCGGAGCCGGTCGCGCGGGTGCGCGCGGCCCCGGGCGGACGTGCGCAACGCCCGGCTCCCGAAGGGGGGAGCCGGGCGTTGCGGGGGCGTGGGGGCCGGTCGCGCCGTCACCGGCGCGCCGGGTCACTCGCCGGCGGCGCGGGTGTGGACCACCTGGTAGGTGTTGGTGGACGGGGCGCCCTCGACCACGGCGCGGATGCGGGCCACGGCGGCCTTGCGGGCCTCGGGCTGCTCCTCCGCGGGCTGGTCGCGGTAGGCCTCGAAGGCCTCCTTGCTGTCCCACTGCGAGTAGGAGACGACGAAGGTGCCGTCCAGGCCGCGGGCGCGCAGTCCCTTGAGCACGACGTGCGAACGGAAGCCCGGCAGGTCCTTGAAGTACTCCTGGGCGGCACCGAGGGCGTCGATAGCCTCGTCCTGCGCGTCGGCGCGGACGGTGAAGACGGAGATGCAGGTGTAGTCGTCGCGGTGCGGGCCGATCTCGACCTTGCCGCCGAGCGCGTCCGAGGTCAGGACGTAGGCGACCTCGTTCTGCAGGAGCCGGATCGAGGTGGTGATCTCGGAGAAGACCGGCATGGTGCGGTGCTTGAACTCCTCGCCCGAGTACCGCTTCTCGAGGTCCTCGCCGCTGCGCCACTGGATGAAGTTCGCGGTGCCCGGCAGGTCGACGCCCGCGTGGACCGTGGAGGACATCCAGCCCTCGTACGCGGCCGCGTCGACGATCTTCGTCATCTCCTCGATCAGTCGGTCCTGGTTCTCGGGCTTGTCGGTCGTGAAGAGGTTGAGGACGGTCAGGTGATTGTCCTCGAGAGAGATGAAAGGCATTCTTCTTCGCTTTCTTCGGAGAGGGGACGAAACAGGGCGGAACGCGCCTACTGTGCGGGACCGAACCAGTGGGAAAGGGCGTCGCCGAGGCCGTCGGGTCCGGCGCCGAGGGGCGCCACCCAGGCCACGTAGCCGTCGGGACGGACGAGGATGGCGTCCACCGGCGCGGCGCAGTCGGGGAAGTCGATGCCGAGCACGTCGACGCGGTCCGCCCAGCCGGCCGCCGCGTCGCGCAGGGCGGGGCCGCCGCCGAGGTTCAGGAGCACGGCCCGTCCGGCGGCCAGCAGCGCGAAGGCGGAGGTCTTCTCACCGTCCGCGACCAGTTCGCGGTCGGGCAGCCGGCGGCCGAGCAGCGGGTGGTCGCCCGGGACCGTCTCGTGGCGGATGTCGAGGCCGGTGACCATGCCGGCCAGGTGGCGGCGGACCGACTCGTGCTGTTCGACCAGCTCGGTGAACACCTCGCGCATCGGGGCGATGTCGTCGCCGCCGAGGTAGAGGATGCGCTGGGCGAGGGTGTTGGTCAGGATGCGCGCGCCGACCGGGTGCCGCTCGGCGTGGTACGTGTCGAGCAGGCCCTCGGGTGCCTGGCCCTTGACGTCCAGGGCCAGCTTCCAGCCGAGGTTCACCGCGTCCTGGATGCCCGCGCTCATGCCCTGCGCCCCGATGGGCAGGTGGATGTGCGCGGCGTCGCCGGCGAGGAAGACCCGGCCGCGCCGGTATTCAGCGGCCTGGCGGGAGTTGTCGGTGGTGGAGCTGACCCACAGCGGGGTGGCGCCGGAGATGTCCTCGCCGGTCAGGCGCTGCCAGGTCTCGACGACCTCGTCGAAGGTGAGGGGGCCCTCGGCGGTGCGCAGCGGCTGGGTGCTGTCGAAGTAGATGACGCGGGCGCGGTCCGGGCCCATCGGGATGACCATGACCATGCCGCCGGGGACGCGCTCGCCGCTGAAGCGGGGGCGGAGCTGGACGCCGGCGACGTCGGCGAACCGGAGTTCGATGGCGGGCTCGGTGCCGGGGAACTCGATACCGGTGAGCTTGCGCACGATGCTGCGGGCGCCGTCGGCGCCGACCACGTGCCGGGTGCGCAGGCTCAGGGTGCCGTCGCCGGTGGCGGCGGTCACGGTGACCCCGTCGGCGTCCTGGTCCAGGCCGATGACCTCGACGCCGCGGCGGACCTCGGCGCCGAGTTCGCGGGCCCAGCCGCCGAGGACGCCTTCGGTGCGCGCCTGCGGGATGCCCCGGGCGCCGTAGGAACCGCCCTCCAGGACCCGGTAGTCGAGCGGGACACCGCCGAAGTGGCCGACGGGTATGACGCCGACCTCACCGAAGCGGGAAATCAGGCCACGCTGCGCGAATTCTTCGATCGTGCGTGCCGAGAAACCGAGGGCACGGGATTCCTTAATGGGTTCCGCGAGCTTGTCGAGCACGATGACGGAGACTCCATTGAGCCTCAATTCGCCCGCGAGCATGAGTCCGGTGGGGCCGGCCCCCACGACAACGACGTCCGTATCAAAGGTGCTCATCTGCCCTCTTCCCACTGGTGTACGCCCAGTATCACGAGGGTTCGGGCGGAGCGTAAATAGCGATCTGTACATGCCTTTGAAAAGGAACGTCAGAGAAATGCCGCCCACGTCAGATCTTCGTCAGAACTCCCCGGTTCCGTGCCGGGCGGGGTTGCCCGCGCGGGTGCGTACGGGCACATGCTCGGGCATGACCTCCACTCGTATGCCCGCCGGCCCCGGCGCCCCCGCCGCGGAGACACCGGCGGAGTCCCGGGCCCTCGTGGCGGCCCTGCTGGACCACTATCTGCTCTCGCTCGACGACGAGAAGCTCGACGACGCCTGGGCCGCGCGGCTGTTCACGCCGGACGGCGTCGTCGCCTTCCCGCCGATGAGCCGGCACGAGGGCGCCGAGGGCATGGCGGAGTTCCACCACGCCTCCCTGTCCGCCTTCGCCGCCACCCAGCACCTGGGCTCGCCGGCCCTGGTCGTCCTCGACGGTGACCGGGCGACGCTGCGGGCCAACGTGCTGTGCACGCACGTGCACCACCCGCACCACGCGCGCCCGCAGGGCGACCTGCCGCCGCTGTTCGCCACCGGCACGTTCGTCGACGGCGAGGCGCGGCGCACCGCGGAGGGCTGGCGGCTGACGCGGCTGTCCTTCCGGCTGCTCTGGGCGGACGGAGCGCCGCCCCCGAAGAACGCGTGACCCGCCCCTGCCGTTGCGGTGTGCCCTCCTCAGGCGTTGAGGCTGAGCACCCGGTCCACCTCGATCTCGATGACCACCCGGCCGGGCGGGTTCGGCGGACCCGACCAGTACCGTTCGGCGTACCGCCGGGCTCCCTCGGCGACCCGGGCCGGCTCGGTGACCACGGTGCCGGTGCCCTCCAGCGTCACCCAGGTGAAGCCCTGCACCTGGCACAGGGCGACCCGGCCGCCCGGGGCGGCGAGCAGGTTCCTGGCCTTGCGCGAGGAGACCACCGTCATCACCCGGGCGAGGCCGCTCTCCGCGTCCCAGGTGAACCGCACGGGTGCGGTGTGGAGCGACCCGTCGGGCCGGACGGTGGTGAGCGCGGCGACGTACCGGTGGTCGTTGAGAAACGCGTCGACCGAGGCGGACACCTCGGGCCGGTGCATGCGCTTCGACGTCGGCATGGTGTGCCTCCCTCCCCGGTCAGTCGATGCCGCGGACGATGGTGAAGAACTCGGGGTCGTCGTCGGAGTCGGCACCGGCCAGGCGCAGCGGCGGTGCCGTGCCCACGGGCACCATCCCGAACACGGCCATATCGATCTCGCGGAACTCCTCGTCTGACATGGGCAACTCCTTCAGCGTGTGGTGTCGCCCAACGGTGTCAAGAACGGCTTGCGATCGGCTCGACGTCCGCTCGCCCGTCGATCGAGTACGGCGGATGCGGCCGGTCCGCCCGGCGGCGGGGCGGGGTCGCGATCCGCGGCAGCGGATCGCCGGTGAGCGTGGCCAGCACCTCGGCGACCGTGGTCCGCTCGTCGGTGCGGGGCAGCTCCTTGAGCAGCCGTACGCAGTGCCCGATCAGGCGGCCCGCGTCGCCGGCGGAGATCCGGGCCCGGTCGTGGAGCGCGCTCAGGGTCAGCGCGCCGTTCGGCTCGCGGTGCGCGAACAGGGCGACCGGGAAGGAGGTGTGCGCGCCGCTCGCCCGGGGCTGGTCCACGCGTACGCCGCCGACGGCCAGTTCGCCGCGCACCCCGGCCGGCCGCCGGGGCCGGCTCTCCACCGCCACCACGCTCTCCAGCAGCCGGCCGCCGCCGGTGGCGGCGCGGCCGGTCCACTCGTGGATCTGCCCGGCCGAGACCCACTCGTACGCCGCCATGTCGAGGGCGCGGTCGCGCAGTCCGGTCAGCAGCTGGAGCAGCCGGTGGGCGGGGTCCACCTGCACGGACATCGGCAGGCAGGAGCGCAGCGGCCCGGGCAGCCGCTCGACGGCGTCCAGGGTGATGCCGCGCCCCGAGACGGTCACGCCGAAGCCGACCTGCGCGGGCCCGGTCGCGCGCGCCGCACGGTGCAGCAGCAGCGCCCACACCGCCTGCAGGGCGCTGGAGTCGGGCAGGGACCGGGCGGCGGCCCAGCGGTGCAGCCGGTCGGCCTCGGCCGCGGTCAGCCGCCCTTCGGCCCGCCCGGAGCCGCTCTCCCCGGTGTCGGGGCCGGGCACGGCGGGCAGGACGGCCGGGGCGCCGGGGGGCACGGCGCGGGTCCAGAACTCCCGGGCGGGCCCGTGGTCCTGGTGGCCGAGCCAGCGGAACCAGTCACGCAGGTCGGGGCGCCGTTCACCGCCGGGCAGCGCCCCGCCCTCCAGGTAGGCGCGGTAGAACTCGTCGATGAGGAGGAACGCGCTCCAGGCGTCGAGCAGCCCGTGGTGGAAGGTGAGCAGCACACGGGTGACGGCCCCGGCGGCGTCCGGCGCCGTGCTCCCGCCGCCGTCCGGCGGCGCTGCGGAGGCCGCGGGGGTTGCGGAGGCCGCGGGGGTTGCGGGCTCGTCCAGCAGGGTGACGCGCAGTGGGCCGGCGTCGCGCAGGTCGAAGCCGCGCAGCCGGTCGCGTTCCACGAGCTCGTCCCAGCCGACGCTGCCGGCGGGGTGCCGGACGACCTCGGCCTCGGCCCGTTCGTGCAGCACCAGGTGCGGTTCGGGGTCTCCGGCGAAGGCGGCCCGCAGCACCGTCTCGCGGTCGGTGACCGACTGCCAGGCCGCCGTGAACCGGCCGATGTCCAGGGGGCCGCGCCAGTGCCAGGAGATCTGCTCGACGTACCGCCCGGTGCCCTGCTGTCCGAGGGCGTCCAGGAACAGGTCGCGCTGCTGCCGGGTCACCGGCAGGGACGGCGGCTCCGCGGCGCGGCCGCCCTGTCCCTGTTCCGCGCGCGGGCGACTCGGCATCGCCACGTCCGCCTCCTCCGGCACTCGTCCCCTGCGGCCCGGCCGCACAGGGCGCGGACCTCCCGGGCCACCGTGGCGCAACCCGCTGCCGGGGCGCTGACGGCGCGCTGACGCCGCCGGGGAAGCACCGCAGGGCCGGTGGAGTCGTACCGGATCACTCCGTTTCCATGCTCATCGCCGACAGGAAGCCCCGGTCGAGCATGGTGCCCACGGACGTGTCGTCCGCGGTGCACAGTCCCGCGTCGTGGCAGGCGGTGCTCACCAGATAGCGGCCCATGACCTCGTGCGTGGCGAAGCCCCACTCGCCGCGGGTGGCGGCGCTGCCGTCGGGGGCGTGCAGCCGCAGCCCCCGGCCGAAGCCGAACTCCTTGAAGCCCAGCCGCAGTCCCTGTCCCAGCGCCTTGGTGTACGCCTCCTTCAGGGTCCACAGCCGCAGCGCGTGCGGGACGCGCTGCTCCGGCGGCAGCTCCGCGATCTCCGCCGACTCGACGGGGGTGAGGATCTGCGCCTCCAGCAGGTCCAGCCGGACCGCGCGCCCGGCCGGCTCCACGTCCACCCCGATCCGGCCGGTGCGGCTCAGCCCCACGGCCATCAGCTCGCCGGTGTGCGACAGGCTCAGCTCGATCTGGTCGAAGCCGCGCAGGTACGGGCGGCCGCCGAGCCGGTAGGCCAGGTCGAGGTGTTCCGGCTCGATGCCCAGGGCCGCCCCGGCCGTGCACTTGATCAGCAGCCGGGCGGCCGCGAAGCGGTAGCGGACGGTGGGGTCGGGGGTACGGCGGTAGCGGTCCCAGTCCGCGCCGAGCAGTTCGGGCAGCCGGGGACTGGTCAGGACGCTCGGCAGCCATTCGCTCCACGTCGTGTAGACCACCGCGTTGCCGTGCGCGGCCAGGTTCTCCCGTACTCCGTGCCAGGGTCCGTCCGGCCGTGGCACATGGACCGGTTCGGCACACGTCACCTTGTTCATCGTCGCCTCCCTGCGATGGCGCGCCCGTCCCGGGTCCGCGCTGTCCGGCGTTCCGTCAGCCCGCGAGCCGCGTGCCGTACACGTCGAGGCTCCGCCCCTGCCGGCAGCGGTCGAGCGCCTCGTCCAGCACCGCCTCGACGACCCCGGCGGGCGGGTCCGCGACCGGCACGCCCAGGCGGCGGCCGATGCGGCTGAGGGCGAGCACCGCCCAGGCCGGCTCCCCGAGGAACGGGTCGCCGGCCCCCTCCTGCGCCTCCCAGACCCCCAGTACGGCGGCGGCCGAGAGCACCAGCGCGTACCGGTCGGCCAGCGCGCAGGCCTGGGGGCCGAAGTCCCTGCCGAGCGCGGCGCACCGGGTGCGCAGGACCCGGAGTTCGGCCACGAAGGCTTGGGCCAGGTCGGCCAGGGCCGCCACCGCGGGTTCCCCGCCGCAGCGGTCCGCCAGCCGTCCGGCCACCCCGGCCAGGGTGGCGGTGAGCAGGTCGTCGGTGCCGGAGTGGGCCAGCCGCCGGTGGTCGAAGGCGGGCAGCGGCGCGCCCGGCCGGAACAGGTCGGCCGGCGGTTCCGGGGTGCGGAACCAGGCCGTACGGGCCAGGGCCGGCAGCTGGGGCACGATCACCGCCTGGCAGACGGCGGTGCCCGCGTGCCCGAGCCCGGCGACCGGCAGGTCGCGGACGAGCTTCTGGAAGCCGCCGTACACCGGCCCGCGGTCGTAGCCGCGGCCGCCGAACACCGTGGCCAGCTCCTCCAGGTCCTCGCGCAGCAGGTCCGGCATCGTGTACTTGACCGCCGCGCCCAGCAGGTACGACTCCTCGGGCAGCAGGCTCATCGCCCGCAGTCCGGTGACCGCCATGGCGTCGCAGGCCAGCAGGTCGGCGAAGACCCCGGCGAGCGCCTTCTGGCGGCGGCGGGACGGCCGCCCGTCCGGCCGGTTCTCGGTGGCCGCGCGCACCGCCGAGCGCAGCACGGCGTCGACGCCCGCGAGCACGGTGGCCGGGATCAGGCAGTGGCTGATCTGGAAGCTGCGCAGGGCCAGGGACACCCCGTCGCCGACGGCGCCGACCAGGGCGCCGTCGGGCAGGGCGACACCGTCGAGTTCGAGGCCGGAGAAGTGCGCCCCGCGCATGCCGGGCGTCTCCACCCGGCCGAGCCGGCGCACCTCACCGGCGGCCGGCGCACCGGGGCCGAGCATGAGGACGGAGTGGCTGCGGGGGCCCGCCTCCCGCGAGGTGCGCGCGTACATCACGAACGCGTCGGCGCGGTGGGCGTTGATGACGACGTCCTTGCGCCCGCCGACCAGCCATCCGCCGGGGCGCCGCTCGGCGTCCATCTCGTTGCGGAGGATGGCGTTGGCGTGCGCGACCTCGCGGTGCACGATCGTGACCCGTCCGCCGCCGAGCAGCACACCGGCCAGGGCGCGCCGCTGCTCCTCGTCCCCCGCGGTCCACACCGAGGAGGCGGCGAACAGGGACGTGATGCCGAAGCCGTAGCCGAGGGCCAGGTCGCGGCGGAACAACGGGCGCAGGACGCGGGCGAGTTCCTCCAGGGAGGTGAGCCGGCCGCCGAGGTCGTGGGGGACGAACTCGGCGGCCACGCCGGCCTCCGCGAGCAGCGCCTCGGTGGCCTCGGGCACCTGGCGGGCCTCGTCGGCGCGCAGCAGCGCGAGGTGCCCGTGCGGGTTCCCGGGGTCGAACGGGTCGCCGAGCGCGGCCTCCAGGCGGGCGGCCCGCAGCGGCTCGGTGGTCCACGGGGGCGGCGCGTCCGGGGCTCCGGCGGGACCGGCGGCATCGGGAAGGCTGTCCCGTGCGGGGGCGTGGAGGTCCCGCACGGGGGTTCGGGTGGTCCGGGGCGCGTTCACAGGACGCGGACCGAACCGAGGGCGTACCGCGTGGCGTACCGCAGCACGGACAGTCCCGCCTGGCCGAGCGCGTCGCGTGCGTAGTGGCCTGCGGCGACGGCGTCGGTGCCCTCGCCGAGCACCCGCTCGATGTTGTCCTCGTCGAGCAGCACGTGGTGGCGGGCGATCAGGTTCACGCCCGTCTCGTCGGGCTCGATGGACCACTCGCCCGCGTGCGCGGCGAACAGCGGCGAGGTCCGGATCTGCTTGTAGACGATCCGCTGGGCGCCGGGGAAGCAGATGCGGACGGACTCGGTGCTGTGCGCGCCGCCGTCGATGGACAGGCTGCCCATGGACATCACCTGCACGCCGGGTTCGTCCTCGACCAGGTCCATGCGGACGACGTGGGGCAGTTCGGCGGGCCAGTCCTCGGCCCGGTACAGGAAGTCGAAGATCAGCTCGGCGGGCGCGTTGACGTGGAGGGTGTCCTCGAAGGACCACACCAGGTCGTCCAGCCGGGTCCAGCGCTCGGCCACCCGGGCGAGCCCGAGCTGGACGCTGCTGTTGGCCGCCGTGACCTCCTCGGCCCAGGCCGCGTCGGCGGGGTCGTCGCCGGCGGCGGTGAAGGAGTGCTCCAGCGTCACCCGGCAGCGGTCGCCGAGCGGTTCCACCGTCCAGACCCCGCTCGCCGAGCGGGTCGGGGCGGTGGGCTGGTCCATGGTGAACTCCACGCGCAGCCGCTGGACGTCCAGGCGGCGGTGGGAGATCCAGGACGTGACGACGTCCCCCGTCGTGGCCCACATGTGCAGCCGCTCCCGCGTCCCCTGGAAGTCGAGCTGCTCGACGTGGACGCAGGGCGGAAAGAACAGCGGCCATCTCGTGGCGTCCGCGATCAGCCCGTACAGCACACCGGCCGGGGCGGCCGCGATCACTTGGTGGACCGTGCGGTGCACTCGCGCATCCGACATCTTCCACACCCTTCCCTTCGGCACTCCGGCCGGCTCGGGCCGCCGCGTGCGGGTCGACGGCGGATGCTGCCGGAATCCGCCTCGACCGGCGGCCGTGTCAACGACCCTGTCCGGAACGGCTCGTGGCCGGCCTGGGAGCGGCTGGAGGCCCGGCGGAGCCGGACCGGAGCGTCCCTGCCCCGCGCCCGGGGCCGGGCGGGAGCCGCACTCCCCCGGGCAGGCACGATCCGCGCGGGACGGCCCCCGGGCGCGGGC
>NZ_JAKRGC010000560.1 GCF_022347745.1 Streptomyces sp. OfavH-34-F
CGGGGGGCTCGGCCGGGGTCGGGGGCTCGGCCGGGAGGTGGGCCGCGGGGTCGGCCGGGGTGGAGGTTGGGGACTCGGTCGGGGGGTGGGTCACCACGTAGCCGACCAGGTGGGGTGAGCCGTCCGGGGAGGGTGCCGTGGTGACCGCGGCGGCGGTCACCCCGTCCAGGGCGAGGAGGGCGGCCTCGATCTCGGCGGGTTCGACGCGGTGTCCCCGGATCTTCACCTGGTCGTCCGTCCGGGCGAGGTAGTGGAGTTCTCCGTCCGGTGTCCACCGGGCGAGGTCGCCGGAGCGGTAGAGCCGGGAGCCGGGTGGTCCGAAGGGGTCGGCGACGAACCGGCTCGCGGTGAGGCCGGGCCTGCCGAGGTAGCCGCGGGCGACGCCGGGGCCGCCGACGTACAGCTCGCCGGGGGTGCCGGTGGGCACCGGGCGCAGGTTGTCGTCGAGGAGGTGGATGCGGGTTCCCGGCAGCGGGGTGCCGATCGGGCTGCCGTCGCGTTCGGCGTCGCGGGGGGTCAGGTCGCGGCGGGTGGTGTGGACCGTGGTCTCGGTGATCCCGTACAGGTTGACGAGGGTGGGCGCGGCCGGACCGCTGTGGCGCCGGTACCAGTCGCGCAGGGTCCGCGGTCGCAGTGCCTCTCCCCCGAACACGATCCAGCGCAGGGCGAGGGCGCTGCCGCGCGCCGGGTCCTCGGCGTCGGCGCGGTCCAGGGCGGCGAAGGCGGACGGGGTCTGGCTGAGGACGGTGACGCGTTCGCGCACGAGGAGGTCGAGGAAGGCGCGGGGCGAGCGGGCCACGTCGTACGGGACGACGACGAGCCGGCCGCCGTACGCGAGGGCGCCCCACAGTTCCCAGACGGAGAAGTCGAAGGCGCAGGAGTGGAAGAGCGTCCATACGTCGCTCGCGCCGAAGCCGAAGGGGGCGGCGGCGTCGGTGAGGAGGGCCACCGGGCTCTCGTGGGGCACGACGACGCCCTTGGGCGTGCCGGTCGATCCGGAGGTGTGGATCAGGTAGGCGGGGTGCGCGGGCAGCAGCGGGGTGAGCCGGTCGGTGTCGTCCACGCGGGTGGGGGCGTCGGCGGCGGTGGGCAGCGCGGCGGGTTCGCCCGGGGTGAGGACGTGGACGGGGCGGGTGTCGGCCAGGACGAGGTCGGTCCGTTCGTCGGGCCAGTCCGGGTCCAGAGGGACGAGGGCGGCACCGGACGCGGCCACGGCGAGAACGGCGGTGACGAGGTCGACGGAGCGCGGGAGCCGCACGGCGACGGTGCGGCCGGGTCCGGCGCCGCGCCGGATCAGGGCGCGGGCGAGGCGGTGGGCGCGGGCGGCGAGTTCGCGGTAGCTGAGGGCCGTGTCGGCGTCCTGGACGGCCACGGCTTCGGGGAAGCGGGCCGCGGACCGGGCGAAGAGGTCCGGGAGGGTCCTGGGACGGTCGTCGGAGCCGGAGCCGGAGCCGGAGCGGGGGGCGGGATGCGGACGGGCGAATCCGTGGGTGGCGGGGCGGGCCGGTCCGTGGAGGGCTGGGCGGGGTGCCGTGCGTCGGCGTTCGGCGGCGGAGAGGGCGTCGAGGTCGCGCAGGGCGGTGTCCGGAGCGGTGGTCAGGCCGTGCAGCAGCCGGAGGTAGCGGCGGGCCTCGGCGGCCGCCTCGGCGGGGCCGTACCGGTCGGGGTCGGCGTCCGCGTCGACGCGCAGGCCCCCGTGGCGGTCGTCCGGGTAGACGGTGACGGACAGGTCCTGGACGGGGCCGATGGCGATGTTGCGCATCGCCGCGGGGCGGCCGGCGAAGTGGCGGCCGTAGCTGAACGGCAGGACGTTCACGGCCAGGGCGTGGAGTGCGCCGCCGCTGCCGGTCAGGCCGAGGTCGGCCAGCTGGTCCTCGTACCGGTGGCGCCGGTGCGGGAGGACGGCCGCCATCTCGTCCGCCACCGCGTGGACCAGGTCGCGGGCGGGCCGGTGCGGGTGGACGGCGGTGCGCAGCGGGAGGATGTTCGACGCCGTGCCGGCGGGCAGCAGGGCGGTGTCCCGGTCGCGGGCGGGCACCGGCAGCCCGAGCACCACCTCGTCGGGGGCGCCCGCCCCGGCCCGGACGTGGGCGAGGAGGGCACCGGCCGC
>NZ_JAKRGC010000561.1 GCF_022347745.1 Streptomyces sp. OfavH-34-F
GGCGGTGCGCACGCCCGCGCACGACCGGGGCCGGGTGCACCGGCTGGCCGTGCTCACCGCGGTCGAGCTGCGGCAGGGCGAGGCGGACCGGGCGGCGGCCACCGCGACGGAGATGGCGGAGCGGGTCCGGGGCATGGAGTCGCGGCGGCTGCGCGACCGGCTGCGGACGGTGCGCACGGAGCTGATGGCCAGCGGGAGCGCCGACGCGGAACGGGCCGCAGAACGCGTGGGGGAGGCCCTGCGCGTACCGCTGTGAGCACGCATCTGCTGCGATACCGCCACCTACGAACAGAAGGTGGCAGAACCGTGCAGTGGACGAACCTGAATGAACAACTCGTGTATGAGAACCGCTGGTTCCGGGTCAACCTGGCCGATGTCGAGCTGCCGGACGGCGGCCGGCTCGACCACTACGTCATCCGGCAGCGCCCGGTGGCGGCGGCCACCGTCGTCAACGCCGCGAACGAGGTGCTGCTGCTGTGGCGGCACCGCTTCATCACCGGAAGCTGGGGCTGGGAACTGGCGGCCGGGGTCGTGGAGGACGGCGAGCGTCCGGCGCGGGCCGCGGCGCGCGAGATGGAGGAGGAGACCGGCTGGCGGCCCGGCCCGCTGCGCCCGCTGCTGACCGTGGAGCCGTCCAACGGCCTCAGCGACGCCCGGCACCACTTCTACTGGGGCGAGGAGGCGCGGTGGACGGGCGAGCCGTGCGACGCCTTCGAGTCCTCGCGCCGCGCCTGGATACCGCTGAAGCTGGTGCCGGACCTGATCGGCCGCGGCGAGGTCCCGGCCGCGGGCATGGCGGCCGGGCTGATGATGCTGCACCACTTACGGCTCGGCTGAGCCCTGCCCGCGCGTGCGGGGACCGCCCGGCCCCCGCACGCACGGCCGCCCGCCGTCAGGCGTACGGGTAGAAGCCCGAGCCCGTCTTGCGGCCGAGGCGGCCCGCGTCCACCATGCGCTGGAGCAGCGGGGGAGCGGCGTACAGCGGCTCCTTGTACTCGGCGTACATCGAGTCGGCGACCGAGGCGACGGTGTCCAGGCCGATGAGGTCCGCCAGCTTGAGCGGGCCCATCGGGTGGGCGCAGCCCATCTCCATGCCGTTGTCGATGTCCTCGCGGCTGGCGATGCCCGACTCGAACATCCGGATCGCCGAGAGCAGGTACGGGATCAGCAGGGCGTTGACGACGAAGCCCGAGCGGTCCTGGGCGCGGATCGGGTGCTTGCCCAGCACGTCCTGGACGACGGCCTCCGCGCGCTTGACCGTCTCGTCCGAGGTGGTCAGCGCGGGGATCAGCTCGACGAGCTTCTGCACCGGCGCCGGGTTGAAGAAGTGGATTCCGATGACCTGGTCCGGGCGGGACGTCGCGACGGCCAGCTTCACCAGCGGGATCGAGGAGGTGTTGGAGGCCAGGATCGCGTCCGGGCGGGTCACCACCTGGTCGAGCACCTGGAAGATCTCGGTCTTGACCTGCTCGTTCTCCACGACGGCCTCGATGACGAGGTCACGGTCGGCGAACTCGCCGAGGTCCGTCGTGAAGCTCAGCCGGCCCAGGGTCTCGTCCCGCTCCTCGGCGGTGATCTTCCCCCGCTGGGCGGCCTTGGACAGGGAGTTGTGGAGCCGGGTGCGGCCGATCTCCAGTGCCTCGCCGGTCGTCTCGGCCACCTTGACGTCGAGGCCGCTGCGGGCGCACACCTCCGCGATGCCCGCGCCCATCTGGCCGCAGCCCACCACTCCGACGCGTGCAATGTCGGCCATAGAGTCCGTCACCTCGTGCCTTTCGCTGTTCCCGTTCGGCGGCTTCCGTCTGGTTCCGGGCTCCACCACGACTCCCCGACGTTACTCCGCGCCTTACCGGGGATGGCAGCCCGGGGCGTGCATGCTCGGCACAGAACATCCCCTGTGCCCGGAAATGTTCCGGTACGGGGCGGTGCGGACGTGTACGGAGAGAGAGCGGGTGCGAGGCGATGCGAGGAGTGGCCCGAAGAGGGTTCGTGACCGGGGCGGCCGGAGCGGTCGCCGGGATGGCGGGAGCGGTCGCGGTGGCCGGTGACGCCGCCGCGCGCGCCGGACGGGCACCCGGCCTGCCCGGCCCGGCGGGCGCGCGGGACG
>NZ_JAKRGC010000562.1 GCF_022347745.1 Streptomyces sp. OfavH-34-F
CGCGCGGTGCCCGCGCGGGGCGGCGGCGTCCAGCTGTGCGGGCTGATGGCGACCCTGGTGCGGGCCCGTACCGCCATGGGCCGGCCCGAGGCGGCCGCCGCCGTGCTGAGCCGGCCCGTGCCCGAGCGGCTGACCGGCAGCGTGCACGGCCTGGCCTACCTGCGGGCGCGCGGCCACTACGCGCTGGCGACGAGCCGGTTCCACGCGGCGCTCGGAGACTTCCTGGACATCGGCCGCCACATGAAGCGCTGGGGCCTGGACCGGCCCCGGGTCCTGCCCTGGCGGGCCGACGTGGCGGAGGCGCTGCTCCGGCTCGGCGAGACCCGGCAGGCCGACCGGTTCCTGGCCGACCAGCTGACCACCCGCGACGCCGGCGACCCCTGGGTGCGCGGGATGACGCTGCGGCTGCGGGCGTCGCTGCGCGAGCCGAAGGAGCGGCAGGCGATGCTCACCAAGGCGGTGGACGATCTGCACCGCTCCGGCGACAGCTACGAACTGGCCCGCGCGATGAGCGACTTCGGGCAGGTGCTGCGCCTCCTGGGCGAACCGGCCCGCGCCGCCATGGTCAACCGCCGGGCCTGGCACGTGGCGAAGGAGTGCGGGGCGGAGGCCCTGTGCGTGAAGATCCTGCCCGGCCACACCGGCGACGCCCCGCAGGAGGCCGCGGCCGCCGCCGCGCCGCACGCCGATCTGGTGGCGAGCCTCAGCGAGTCCGAGAAGCGGGTGGCGCTGCTCGCCGTGCACGGCCACACCAACCGGGAGATCGCCCAGAAGCTGTACATCACGGTGAGCACGGTGGAACAGCACCTCACCCGCGTCTACCGGAAGCTGGAGATCCCCGGCCGGCAGGCCCTGCCCGTCGACTTCCACCTGGGGGTCGCCGAGTTCATCTGACGGCCGCCCCCGCCCCGTAGCAAGGTCATGGCAAGCCCGCGCCCGTTCCGCCCGGGCCATGGCAGGCAACTGGCGTCCCGCCGGGGCATTCCGGTCCGGGGCGGCCGGGCCCGCGGCGCCGGTGGTTTCGACCAATGGCGCGTCCTGGAAGGTCGGTCCCGAGGCCGTAGCCCACCAGGGAGGGCACCATGACCACCACACCCACGCACGAGCAGCCGGGGAGCGCGGCGAGCCCCGGACAGCTGCGCGACGCCCTGCTCGACCGGGTCGAGGAACGGCTCGCCCGGCTCCTCGCCGACGAGACCCGGAGCCGGCGTACGGCCGATCCGCGCAGCGCGGTCCTGGTGGCGGGGGTGGCCGAGCTGGTGCAGGCCGGGGCGGAGCGGGCCCATCCGGTGATCTGCCTCACCGGCTACCTCGCGGCCGGCGGCGACCCGGACGGGGAGGACGTGGTGTCCGCGTGCGCCGCGCTCGAACTCCTCGACACCTGTCTGATGATCCGGGACGACGTCCGCAAGAACGCCCCTCTGCGCCGGGGCATCCCGACCCTGCACATCAGCCACGCCGCCGAGCACGAGCGCAACGGCTGGCGCGGCGAGTCCCGCCGCTTCGGTGAGGACACCGCCGTACTCGCGGGCGATCTGGCGACGGCGTACGGGGACCGCATCGCGGCCCGGCTGCCGCCGCCCGCACGGGAGTTGTGGGACGGCCTGCGCACCGAACGCACCATCGGGGCGCACGCGGAGGCCGCGGCGGCGACGGAGTACCTCGACGACGCCTGGCCTGGCCAGTGCCTCGAAGGCTGCGGCGCCGGCTGCGGCGCGGGCTGGTACGGGCTGCGCCACGCCCTGCTGATCGGCGCCTCCCTCGCGGGCCGGGACGACCTGCGCGAGCCGTACGAGGAGTACGCGCGCGCCCTGCACGCGGCCTGGCGGATCCGCGGCTTCCTGCGCGGCGGGCCGGGGTTCGACGACGACGCCCAGTTCCTGCGGGACATCTTCTTCGACGCCCGCGCCCGCGAGCGGGCCGAGGAGACCATCGCCGGGCAGCTCGCACGGGCCGACGCGGTGGTGGCGACCGCGCCCGTCCAGGCGCGCTGGCGCACGGAACTCCGCGCGTTCGCCCGCCGGGTCGCGGGCTGCGAGTGACGGTACGGCGGTGCCGTTACGCGGGCGCCGGGCGCGGGGCCCCTGGCCGG
>NZ_JAKRGC010000563.1 GCF_022347745.1 Streptomyces sp. OfavH-34-F
GCAGGGCCGCGACCCGCGCCACTCCGCCGCCGTCCGCGACGCGATCGTCGAGGGTCTGCGTACGGGCAGCATCGCGGCCCCCCACCACCGCACCCGGACCGCCGGCGTCGCCCTCGTCGGCGGCGGCCCGGGCGACCCGGACCTCATCACCGTCCGCGGCCGCCGCCTCCTCGCCGAGGCGGACGTCGTCATCGCCGACCGGCTCGGCCCGCGCGACCTCCTGGACGAACTCCCCCCGCACGTCGAGGTGATCGACGCCGCGAAGATCCCGTACGGCCGCTTCATGGCCCAGGAGGCCATCAACAACGCGCTGATCGAGCACGCCAAGGCCGGCAAGGCCGTCGTCCGGCTCAAGGGCGGCGACCCGTTCGTCTTCGGCCGGGGCATGGAGGAGGCGCAGGCGCTCGCCGCCGAGGGCATCCCGTGCACCGTCGTGCCCGGCATCTCCAGCTCGATCTCGGTCCCCGGCGCCGCCGGCATCCCCGTCACCCACCGGGGCGTCGCCCACGAGTTCACCGTGGTCAGCGGCCACGTCGCCCCCGACGACGAGCGCTCGCTCGTCGACTGGGCGGCGCTGGCCCGGCTGCGCGGCACCCTCGTCCTCCTGATGGCCGTCGACAAGATCGGCGCCATCGCCCGGACCCTCGTCGCCCACGGCCGGTCGCCCGAGACCCCGGTCGCCCTCGTCCAGGAGGGCACCACCGCCGCCCAGCGCCGCGTCGACGCGACCCTGGCGACCGTCGCCGAACGCGTGGTCGCCGAAGAGGTCCGCCCGCCCGCCGTCATCGTCATCGGCGACGTGGTCGGGGTCGGCCCCACCGCACCGGGCACCGCGTGAGCGGCGGCACCCCGCCCCTCGACCACCCCGCACCACCCACCTGACGAGGCAGCAGCGAACCGTGGCACGACCCATCACCGTCGAGGACCCCGACGACCCCCGCCTGAGCGACTACACCGACCTCACCGACGTAGAACTCCGGCGCACGAAGGAACCCGCCGAGGGCCTCTTCATCGCCGAGGGCGAGAAGGTGATCCGGCGCGCCCTGGGGGCCGGGTACGCGATGCGGTCCATGCTCCTGTCGGCGAAGTGGCTCGACGTCATGGGCGACGTCATCGAGGACACCGAAGCCCCCGTCTACGCGGTCAGCCCGGAACTCGCACAGCGCGTCACCGGCTACCACGTGCACCGGGGCGCCCTCGCCTCCATGCAGCGCAAACCGCTCCCGGCCCCCGCCGACCTCCTCGCCCACGGCGACGCCATCCGGCGCGTCGCCGTGTTCGAGGACATCGTCGACCACGCCAACCTGGGCGCCGCCTTCCGGAACGCCGCCGCGCTCGGCGTGGACGCGGTCCTGCTCACCCCCCGCTGCGCCGACGCCTTCTACCGCAGGGCCGTTAAGGTCTCGATGGGCGCCGTCTTCCACGTGCCGTGGACCCGGCTCACCTCCTGGCCGCAGGACACCCAGGTCCTGCGCGCGGCCGGCTTCACCCTCGCCGCGCTCTGCCTGAGCGACCGCGCGATCACCCTCGACGAACTCGCCGCCCGCGACGACGAGAAGCTCGCCCTGGTCTTCGGCACGGAAGGCGACGGCCTCGCCCCCGCCACCCTCGCGGCGGCCGACGAACACGTCCGCATCCCGATGGACGCCGGAGTCGACTCCCTCAACGTGGCGGCGGCCTCGGCGGTGGCCTTCTACGCCACCCGCCCCCGCACCGCCTGACCCCACGGCCCGGCGGACTCCCGGCCTCGGCCGGCTAGCCCTGGTGCCGGCTCTGCGCGTGCCCGAGGTCCACGCCCAGGCCCTGGGCCGGTCCCTGACAGCCCTGGGCCGCCGCGATACCCAGCGCCACCAGCAGCGTGACCACCACGAAGACCACGAGCCGCTGGCGCAGCAGCTTCGGGTTCGCGGGGCGGCGGCCCGTCGACGTGGTCCTGGTGCCGGGACGGGTGCCCGGCCTGCCGTTCGTCCCGTTGGTGCCCTGGGGGCGGCGGTTCGGGCGGGTGCCGCGCGGCGGCTGCTGCGCCGGGCGGCCGCCTCCGGTGCGGACGGGGGCG
>NZ_JAKRGC010000564.1 GCF_022347745.1 Streptomyces sp. OfavH-34-F
AGCGGGCCCTGTGGCGCATCCGGGAGGACGCGGCCGGCACGGCGACCCGGATCGCGGACGGAGCGGACACCTCCCCCGGGGGCGCGGCCGGCCGGAGCGGCGAGGCGTGGCCGGGCTGGGAGGACTGCGCGGTGCCGCCCGCCCGGCTCGGCGGCTACCTCCGCGACTTCCGCGCCCTGCTCGCCGAACACGGCCTGCGCGGCAGCCCGTACGGGCACTTCGGCGACGGCTGCGTCCACGTCCGCATCGACTTCGACCTGCTCACCGGCGACGGCGTGGCCCGCTTCCGCCGCTTCTCCGAGGACGTGGCCGCGCTCGTCGTCGCGCACGGCGGATCGCTCTCCGGCGAGCACGGCGACGGCCAGGCCCGCGCCGAACTGCTGCCGAAGATGTACGGGGACGAACTGGTCGCCCTCTTCGCCCGCTACAAGGACCTGTGGGACGGGGACGGCGGGCTGAACCCCGGCATCCTGGCCCGCCCGGCCCGCCTCGACGAGAACCTGCGCTTCGACGTCCTGCCGCGCGAGCCCGTCGACGTCGTCTTCGGCTACCCCAACGACGGCGGCGACTTCTCCGCCGCCGTCCGCCGCTGCGTCGGCGTCGCCAAGTGCCGTACGGAGAAGGCGGCGGGACCGGCCGTGATGTGCCCCTCCTTCCGGGCGACCGGCGAGGAGGCCCACTCCACGCGCGGCCGGGCCCGGCTGCTGCACGAAATGCTCGCCGGGGAGGCGGGCGGCCTGATCACCGACGGCTGGCGCTCCACCGAGGTACGGGACGCGCTCGACCTGTGCCTGTCCTGCAAGGGCTGCCGCAGCGACTGCCCGGTGGGCGTGGACATGGCCACGTACAAGGCGGAGTTCCTGCACCACCACTACCGCCACCGGCCGCGCCCCGCCTCCCACTACGCCCTGGGCCGGCTGCCGCAGTGGCTCCGGCTTGCCGCGCCCCTCGCCGGGCCGCTCAACCTGCTGGCCCGCTCGCGCCCGCTCGCCGCCCTCGCCAAGCGGCTCGCCGGGATCGCGCCGGAGCGCGGGATTCCGCCGCTGGCGCGCGAGACGTTCAGCCGCTGGTTCCGGCGCCACCGGCAGGAGCCCGCCGCCGGGGACCGGACGGTCCTGCTGTGGCCCGACACCTTCACCGAGCACCTGTCGCCCCGGGTCGGCCGGGCGGCCGTGCGCGTCCTGGAGGCCGCCGGGCGCACCCCCGTACTCCCCGGAAACGGGCTCTGCTGCGGCCTCACCTACGTCTCCACCGGCCAGCTCGACCGCGCCCGCGCCGTCATGCGCCGCACCCTGGACCGGATCGGCGACACCGGCGGCGCGCCCCTGGTCGTCCTCGAACCCAGCTGCGCCACGACCCTGCGCACCGACCTGCCCGAGCTGCTGCCCGGCGACCCGCGCGCCGCCCGGCTCGCCGCCTCCGTGCGCACGCTCGCCCAGTACCTGGAGGAGTACGCCCCCGACTGGCGGCCCCCGCGCCTGGACCGCCCGGTCACCGGCCAGACCCACTGCCACCAGCACGCCGTCCTCGGCGACGAGGCGGACCGGCGGCTGCGCGCGAGGGCGGGGCTGACCGGTGAGCTGTCCGGCGGCTGCTGCGGGCTCGCCGGGAACTTCGGCTTCGAACGGGGCCACTGGGAGGTGTCCGTGGCCTGCGCCGAGGACCAGCTGCTCCCGGCCGTCCGGTCCGCCGCCCCGGACTCCGCGGTCCTCGCCGACGGCTACTCCTGCCGCACCCAGCTGGACCAGCTCGCTGGAGTACGCGGACGCCATCTGGCGGAACTGCTGGCGGAGGGCCTGGAGCGGGAGGGCGGCGCGGCCGGCCGCCCCGGGTCCTTACCGTAGGAGGGAGACACCGCACCGGGGGAGTGCAGTACCGTAGACCGTGCAGTGCATCGTGGTGAACCGTGTGCTGGACCGGCGAACTCCATGACGCAAGAAGGACAGGCCCCCTGTGAACGAGCAGACCACCGCCGCAGAACCGGCCGCAGCCGCCGTCGCCGTGCCGGAGGCGGTCGCCGCCGCAGCCGCGCCCGGCGGACCGGGCGGCGGGCGGC
>NZ_JAKRGC010000565.1 GCF_022347745.1 Streptomyces sp. OfavH-34-F
GTCCGCCACCGCCCCCGCGAGCCGCCGGGACAGCGCGGTCGCCGTCGGATGACGGAACACGTCCCGCAGCGTCAGGTCCTGCCCGAACTCGGCACGGATGCGGTTCAGCAGCCGCACCGCCAGCAGCGAGTGCCCGCCCGACTTGAAGAAGTTGTCGTCCGGGCCGACCTCCCGCCCGTCCAGCACCTCCCGGAAGATCCCCAGCAGCCGCCCGTCCGCACCCCCGCCGTCCCCGGCCGCGGGCGCCTCCTCCGCCTCCGGTGACAGGGCCGGGTCCTCGCCCGGTCCGGGCAGCCGGGCCGCCCGCACCACTCGGTCCGGCGCCAGGTACTCCGGCAGCCGCTCGGCCGCCCAGGCCCGCACCGCCTCCCCGGCGGGCCGCGCACCCGGCGCGCACGTGACCACGGCCAGCAGCCGCCCGTCGCGGACCAGGACCCGCGCCCCCGTCACCGCCGGATGCGCCGTCAGCACGTCCTCCACCTCGCCCGGTTCCACCGGATAGCCGTTCACCGTGTGCACGGCCACCGGCCGCAGCACCCCGCAGGCGTCCCGGTACGCCCGCCGCCCCGTCGCCCGCAACCCACCGCCCGGGGCCGTCTCGTGCACCTCGCCCGGCACCCGGACCGGGACGCGGCGGCCCCGCGCGTCGAGCACTACCTGCGGACCGTCCGGCGCGGGCCGTTCCCCGTCCAGCGCGGACAGCGGCGCGCCCGGATCGGCGGCGCACGCCTCCAGCAGCGCGGCCAGCCGCCGCCCCAGCAGCCCGGCGGTGTCCGCGTCGTACAGGGCGGTCGCGTACTCCAGGACGCCCCGCAGCCCGGCCGGCGCCCCGTCCCGGTCCACCGTCTCGGTCAGCGCGAACGTCAGGTCGGACTTGGCCCCGGCGCCCCGGAACGCCACCGGCTCACCGTCCAGCGACGACCCCGCCGCCGAGGCGTCACCCGCCCCCGCCGCGTGCACCTGGAGCATCACCTGCACCAGCGGCGCGTGCGCGGACGAACGGTGCGGGCTCAGATGCTCGACGAGCCGGTCGAACGGCAGGTCCTGGTTGCTGTACGCGCCGAGACCCGCCTCCCGGACCCGGCCCACCAGCTCCGTGAACGCCGGGTCGCCCGACGTGTCGGTACGCAGCACCAGCGTGTTCACGAAGAAGCCGACGAGCGGGTGCAGCGCCTCGTCGCCCCGCCCGGCCACGGTCGTCCCGATCGCCAGGTCCTCGCCCGCCCCGTGCCGCGTCAGCAGCGCCGCGAGGGCCGCCTGCACCACCATGAACAGCGTCGCCCCGTGCTGCCGGGCGCACCGCAGCAGCGCCCGGTGCGTACCGGCGTCCACCTCGAACGGGGCGAGCGCGCCCCCGCCGTCCGGCTCGGGCCCGCGCGGCCGGTCGGTGGGCAGCGCCAGCAGCGGCGGCAGCCCCTCCAGCGCGGTCCGCCAGTACGCCAGCTGCTCGCCGGCGACGCCCTGTTCCCCGTCCAGCAACGCGTGCTGCCACAGGGTGTAGTCGGCGTACTGGACGGGAAGCGGCTCCCAGTCCGGCGCCCGGTCCGCGCACCGCGCCCGGTAGGCGCGGTCCAGGTCGGCGAGCAGGCAGCCGGTGGACCAGCCGTCCCCGGCGATGTGGTGCACCAGCAGCACCAGCACCTGGCCCCCGTCCGCCTCCTCGACCAGCCACGCCCGGAACGGGATCTCGGCCGCCAGGTCGAACACGTACCCGGCGGCGGCGTCCACGGCCGCCCGCAGCTCCCGCGCACCGTCCGCCCGCACCACCTCCAGCACCGGTTCGGCGTGCTCCAGCACCTCCTGGTACGGCTCGCCGTCCGCCGACCGGTGCACCGTGCGCAGCACCTCGTGCCGCCGTACGACGTCGGTGAGCGCGGCGGCGAACGCGGCCCGGCCGACGGGGCGGCGCAGCCGCGTCACCACCGGGATGTTGTACGTGGCGCTCGGGCCCTCCAACTGGTCGGTGAACCAGAGCCGCTGCTGCGCGGCGGACAGCGGCAGCCGCGCGGGCCGCAGCGCGTCCGGAACCGGGGCCAGCGGCGGCCGGA
>NZ_JAKRGC010000566.1 GCF_022347745.1 Streptomyces sp. OfavH-34-F
CGCACCGGGGCGAGCGCCCGGCCGCCCGACGCGTCCAGCCCGGCCGACGAACCGCCGCGCGACCCGGCCGCCCCGGTGAACACCCGGCCCCACTGCGAGAGCCGGTCGCGCCCCTCGGCCAGCAGGAGCAGCAGATAGCCGCACGCCGCCAGCAGGAACCACAGCCAGCCCGCACTGCCCTCCGACAGCCCGGCGGCCACCGAGTAGAGCGCCAGCAGCGGCAGCCCGGCGGGCGCCGCGCTGCGGAAGGTCACCGCCAGCGCGTCCACCGCGAGACCGACCAGCAGGACCCCGCCCACCAGCATCAGCCGGATGCCCGGGGTGGCCGGCGCCGGGATCGCGTACTGCCCGACGTCGTCCGCGCCCGCCGTCAGCAGCTCCGACAGCTGCCGCACGGCCTGCGGTCCGGGCAGCACGCCCGCCACCGCCTGCTCCCGGACGAACGCCACCGTCAGCAGGACCACCATGACCAGTGCCTGCGCGGCGACCGTCAGCGGCCGGGGCAGCGGCACCCGCCGGCCCAGCACCCCGACCCCGCTCTGCACGGCCAGCAGGAACGCCGCCTGCGCGAGCCAGCTCACCGGGTCCACCAGCGGCAGCATCGAGCAGGCCGCCATCAGCGTCGCCGCGAAGGCGCCCAGCGCCAGCCGACCACGACCGCTCATGACCGCCCCCTCATGACCATCCCCCGGTAAATCCCTTCGACCCGGCCGGCGCACCCTGCGGGCCCGCCAGCCGCCACAGCGCGGACAACTGCGCGCCGGGCTCCACCGGCACCACCGTCCACCCCGCCTCGCGCAGCCGTCTCAGCCGGCCCGCGGCCTCCTCGCGGCTCTGCGGCGATTCGCCGTTCACCCAGGCGGCGCCGTCCAGCACGAAGGCCACCGCCCCGCCGCTGCGCTGCCGCATCCGGGCGACCACACCCGTCTGCTCCTCGTCCAGATCGCCCAGGAACGCGATGAGCAGCCCCTCGCCGCCCCCGCGCAGCACGTCGTAGGCGCGCGACAGGCCGCCCCCGTCCGAGTGGCCGACCACCGCGAGGGTGTCCAGCAGCAGGCCCGCCGCGTCCGCCGTGGCCTGCGAGGACCCGGCGAAACCGCCCTCGCCCTCGCCCGGCACCGCGTCGCCCGTGTCCGTGAGCAGCCGGACCGCGAAGCCGCGCTCCAGCATGTGCACCAGCGCGGACGCCGCCCCCGACACGGCCCACTCGAACGCCGAGTCCGGTCCCGTGCCCCGGTAAGCGGTCAGGCGGGTGTCCAGCAGCACCGTGCACCTGGCGCGCTGCGGCTGCTCCTCGCGGCGCACCATCAGCTCGCCGTAGCGGGCGGTGGAGCGCCAGTGGACGCGGCGCAGATCGTCGCCGTGCCGGTAGCCGCGCGGGATCACGTCGTCCTCACCGGCCAGGGCCAGGGAGCGCTGGCGCCCCTCGCCGTAGCCGGACGTCTCGCCCGCCAGCCGGACCGGCGGCAGCGGCTCGGTGTGCGGGATGACGACCAGCGTGTCGTACGTGCTGAACGAACGCGTCAGCTCGCACATCCCGAACGGGTCGCTCAGCCGCAGTTGCAGCGGGCCGAGCGGGTAGTGCCCGCGCAGGTCGGAGCGGACCCGGTAGGACACCTCGCGACGGCCGCCCGGCTCCACCCGGTCCAGGACGAACCGGGGCCGGGGCCCCAGCACGTACGGCACCCGGTCCTGGAGCATCAGCAGGCCGGTGGGCAGCCGCGAGATGTTGTCCATGCGCAGATGGACCCGGGCCTCGGAGCCGGCCGGGACGCGCGAGGGGGAGAGCCTGCGGGTGCCCGTGACCCGGTAGCGGGTCCGGTAGAGCACCAGCACACACACCAGCGGCAGCACCGCGAGCAGCAGCCCGACCCGCAGCAGGTCGCTCTGGCCCAGCACATAGGCGCAGGCCGCCGCCGCGATCCCGGCCGCGAGGAAGGACCGTCCGCGCGTCGTCAGCCCGCCGAGCGCCGCCCGTGCCCCGCCCTTGGCGTCGCCGCCGTCCATCGCGACGGGCCGCGCCGCGGCCATCACGGAC
>NZ_JAKRGC010000567.1 GCF_022347745.1 Streptomyces sp. OfavH-34-F
CGGGGCCGGGGCCCGGGCCACGCGCAGATGGCCCTCGCCGTCCGGCGTCGTCGCCAGCACCGGCGTACGCGCGCCGGAGGCGAGCCGGAGCGTCGACTCGCCGAGCCGCAGCAGCGCGCCGGGGGCCAGCCGGACCGGGCTGCCGTGGACCGGCGTCCCGTCCAGGGAGGTGCCGTTGGTGGAGCCGAGGTCCGCCACGGTGACCCGGCCGTCGTCGCGGACGGTCACCTCGCAGTGCAGCCGGGACACGTCCGGGTCGTCCAGCGGGACGTCGGCCTCCGCCGAGCGGCCGATCCGCACCGAGCCGCCGTGCAGCAGGTGGACGCCGCCGGCGTCGGGCCCGGCGACGACCTGGAGCCGGGCGGGCACCGCGTCGTCCACGGCCTCGTCCTCGCCGGGGGCCTGGAGCGAGAGCACCGCGCCGTCGACCAGGGGCGGCTCGCCGAGCGCGCAGCGCTGCGCGTCCAGCCGCTCCCGGCCCGCGAAGAGCACCACCGCGCCGCTGCCGAGGGAGCCGTCCGGGCCGGCGACGGCCATCGCCAGACCGGAGGCGACCGCGGCCAGGGCCGTCCCCGCGGGGGCGGTGACCAGCACGTCGCAGGCGCGCGCCGGGGTCTGGCCGCTGGGCGGCGCGAGGACGGTCAGCCGGATCTGCATCGCCGTCAGCGGTCCCTTCTGCGCGCGGGGCCGGCCGGGGAGACGCCCTGTGATTCCCCCCACCCGACACGGACGCGTCGTCCGGTACAGGTTCGTCACGCACCACGGGGCTCCCGACCCCGCAGTGGTGCTCCAGGCATCCTCGCACCTGCCACTGACAACACGCCCGCCGGTCGCCGGTAAGTGATCTTGAAAGGTCGGCTCCGCCCCCAAAAGTGCGGCATGACCGGTTTCCCCGGGCCCCCGCGGCAACCATCTGCGCGGTGCGGGCGTCTTCCCCCGCGACCCGTGCGTACGGGGCGGGGCGCGGGCGCCGGAGGGCGGCGACCGTGCGTCCGGAACCGGCGAGCCGGACCGGTCCCTTTACGGACCCGGCCGGTGACCCCCGTACAGCCTCTAGAGTGGGCCGGAAACTCCGGGAGGCATCTCCGGGGGGACCGCAACTTCCACGACCAGCAGGGAGCGCATGACGTGCGGCCGGTAGGCAGCAAGTACCTCCTGGAGGAGCCGCTGGGACGCGGCGCCACGGGCACCGTCTGGCGTGCCAGCCAGCGCGAGGCGGCGGGCGCCGAGGCGGCCGTGACCGGCCGGCCCGGCGAGACCGTGGCGATCAAGGTCCTCAAGGAGGAGCTGGCCAACGACGCGGACGTGGTGATGCGGTTCCTGCGGGAGCGCTCCGTCCTGCTGAGGCTGACCCACCCCAACATCGTGCGCACCCGCGACCTCGTCGTCGAGGGCGACCTCCTCGCCCTCGTGATGGACCTGATCGACGGCCCCGACCTGCACCACTACCTGCGGGACAACGGCCCGCTCACCCCGGTCGCCGCCGCCCTGCTCACCGCGCAGATCGCCGACGCGCTCGCCGCCAGCCACGCGGACGGGGTCGTCCACCGCGACCTCAAGCCCGCCAACGTGCTGCTCGCCGACCCGGACGGCGAGATGCGCCCGATGCTCACCGACTTCGGCATCGCGCGCCTCGCCGACTCGCCGGGCCTGACCAGGACCCACGAGTTCGTCGGCACCCCCGCCTACGTGGCGCCGGAGTCCGCCGAGGGCCGCCCGCAGACCTCCGCCGTGGACATCTACGGCGCCGGCATCCTGCTCTACGAGCTGCTCACCGGCCGCCCGCCGTTCGCCGGCGGCACCGCCCTCGAAGTCCTGCACCGGCACCTCAGCGAGGAGCCCCGCCGCCCCAGCACCGTCCCCGAGCCCCTGTGGACGGTCGTCGAGCGCTGCCTGAGCAAGGACCCCGACCGCCGCCCGAGCGCCGAGAGCCTGGCCCGGGCCCTGCGCACCGTCGCCGCCGGCATCGGGGTGCACGCGAGCGCCGCGCAGATCGCCGCGGCCGACGGGGT
>NZ_JAKRGC010000568.1 GCF_022347745.1 Streptomyces sp. OfavH-34-F
GCGGTTCCGGCGCCCCGGCCGGGCCACCGCCCCCGGCCGCCGCCGTGCCCGCGCCGCCCAGGGCCGTCGCGCCCGAGGACGACATCCCGGAGGAGGACGACCCCGATCTGGTCGACTCCGCGCTCTCCGGCCACGAGCTGATCGTCCGCGAGCTGGGGGCCACGGTGGTCGAGGAGTACACCAACGAGTAGCCGGCGACCGGCCCGGCGGGGCACCCGCCCCCTGTCCACGGACCGGCGGCCGTCGGGGCCCGCGCGCCCCGGCGGCTAGGCTGCACCCCGTGAAGGTCCTCGTCATCGGCGGCGGCGCCCGCGAACACGCCCTGTGCCGCTCTCTGTCCCTCGACCCCGACGTCACCGCTCTGTACTGCGCCCCCGGCAACGCCGGTATCGCAGAGGTGGCCGAACTGCACCAGGTCGACGCCCTCGACGGCGCTGCCGTCGCGCACCTCGCCACCGAGCTGGGTGCCGATCTGGTGGTCGTCGGCCCGGAGGCGCCCCTCGTCGCCGGGGTCGCCGACGCGGTGCGCGCCGCCGGCATCGCGTGCTTCGGCCCGTCCGGCGAGGCCGCGCGGCTGGAGGGCTCGAAGGCGTTCGCCAAGGACGTCATGGCCGGGGCGGGCGTACCGACCGCCCGCAGCTACGTGTGCACCACGCCCGCCGAGATCGACGCCGCCCTCGACGCCTTCGGCGCCCCCTACGTCGTCAAGGACGACGGGCTGGCCGCGGGCAAGGGCGTCGTCGTCACCGAGGACGTCGAGGCGGCCCGCGCCCACGCGCTCGCCTGCGACCGGGTGGTCATCGAGGAGTTCCTCGACGGCCCCGAGGTGAGCCTCTTCGCGATCACGGACGGCACCACCGTGCTGCCGCTCCAGCCCGCCCAGGACTTCAAGCGCGCCCTCGACGGCGACGAGGGCCCGAACACCGGCGGCATGGGCGCGTACTCGCCGCTGCCGTGGGCCGATCCCAAGCTGGTGGACGAGGTCCTGGAGTCGGTGCTCCAGCCGACCGTCGACGAGCTGCGCCGGCGCGGTACGCCCTTCTCGGGGCTGCTGTACGCGGGCCTCGCGATTACCTCGCGCGGGGTGCGGGTCATCGAGTTCAACGCCCGGTTCGGCGACCCGGAGACCCAGGTCGTCCTGGCGCGCCTGAAGACGCCGCTGGCCGGGGTGCTGCTCGCGTCCGCCAACGGCTCCCTGGATCAGCTGCCGCCGCTGCGGTGGAGCGAGGACGCGGCCGTCACCGTGGTCATCGCCTCGCACAACTATCCGGGAACTCCCCGTACGGGTGACCCGATCGACGGGCTCGACGAGGTCGCGGAGCAGGACGCTCCGCACGCGTACGTCCTGCACGCCGGCACCCGCCGCGAGGGCGGCGCGGTGGTCAGCGCGGGCGGCCGGGTGCTGTCCGTGACGGCGACGGCCGGGGACCTCGCGGGTGCCCGCGAGCGCGCCTACGCGGCGGCGGCCAGGATTCGGCTGGAGGGCTCCCAGCTGCGGACCGACATCGCCCGGAAGGCCGCCGAGGACGCGGCGGCCGCGCAGGCCTGATCCGGCCAGGATCGAGGGCCTCGCCCCCGTACCCCGACGGGCCCCCACACCTCAACACCTTTACCCAAAGCCATTCCATCGAGTGACGGCTGAGCCATCCGGATGACGCCCGCCGCACCCCCAACTAGGGTGCGGCGCAGGCGTTCCGGCACTTGGCCCACCGGCATTGCGATGTCAGGGGCCGGTGCCACAGTGGGGGAGTGAGCAACAGCGCCGTGGGGGCAGAGGGGGTGAGGTCCAGCCATGTCCGGTACCGGTACGGGTGAGGAGCCGGGCGCGCGTGCGGCGCAGGTCCGGGCGCTCGCCCTGTTGCGTATCCGCGGCAGGGCGACGGCAGCCGCGCTGCTGCCCGCGGCGCTGGCGGTGGTGCTGTTCGCCGCCGGAGCGCGGGGCTTCGCGAGCGGCGGCGGCTGGGACGCGGCCCGCTGGACGGTGGCCGCCTGCGCGCTCGTCGTCCT
>NZ_JAKRGC010000569.1 GCF_022347745.1 Streptomyces sp. OfavH-34-F
CAGCGCGCGGGGCAGGCCGGGCGGGTCCAGGCCGGCCCGGGGCGGCAGCGCCTCGCCCGCCTCGTAGGCGCGGGAGACCTCGGTCAGCCGGGCGAGCGACTTCTCGCGGGCGTGGTCCACCGTCTGGCGGGTGACGGCCGTGTGCACCAGGACGCCCAGGAGCGCGGCGAGCGCGCAGCACATCACCGTGATGAACACGGCGGCCTTCCAGGTCAGCGTCGCCGTCCAGGCCGGCAGCCGGGGCCGCCGCCGCCCCGGCCCGGCCGCCCGGCGGCTCACCTGCGCTCCCCGGAGACCGAGGCGGTGGGCCGGGGCGGACGCGAGACGGAGGGGCGCGGGACCGGCGAGCGGTGCCGGGCCTCGCCGGTGCGCAGGATCTCGTCCTGCGTCGGCAGCATCGCCCGCTGCCGGTCGTCCCAGGACCAGGCCGTGCGGTACTCGTAGCCGGTGATCCCGGACGGCGCCCGCATGATCAGGTCGCGCCCGGCGAGCTGCACGCTGATCACCGCGTCCGAGGTGGACATGATCCGGGTCAGCCCGCCGGACTCCGGCATGTAGACGCGCACCGAGAGCTGGCGACCGGGCATGCGGACGGCCAGCACCATCTCGTCCCGGCCGTCCCCGGTCAGGTCGCGGAAGTAGGGCCGCAGCACCGGGCAGGACCGGGGCGCGCTCGTGCACGCGCCGATCGCCCGTACCGTCCCCGCGGGCAGCTCGTCCGATGAACCGGTCCGGTCCGGCGGGGCCGTCAGGCCCGCCCGCACCACCGCCACCGGGTCCAGCCGGCGCACATCGCCGCCCGGCACCCGGATGCCGGGGACGCGCGCGGTCTCGCCCTCGCCGTAGTCGTAGGGGGCGGCCGAGGCCGGCGGCAGCGTCGGCCACAGCCGTACCGGGCCGACGGCGGCCGGGGCCCGGCCCGCGCTGCGCAGTTCCCCGCCCGTGCCGCAGCCGGCCAGCAGCAGGGCGCCGGCGAGGGTCACCAGGGCGGTCGGCCGCGCGCGCATGACTTCCTCCGATCCCGAACCCGAGGGACGGGCGAACCCGCCCCGCCGACCTTATTCGGAAGAAAGTCCCTTATGGGTGTTCGGCGCCGGTGCGCGGCCGGTCGGTGTCGGCGCGTGCCCCGCGCCGACCCGGCCGTCACCCCTGGTACGGGTTCTGCCCCTGGCCCGGCGCCCCCGGCGCGTACCCCGGCTGCGGCGCCCCGCCGAACGGGTTGCCGCCCTGCGACGCCACGTGCTGGGCCAGCAGCTGGTCGGCCTGCTCCTTGGGTATCCGCTGCTCGCCGCCGCAGAACGTGCACTGCGTGGCGAACTTCGTCGAGATCGGGAACAGCGGCACGAAGAACAGCGTGAACTTCGTGACCTGCTTGCGCAGCGTGTGCGCCGCCGGGTTCCCGCACCAGCCGCACACCAGCGTCAGGACGGCCAGCTGGTACAGATAGCCCCGCGTACCGAAAATGATCATGTGGGTTCCTTCCCCGTGTTTCCCGCGAGCGCCCGGCGGCACAGCGTCAGCAGCTTCTCGTCGGTGTAGGTGTCATGGCTGCCGTGCACCCCGTCCGTGGCGTTGTGACGGCGTACGGAGGCGAGTTCGGCCCGCAGCACCCGCGCCGTGTCCGGTTCCGCCCCGGCGGGCCTCATCCGCACCAGGCACTCCGCGACCCGGACCCGGACGTGCCGGTTCTCCTCCCAGGCCGCCAGCAGCACCGGAACGGACGCAGTGGCCCGCCCGGAAACCTCCCACAGTGCGATCGCCGCGTCCACCCGCAGCCACAGTTCCCGGTGGCGCAGCAGCCCGCGCAGCCGGGGCACCGCCCCCGCGGCCCGCTCGCCCAGGCTGCCCAGCGCGTCCGCCGCCGCGCGCCGCGCGTACACGTTGTCCGCCTTCAGCCCTCCGAGCAGCGCGGGCAGCACCGCCTCCGCGTCCCCCTCCACCGCCCACAGCGCCCCGGCCGCCTCGACCGCCTCCTGCGAACCGT
>NZ_JAKRGC010000056.1 GCF_022347745.1 Streptomyces sp. OfavH-34-F
CGGCCGCCGCCGGCAGGCTCAGGGCGCACGGCGCCCGCCCACCCGTGGCGAGCAGCACCGGCGCGGCGGGCCGGTTCGTCCACCACCAGCGCACCATCCGGGCATCGGTGGTCGCGGCGAGCAGGCCCGGGTCGAAGAGGTGCGCGCCGGGCACCGCGCACTCGGGATCGGGGCAGGCGCAGCCGCGGTCACCGCGTCCGCCGGCTTCCCGCAGCCCCGCTCCGGGGACCACGGGCCACTGCCAGTGGGTGGCGCAGGTCAGCGCCGCGTCGAGCCGGGCGGACCCGCCCCTGCGACCGTTCCTGCGTCGCCTTCCGAGGATCTCGCGCATGAGCGCTCGTTCCTTTCCGTTGAACGCCAAGGGTCCGCCCCACACCGTGTGCGGTGACACCGTGCTTGCGGATCTTCTGGGTGTACGTGCTCGTCGAGCCTGCGGTACGTGCCGTTCGTCGGTACCGCGCGTGAGCTGTGCTGAGCCGGATCGAGCTGCTTGCCGTCGACATCGTGACGAGATACGGAGCGCATGGCGCGCCTGCCGTCCGTGCGTACGGCCTCGCCACCCGGGGGCGGGACGCGGCCGTCTCGAAGGGAGGACGTCCGGACCCGCTGCGGGGTTCCGGGGTCGTGCGGGGCCGCCCCCGGCCATCCAGAGAATTACGTACCCAGCATGTCCGGAATGACGCTCCCCCGGGGACTTCCCCCGGAGACGCACCCCCGTCGAACACACCCAGTCGATCGCCAATGGGCATCACTGGGTGCTCTTTTTGGCCAAGTTGCTTAACGCGTGGACACCGCGTTTTCCAGGGGGACAATGCTGGACATCGCCTCACTTGTGCGTGTACATGTGGATGCACTGGTAGCGGCGCAAAATGACATGGGGGTTTGCGATGCTATTCGACGGAACGCACCGCTCGGAAAGCCGACGACCATGAGCGCACCGCACCTGCCAAGAATGGCCGGAATCGATCCCACAGTCCAGGTTTCGGCGCAAACTACCGAGCCCATCGACGAAGCCCGCGCCGCACCCGGTGCCTTCCTCCAGGACCGGCTGGCCGGCTGGGTCTCCGACCTCACCACGCTCCATGAACTCACCGAGCGGCTGGCCAGAACCAGGGCCCTCGACGACGCACTGCACGAGTTCCTCGAAGCCGGAGCCGCCCTCGTCGGCGCCCGCCGGGGCCTGGTCTCCTTCGAACCCTGCGACCACCGGGGCCCCGTCAGCACCATCGGACTCGGGCTCGCCCACGCGGAACTGGGCCGGATCGAGACCGTGCCGCGCAGCGCCACCTCCTACGGCCGCGTGCTGGAGGGCCTGCCCACCCCGGACGGCCCGCTGACCACCACCGACCTGATCGGCGACCGCGGCCTGGACCCCCGCAGACGCGAGGTCGCCGCCGATCTCGGTTACGCCGCCAGCTACGCCCTGCCCCTGACCACCGACGCGACCGGCCTGCTCGGCGCCGCCGTCTGGCTCTACGACGAACCGGCCGAACCGCCCGAGCATCTGCGCCACCTCCTCGACCGGTACGCGGGATACGCCTGCGAGCACCTGGCGCGCCTGCTCGAACTGGAACGGGCCAGGACGGATGTAGCCACCGTGACCGAAGCGCTCCTGCCCACCCGGCTGCCCCGGGTTCCCGGCGTCCAGCTCGCCGTGCACCACGAGGTGGCCCCGCAGGGCGGCAACGACTGGTACGACGCGCTCGCCCTGCCGGAGGGCGCCCTCGGGCTCGCCGTGGGGTCGGTGAGCGGCTCGGGGCCCAGCGCCCTGGCCGCGACGGGGCGGCTGCGCTCCGGGCTGCGCGCCTACGCGGTGATGGAGGGCGAGGACCCGGTCGCCGTGCTCTCCGACCTCGAAGTGCTCCTCCGGCTCACCGAACCGGTCCCCTCGGCGACCGCGCTCTTCGCCTACTGCGAACCGGCCCGCCGCACGATCCTGCTGGCCGGGGCCGGACACACCCCGCCGCTGATCGTCGGCGAGCACCGCACGTCGTACGTGGAGACCACGCTGTCCGCCCCGCTGGGCATGCTGTCCTGCTGGGAGGCGCCCAGTGTGGAGATCGCCCCCGCACCCGGCGAGACGGTTCTGCTGTACACGGACGGGCTGCTGCGCCGCGCCGGGGACTCGATGGACCGGGCGTACGCACGACTCCACGCGGCGGCGGCGGGCGTTCCGAGGGCGCTGCGCCGGGACGCCGCCGCGGTGGCCGACCACGTGGTGCGCACCGTGCTGCCGAACGGGGCCGGCCGGGCGGACGGCGCCGAGGACGTGGTCGTGCTCGCGGCCCGGTTCGACTGAGCCGCAGCGCGCGAGGGCCCCTTCCGATGTAAGAGGTCTTCCGGCCCTGGGCCCCCTTCCGTACGCCCGTACGATGGAGAGGGCCCAGTGGCGTATCAAGGAGAACAGTTGTGTCTGAGGAGTTCCCGGAGACCCCGGAGACCGAAGAGACAGAGCCCGTCAAGCAGCGGAAGAACGGCCTGTACCCGGGCGTCTCCGATGAGCTCGCCGCCAGCATGAAGTCCGGCTGGGCCGACACCGAACTGCACGGTCTGGAGCCGATCCCCCAGGCCGGGCACACCGCCGACCGCCGTGCCGCGCTGTCCGCGCGCTTCCCCGGCGAGCGGCTGGTCATTCCGGCGGGCCGGCTGAAGACCCGCTCCAACGACACCGATTACGCCTTCCGCGCCTCCACCGAGTACGCGTACCTCACCGGCGACCAGACCCAGGACGGCGTCCTCGTCATGGAGCCGGTCGACGGCGGCCACGAGGCGACGATCTACCTGCTGCCCCGCTCCAACCGGGAGAACGGCGAGTTCTGGCTCGACGGCCAGGGCGAACTGTGGGTCGGCCGCCGGCACTCCCTCACCGAGGCCGAGCAGCTGCTGGGCATCCCCGCGAAGGACGTCCGCGAGCTGCCCGCCGCCCTCGCCGAGGCCACCGGCCCCGTCCGCAACGTCCGCGGCCACGACGCCGGCATCGAGGCCGCGCTCACCGACAAGGTCACCGCGGAGCGCGACGAGGAGCTGCGGGTCTACCTCTCCGAGGCGCGCCTGGTGAAGGACGCCTTCGAGATCGCCGAGCTGGCGAAGGCGTGCGACATCACCGCGCGCGGCTTCGAGGACGTCGTCAAGGTCCTCGACAAGGCCGAGGCCACCAGCGAGCGCTACATCGAGGGCACGTTCTTCCTGCGCGCCCGCATCGAGGGCAACGACATCGGGTACGGCTCGATCTGCGCCGCCGGCCCGCACGCGACCACCCTGCACTGGGTGCGCAACGACGGCGCCGTCCGCTCGGGCGAGCTGCTGCTGCTCGACGCCGGGGTCGAGACCAACGACCTCTACACCGCCGACGTGACCCGCACCCTTCCCATCAACGGCACGTTCACACCGCTCCAGCGCAAGATCTACGACGCGGTGTACGAGGCGCAGGAGGCGGGTATCGCCGCGGTGAAGCCCGGCGCCGACTTCCGGGACTTCCACGACGCCGCGCAGCGGGTGCTCACCGAGAAGCTCGTCGAGTGGGGCCTGCTCGGCGACCTGTCGGTGGAGAAGGTCCTCGAACTGGGCCTCCAGCGCCGCTGGACCCTGCACGGCACCGGTCACATGCTCGGCATGGACGTCCACGACTGCGCCGCCGCGCGCACCGAGGCGTATGTGAACGGCACGCTGGAGCCGGGCATGTGCCTCACCGTCGAGCCCGGTCTCTACTTCCAGGCCGACGACCTGACCGTGCCGGAGGAGTACCGCGGCATCGGCGTCCGGATCGAGGACGACATCCTCGTCACCGAGGACGGCAACCGGAACCTCTCGGACAAGCTGCCCCGGCGCGCCGACGAGATCGAGGCATGGATGGCCGGCCTCAAGGGCTGATCACCGGCCCGTCCCGCACGGGGGGCGCTCTGCTCAGGACACCATGAGCAGAGCGCCCTCCCGCCATTTGAGGACCTTGTCGAAGCTCACCACCGCGCCGGAGCGCCCCGGACGGTTGCCGAAGTGCACATGATCGGCGAGCTGCTCGATCAGGCACAGGCCCCGCCCCTCCTCGGCGGTGGCGGGCGGACACGACGCGTACTGCGAATCCGGCAGTCCGCTTCCGGGCTGCCGCCCGGGCGCGTGCGGCCCGGCGTGGGTGGGGAAGCCGGGCCCCGAATCGGCGACTTCGATACGGCACTTCTCGCCGTCCAGATACGCGGTGACCCGGTACTGGCCACGCGCCGTGGCGGACGGCTCCTCCCAGGCGTCGTCCCGGTCCTTACCGGAACCGCCGGAGGTGTCGTCGTGCTCCCCGCCGTGCTCGACCGCGTTCGCACAGGCTTCGCTGAGCGCGAGAGACAGGTCGAAGGAGATGTCCGGGTCCACGCCCGCGGATTCCATCGTGCCGAGCAGAAACCGGCGGGCGAGCGGAACGCTCGCAGCGTCGCGCCGCAATTGGAGTGACCACCAGATGCTCATGCTCCGGCCTCCTGGCTGCGGCTAGACATACCGATACGTATTGCCGCAGCGGGGCGGTCGTAAGCACCCGTTCGCCCCAAGACCGCTCATTCAGCGGATGGCCGGATGCATCACTACGGTGTAATCGCGCCCCATCAGCCTTTTCCGTACCGCCCGCGGCCCTTCCCGAACCCGTCCGAACAGCCCCGCTCGCCCCAATCCGCCCGGAAGGCGACCTTCCGGACCTGCCGTACCGGGGCGGGGGACCGGGTGCGATGATGGGGCCGCCATGTCTGTGTCTGTGGGGCGCGCCGGAGCCGGTCTGCGGCTACTGAGGGCCGCGGTGTTCGCCGCGGTCTGCGTCGCGTTGTCCGCCGCCGGACACGGGCTGGCCGCCTGTGCGGCCGTCCCCTGGTGGACTTTGCTCGCCGCGTTCCTCGGTGTTCTCGCGGTGGCCGTCGCCCTCGCGGGGCGCGAACGCTCCCTGCCCTCCATCGCCGCCGCCCTGGCCGGCGGACAGCTCGCCCTGCACATCGTGTTCGGGGTGGGCACGCACACCGCCACCGCCGGAACCGGGGCCGGCCCCGGCGACGACGCGTTGATCCGGTTCGCGGCGAGCATCGTCTGCGGCGCCGGGCCCGCCCAGCTGAACGCCGCCGAGGCGCGGGACATCGTCAGCACCGCGGGCATCGATCCGGCGACGGTGGCCTCCGGAGCACACCAGCACCTGGCCGCGGGCCCCTCCGGCCCGCTGTCCGCCCTCTCCGGCACGCTGCCCAGCCTGCCCATGCTGCTCGGCCACCTGCTGGCCGCCCTGGCCACCGGCTGGCTGCTGCGGCGCGGCGAGGTCGCCCTGTTCCGCATCGCCCGGCTCTCGGCCCACGGGGCCCAGCAGCTCGCGGCCGGGGCCCGGTTGCGGGCGCTGCGGGACGCGTTCCGCCTCGTCGCCGCGCTGCGCGCGGGCCTGGGCGACGTACCCGAGACCGGGCCGCGCATCCCCCGTACGGTCGCGGACGCGCCGCGGCCCGCCACCGGGGACACCCTCCAGCACATGGTGATCCGGCGCGGGCCGCCCTCCGTCCTCGCTCTCGCAGCCTGACGCGACGCCCTCCACGCGATGCGTACCGGCCCGTGCTCCGCGCCCTCCGGCGCGAGTGGGGACCGGGCGCGGAGCACGCCCGTACGGAGGTGGTGTCGCGGTGCCGGTGCGCACCCGCGCTCCGGAGCACCCTTCCTTCGTGCCCCTGTGGAGTGATCCCCCATGAACGTTTCCCGCATCGCCCTCGCCGGCGGCGTCGCCGCGACCACCGTGCTGATGCTCGCCGGTACGGCCTCCGCCCACGTCAGCGTCCAGCCGCAGGGCGAGGCCGCCAAGGGCGGATACGCCGTCATCAACTTCAAGGTTCCCAACGAGCGTGACGAGGCCTCGACGACCAAGCTCGAGGTCAGCTTCCCGACCGATCACCCGTTGGCGTCCGTCATGCCGCAGCCGGTGCCCGGCTGGGACATCGAGGTGACGAAGAGCAAGCTGGCCAAGCCGCTGGAGATGCACGGCAAGACGATCAACGAGGCGGTCTCCAAGGTCACCTGGACCGGTGGCAAGATCGAGCCCGGCCGCTTCCAGCAGTTCCCGCTCTCCGTCGGCCAGCTCCCCGAGGACGCCGACCAGCTGGTGTTCAAGGCCATCCAGACGTACTCCAACAAGGAGGTCGTCCGCTGGATCGAGGTGCCCCAGGAGGGTGCCGACGAGCCCGACTCCCCCGCTCCCGTCCTCAAGCTGACCGCCCCGGCCGGTGACGCGCACGGCGCCTCCGCCGCGGCCGGTTCGGATTCCTCGAAGTCCTCCGGCTCCTCGGACGCCGCGGAGAAGCACGAGGAGACCGCCACCGCTTCGTCGTCCTCCGAGGACAACACCGCACGGGTGCTCGGCATCGTCGGCATCGTCATCGGTGTCGCCGGTGTGGCCTTCGGTGTCCTGGCCGGACGCCGTCGTACGACCTGACCGGCTCCAGGGGGCCGGGACACACCGTCCCGGCCCCGCCCCGCTCCACCGACCCACCAGGAAACAGTGCTCCATGGTTAAGAAGATCGTGCCGGCCGCGGCGCTCGTCGTCGCGGCCGCGCTCACCCTGTCCGCCTGCGGCAGCAGCGAGAACGACAGCAAGAAGCCCATCGCCGATGTGTCGGTGGAGGCGAAGACGCAGGCGGCGACGGTGCTCGACACCCCGTTCACCAAGCCGGCCCTCGTTCTGACCGACACGCACGGCAAGAAGTACGACCTGCGCAAGGAGACGAAGGGCAAGCCGACACTCATCTACTTCGGCTACACCAACTGCCCCGACGTCTGCCCGCTCATCATGAGCAACATCGCCATCGCCAAGAAGGCTCTGCCCAAGGCCGACCAGGACGACCTCCGGGTCGTCTTCGTCACCACCGACCCGGAACGGGACACCCCCGCCTCCCTCGGCAGCTGGCTCAAGGCACAGGACCCCTCCTTCATCGGCCTCACCGGCGACTTCCCGGCGATCCAGGCGGGCGCCCGGCAGATCGGCATCGGAATCGACGCGCCGAAGAAGGAGAAGGACGGCACGGTCGTCTCCATGCACGGCTCGCAGGTCATCGCGTTCTCCCCGAAGACCGACAAGGGATACCTGGTCTACAGCGAGGACACCACGCCCGACGACTACACCAAGGACCTCCCCAAGATCGTCAAGGGGGAGAACCCGTGAACCACCGCACGACCCTCGCCGGCGTCCTGGCCCTGGCCACGGGCCTCGCGCTGGCGGGGTGCTCGTCCTCCTCGGACACCCCGGAGATTCAGGTCACCGGCGCGTTCATGCCGCAGCCCGTCAGCGACATGGCGGCCGGCTTCCTCGTCGTGCAGAACCACGGCAGCGGGGACGACCGCCTGACCTCGGTCACCAGTCCGCTCTCGGACGACATCACGATCCACGAGACGAAGGACCAGGTCATGCGCAAGGTGACCTCGTTCGACGTACCCGCGGGCGGCGAGCTGAACCTCGAGCGCGGTGGCAACCACATCATGTTCATGAAGCTCAAGCGGCAGCCCAAGCAGGGCCAGAAGGTGTCCGTGGAACTGCACTTCGAGAAGGCCGGCGCCATCGAGGTCGACCTTCCCGTGAAGGAGACCACCCACAACCCGAAGAAGCAGTGAGGGACTGACCGCCATGACAGCCACCGCCCCGCCCTTCGGCCCGCTCCCGGCCGCGCCGCGACGGCCGCTCGCCGTCGCCGGACTCCTCACCGCGCTGCTCGGCGCGGTACTCGGTATGCTGCTGGCCACCGCGGCCCCCGCGTCGGCCCATGCCGCGCTCACCGGGAGCGATCCGCAGGACGGGTCGGTGGTCGCCACCGCGCCCAGCGAAGTCACCCTCACCTTCTCCGAACAGGTCGCCGTCGGAAAGGACTCCATCCGCGTCCTGGACCCGTCCGGCGAACGCGCCGACACCCAGGCCGACCCGCTCGACCTGAACAGCGGCTCCACCGTCAAGTACGGCGTCGCCCTGCGCGACGGCCTGCCCGAGGGCACGTACACCGTGGCCTGGCAGGCGGTCTCCGCCGACAGCCACCCGGTCTCCGGCGCCTTCACCTTCTCCATCGGCGCCCCCTCCAGCACCACCGTCGCCCTGCCCGACGGCGAGGCCGGGGGCGGTCTGGTCGGCACCCTCTACGACATCGCGCGTTACGCCGCGTACGCCGGGTTCATCGTGCTCGCCGGCGGCGCCGCGTTCGTCCTGGCCTGCTGGCGGCGCGGCGCGGGCGCGCGCCCCTTGCAGCGGCTGGTCGTACGCGGCTGGCTGACGCTCACCGCGGCGACGATCGCGATGCTCCTGCTGCGCCACCCCTACACCGGCTCCGGGAAACTGGGGGACGCCTTCGACCTCAACGGCCTCAAGGCGGTCCTCGACACCAAGCCCGGCGCGGCGCTGGTCTCCCGGCTCCTGCTACTCGGCGCGAGCGCGCTGTTCGTCGCGGTGCTGTTCGGCGCGTACGCCAAGCGCGAGGACCCCCGCGAGAAGAAGGACCTCACCTTCGGCCTCGCCGTCGGCGGCGCCGTCATCGCCGTCGGTATCGCCGGCACCTGGGCCCTGGCCGAGCACGCGTCCACCGGCATCCAGCCCGGTATCGCGATGCCCGTCGACGTACTCCATCTGCTGGCCGTGGCCGCCTGGCTGGGCGGGCTGGCGGCCCTGCTGACCGCGCTGTACCGCACGCCCGACCTCACGGCTTCCGCCGTACGGCGCTTCTCCGCCATCGCCCTCGTCAGCGTGAGCGTCCTGGCCGCGACGGGTCTCTACCAGTCGTGGCGTCAGGTCGGCACGTGGTCGGCGCTCACCGGTACGGGCTACGGGCAGCTGCTCCTCGTCAAGGTGGGGCTGGTCGCCGTACTGGTGGGGATCGCGTCCATGTCGCGCCGCTGGACGGGCCGACTGGCGGCGGGCCCCGCGCCGGACGAGACGGGGACCGGTGCGCCGGCCGGCTCCGACGCGGCGGCGGACGCCGACGTAGCGGTGGGGGCCGATGCAGTGGCGGAGGCCGAGGAGACGGCGGGGGCCGAGAAGACGGCTGCCCGGAGCGAGACGGACAGCGCTCCCCAGGACCCCGTACGGGCCGCTCAGCTCGCCCGGCAGCGCGCCGCCGTGGCCACCGCCGAGAAGAAGCGCATACGCGACGCCGACCCCGGGCGCTCGGGATTGCGCCGCTCCGTGCTCGCCGAGGTGGGCGTCGCGGTGGTCCTGCTGGCGGTGACCACGATCCTCACCTCCACCGAACCCGGCCGGACGGAGGAGGAAGCGCGCTCGTCGGCGGCGGCGCCGGCCGCCCCTGCGGCGAACGGCCCCGTCAGCCTCACCCTGCCGTTCGACACGGGCGGCGAGAACGGCAAGGGCACGGTACGGCTGGACATCGATCCGGGCCGGACCGGAGCCAACTCGATCCATCTCTGGATCGACGACCCCGCCAAGAAGCCCATGGACGTCCCCGAGGTGAAGCTCGCCCTCACCCTGAAGTCGAAGGACATCGGCCCGCTCCCGGCCGTACCGGCCAGGCTGGCCGAGGGCCACTGGACCGCCACCGGCCTCCAACTCCCGATCGCCGGCGACTGGACGGTCGCGGTGACCGTGCGGACATCGGACATCGACCAGGCGACGGTCACCAAGAACGCGAAGATCGGCTGAGCAGGACCGTGAACCGAAACAGCACACCCAGCACCGGCGACGACACCGGCGCGCCCCACGCACTCACCCGACGCCGGCTCCTCGGCACGGCGGGCGCGGCCGGGGCGGCCGGACTCGCACTCGGGGCGGCCGGCGGCGCCACCGGATATGCCGCCACCCGCGACGAAGCCCCGACCGCGCTGACCGCCGTCGGCTCCACCGAGGTGATGTTTCACGGGAAACATCAACCGGGGATCACCACTCCGCTTCAGGCACGCGGTCATCTGATCGCCTTCGACCTCGCCCCCGGCGCGGGACGCAAGGAAGCCGCCGCCCTGATGCGCCGATGGTCCGCGGTGGCACGGCGGCTGATGGCCGGCGAGCCCGCCGAGGGCGCGGCGGACGGTCCCGGCCATGACACCGGGGTCGCGCTGGACGCGGGCCCGTCCTCACTGACCATCACCTTCGGCTTCGGCTACGGCTTCTTCGCACGCACGGGCCTCACCGCGCACCGGCCGCCGGGGCTCGATCCGCTGCCGCCGTTCTCCTCCGACCACCTCGACGCCGGCCGGTCCAACGGCGACCTGTGGGTCCAGATCGGCGCCGACGACGCACTCGTCGCCTTCCACGCCCTGCGGGCCATCCAGCGGGAGGCCGCCTCCACGGCCACGGTGCGCTGGCAGATGAACGGCTTCAACCGCACGCCCGGC
Source organism: Streptomyces sp. OfavH-34-F (assembly GCF_022347745.1). Classification (GTDB taxonomy): domain Bacteria; phylum Actinomycetota; class Actinomycetes; order Streptomycetales; family Streptomycetaceae; genus Streptomyces. Next base: position 10,319 of record NZ_JAKRGC010000056.1, read on the forward strand.
GCCACCGCGAAGCCGATGACCGCCCGCAACCTGATGGGCCAGGTCGACGGCACCGGCAACCCGAAGCCCACGGACGCCGACTTCGACCGGCGCATCTTCGTACCCGGTGGCCAGAACGCCGCGTACGACTGGCTCACGGGCGGCTCGTACGCGGTGGTGCGCCGGATCAGGATGTTGCTCGACGACTGGGAGAAGCTGCCGGTGGAGCAGCAGGAACGAGTCATCGGCCGGCGCAAGGCGGACGGCGCCCCGCTCAGCGGTGGCACCGAGACCACGCCGATGGATCTGGACAAGGTGGGCCCGGACGGCAAGCTGCTGATCCCGGAGAACGCGCACGCCCGGATCTCCTCACCGGAGCGCAACAGCGGTGCGGCGATGCTGCGGCGCCCGTTCTCGTACCACGACGGCATCTCGGCGGACGGCACCCCCGACGCCGGGCTCCTGTTCATCTGCTGGCAGGCGGACCCGCTGCGGGGCTTCGTCACGGTGCAGCGCAAGCTGGACCGCGGGGACGCGCTCTCACCGTTCCTGCGCCACGAGGCGAGCGGGCTGTTCGCCGTACCGGGCGGGGCCGCGGCCGGGGAGTACGTGGGGCAGCGTCTGCTGGAGTCCTGAGCCACGGTGGCCTGATGATGTCGGTCCGTCGTACCCCCTGGAGCACACGGCCGGGGAGCCCGGCCATCCGGGCCTTCCGGGCCCCCACCGCGCATTAGGGTGACGGTATGTCCGCCACGCGCTACGCATATCTCGGCCCTGAAGGCACCTTCACCGAGGTCGCCCTCCGTACGCTCCCGGAAGCTGCCACCCGCGAACTCGTCCCGATGGTCTCCGTGCCGGCGGCTCTGGACGCGGTGCGCAACGGCTCGGCGGCCGCGGCCCTCGTACCGATCGAGAACTCGGTCGAGGGCGGCATCACCACCACCCTCGACCAGCTCACCAGCGGCGAGCCGCTGATGATCTACCGCGAGGTGCTGCTCTCCATCACCTTCGCGCTGCTCGTGCGGCCCGGCACGAAGCTGTCCGACATCAAGACCGTCACCGCCCACCCGGCCGCCCAGCCGCAGGTGCGCAACTGGATGGCCGCTCATCTGCCGCAGGCGGTCTGGGAGTCGGCGGCGTCCAACGCGGACGGGGCGCGGCTCGTGCAGGAGGGCCGGTACGACGCGGCCTTCGCGGGCGAGTTCGCGGCGGCGAGGTACGGGCTCGAACCGCTGGTGACCGAGATCCACGACGCGGAGAACGCGCAGACCCGCTTCGTCCTGGTGGGCCGGCCGGCCCGGCCCGCGGCACCGACCGGCGCGGACAAGACCTCCGTGGTGATCTGGCTGGGCGAGGACCACCCCGGCGCCCTGCTCGAACTGCTCCAGGAGTTCGCGGTGCGCGGGGTGAACCTGATGCTGATCCAGTCCCGCCCGACCGGCGCGGGGATCGGCAACTACTGCTTCGCGGTGGACGCCGAGGGCCATATCGCCGACCGCAGGGTCGGTGAGGCGCTGATGGGGCTCAAGCGCATCTGTCCCCGCGTCCGGTTCCTCGGCTCCTATCCGAGGGCCGGGGTGACTCCGGAGGACGTGGCCCCTCTGCGCGCCGGGACCTCGGACGCCGATTTCACCGAGGCGTCCGACTGGCTGGCCCGCAACCAGGACGGGCGCGCCTGAGGGCGGCGGTCGCGCGAGACGCTCTCCGAGCGACGGGACGAGGGCCCGGTGTTCCGGTTGCCTCCCACGACGGCGCCGGGGCATGCGGTCTGCCCGCGCCGCCGGTGGGATCAGCAGATTTCCTCTACGGAAAGTTATCCACAGGTGCGGGTCGATGCCTGGGGACAAGTCGACACCGCAATCCGACATGGTCGACAAATCAACGCAGCCCGCTCGGACCGCCCACAGAGTTCCAGGGCACCCGGTGTCAGCACAATTCCATTGATCAACTCTTTAGGGCTAGCAATTCCCACCCGAATGAGGGCGCGAAGCAGGTTTGAACCCTGAATCCACGCGTTTTCACCGGCCGACCGGAATGATCTCCTCCATGTCCACAGACTTCCCCCACAGCCTGTGGATAACTTTGACGGAGCGGTCACCCCTGTGGACAAGCGGCAACCAACTTCCCCCTGGCGCAAGGCCGATGCATCAAGGGCTCCAGAATGCCGAATAGCGGCAATTCGGGCAAAGCGCCACGCTTACGCCTATCGGTTCAAGCGACGGAAGCGGGCCCCGGTAGCCTGGGGGAGTGATTGACCTTCGCCTGATTCGTGAGGACCCCGACCGTGTTCGCGCCTCCCAGCGCAACCGGGGAGAGGACGTCGCACTCGTCGACGCCCTGCTCTCCGCCGACGAACGGCGCAGGTCGTCCGGGGTCGCATTCGACGAACTCCGCTCCGAGCAGAAATCGCTCGGCAAACTGATCCCCAAGGCCTCCCCCGAGGAGCGCGCCGAACTCCTGAAGCGCGCCGAGCAGCTCAAGGCCGACGTCAAGGCGGCCGACGCGGCCCAGGACGAGGCCGAGGCGGAGACCAGGAACCTGCTGCTGCGGCTCGGCAACATCGTCCACCCGGACGTGCCGGTCGGCGGCGAGGAGGACTTCGTCGTCCTGGAGACGCACGGGACGGTCCGCGACTTCGGGGCCGAGGGCTTCGAGCCCAAGGACCACCTGGAGCTGGGCGAGGCGCTGGGCGCGATCGACATGGAGCGCGGCGCCAAGGTCTCCGGCTCGCGCTTCTACTACCTGACGGGTGTGGGCGCGCTGCTGGAGCTGGCGCTCGTCAACGCCGCGATCGCCCAGGCCACCGAGGCCGGCTTCACCCCGATGCTGACCCCGACCCTGGTCCGCCCGCGCGCCATGGAGGGCACCGGCTTCCTCGGTCAGGCGGCCGACGACGTCTACCACCTGGACAAGGACGACCAGTACCTGGTCGGCACCTCGGAGGTACCGCTCGCCGCGTACCACATGGACGAGATCATCGACGCGGAGAAGCTGCCGCTGCGCTACGCCGGCTACTCGTCCTGCTACCGCCGCGAGGCGGGTACGTACGGCAAGGACACCCGCGGCATCTTCCGCGTCCACCAGTTCACCAAGGTCGAGATGTTCTCGTACGTCGACCCGGCGGACGCCGAGGCCGAGCACCTGCGGCTGCTCGACTGGGAGAAGCAGTGGCTCACCGGCCTGGAGCTGCCCTTCCAGGTCATCGATGTCGCCAGCGGCGACCTGGGGGCGTCGGCCACCAGGAAGTACGACTGCGAGGCGTGGATTCCGACCCAGGGCAAGTACCGCGAGCTCACGTCGGCGTCCAACTGCGGCGAGTTCCAGGCGCGCCGGCTCTCCGTCCGGATGCGGGACAACCGCGACGGCAAGAAGGTCATGCAGCCGCTGGCCACGCTGAACGGCACGCTGTGCGCCGTCCCGCGCACCATCGTGGCCATCCTGGAGAACCACCAGCTGGCCGACGGTTCGGTGCGGGTGCCCGAGGTGCTCCGCCCCTACCTGGGCGGGCGCGAACTCCTGGAACCGGTCGCCAAGTGACATTCCCCTACAAACTCGTCGCCACCGACCTCGACGGCACCCTGCTGCGCGACGACCACACCGTCTCCGCACGGACGCGCGACGCGCTGAAGGCCGCCGCCGCGACCGGCGCGGCGCACATCGTCGTCACCGGCCGGGCCGTTCCGTGGACCCGGCACATCCTGGACGACCTCGGCTACGACGGCCTGGCCGTCTGCGCCCAGGGCGCACAGGTCTACCACGCGGGTGAGCGCAGGCTGCTGACGTCCCTCACGCTGGACCGGCAGCTGGCCGGGCTCGCCCTCTCCAAGGTCGAGGCGGAGGTCGGCCCGCTCGCGCTGGCCGCGAGCCGCGACGGCCTCGACGGCGACGTGCTGGTCGGTCCGGGCTACCGGGTGCAGGAGGGACCGCATCCGTCCGTCTTCGTCCAGGACCCGGCCGAGCTGTGGGAAGCCCCGCTGAACAAGGTCTACATACAGCATCCGGAGCTGGACGACGACGAGCTGGCGACGGCCGCGCGGGCGGCGGTCGGCAATCTCGTGGACGTGGTCATGGCGGGCCCGGGGGTCGTGGAGATCCTTCCGCTGGGGCTGAGCAAGGCCACCGGGCTGTCGCTCGCGGCGCGCCGGCTGGGCGTGAAGGCCGCGGACACGATCGCCTTCGGTGACATGCCGAACGACATCCCGATGTTCGCCTGGGCCCGGCACGGCGTGGCCATGGCCAACGCCCATGACGACTTGAAGGCCGTCGCCCAGGAGACGACCGCGTCGAACGAGGACGACGGCATCGCGGTGGTGCTGGAGCGGCTGCTCCAGGGGTCATAGCCCCACCGCTGGTCGCGGACCTCTTCGTACGGCTCGGGGGCCGGGCGCTGCCCCGGCCCCCGAGCCATTCGCTACTCCGTCACCGGAACCCGTGGCCCTGGATCAGCGCGTGTTGCGCCTGTTCAGCTCCTGCAGGTCGCGCGCGAGGGCGTCCATGCGCCCGTCCAGCCGGTCGATGTCCTCGGACACCCCACTCAGCCGGACGCTCATGGCGCCGACGACCTGGTGGGTGGCCGCCAGCCTCCGGTCGAGGCTGTCCAGACGGTGCGACATCCGGCCGAGGACCGGCCCCAGCTCCTGGAGCGCGACGCCCACACCGGCCAGATGGCTTTCGACACGGGTGACGCGGTGTTCGAGCGACGCGTATCCCGCGCGCAGGTCCTGTTCGGCGTCGAGCAGATACGTACGCACGCACCGCGCCACATCGCTGTCGCGAAGGAGCATGGCGACGTTGAGGACGGTGCGCCGGGTGTAGAGACGGAGCTGAGTGGCCGCCTGTGGATAACTTTCGGCACCCTCGCCACCCCATAGCGACAGCATGTCGCTATGGAATTCACGCAGCTCAGAGCCGCGCAGCACACGCATCCCATTTTCACAGAGCTCCTGCTGGTGCCGGTCGGTCAGCCTCCTGACCGTCCTTGTGGATACTTCGAAGTAACGAGCCACATCCTCTGTGCGCAGGTGAATCCCGTCCGGGAGCATGACAAGGATCTTCACCTTGTCCAGGGCGTCGACGCGCCCCATCTGTTCGACACGCAGCGCGCGTGATTCGATCAAGGCGACTTCTGTCGGCATGAGCTGTCTTCTGCCTTCCGTCGGTGAAAACCACGGGGGAATGGACAGCCCTCTTCCCAGGGCTTCAGGGGCGGAGGACGCTCACGGTTGCCACTCACTCCAGGGACCGGCCGGCGGGTCTTCCCTCGCCGTACCGGCCATCTCCACATTCACGAACGCTACGACGCCACGGATTCCAGTTGCCTCCACGCACCGTGGACAACGCACCGATAAACGTACAGTTACGCGGAAGACTGTCCGACATGCGACAACCCCCGGCCGAAGGACCGGGGGTTGTCGCGTCGAAGTCGGAGGTGCGCCCGCTCACTCCTCGCCGGCGAGCTTCAGCGCGCGCAGCTTCTGCCCGGCGTACCAGGTCGCCGCCACCGTTACCAGCGCCAGCAGGACCGTGGCGAGCGGCAGCCCCACGTCCGAGGTGATCGCCCCGTTGCCGCCGGTCTTCTCGGCGAGCGCGAGCGCCCACTGCTGCACGCTGAGCGTGCGCGCGCCGGGCACCAGGCTGCCGAACAGGGCTTCCCACACCAGCGCGTAGACGAGGCCCAGCACCACGGCGTGCCGGCTGACCGTGCCCAGCAGCAGGAACAGCGCGCTGTAGGCGATCGACGCGACCAGGGCGGCGATCGTGTACGCCACCGCGATCTGCTGGCCGTTGCCGTTGAGGATGAGGCCCGCGACCATCGTCGGCACGGCCGAGAACACCATGGTCACCGCGATCGCGACGATCAGCTTGGTGAAGATGATCGTCGGCCGGCTCACCGGCTTGGCCAGCAGGTAGACGATCGAGCCGTCGTCGATCTCCGGCCCGATGGCGCCCGTACCGGCGATCACGCCGATCAGCGGCACCATCGTGGCGATGGCGAATCCACCCAGCACGTCCGAGGCCACCTGGTCGTCCGCCCCCGCGAACCACCGCACCGCCACCGCGATGACGATCAGCAGCACGGGCAGGACGAAGAGGATGGCGGCCCGGCGCCGGCCGAGCAGCGCCCGGTAGGTGAGCCGGGCGACTGTGGGGTCGTACATGACGTCACAGCTCCTTGTCGGCCTCAGGCCGCTACGAGATAGGAAAAGACCGATTCGAGGGACTCGTCGGACGGTGAAACGGTCAGCAGGCGGATGCCCTGTTCGCGGGCGACCTTGGGCAACAGCGTGGTGAAGCGGGCAAAATCGATCGCTTGGATACGCAGAGCGTTCTCGCTCAGGTCGACTTCGATCCCCGCCGTCGACGGGTCGGCGATCAGCGCGGCGGCCAGGGCGCGGTCGTCGCTGGACCGGACGAGATAGCGGTGCGGACGGTCCGTCATCAGCCGGCGGATGCGCCGGAAGTCGCCGGACGCCGCGTGCCGTCCTGCCACGATCACCTCGATGTGCGAGGCGAGCTGTTCGACCTCTTCGAGGATGTGCGAGGAGAAGAGGACCGTACGGCCCTCCGCGCCCATCCGCCGCAGCAGTTCCATCAGCTGCATCCGCTGGCGCGGGTCCATCCCGTTGAACGGTTCGTCGAGCAGCAGCACGGACGGGTTGTGGACCAGCGCCGACGCCATCTTCACCCGCTGGCGCATGCCCTTGCTGTACGTCGAGATCTTGCGGTCCTGCGCGTGTTCCATCTCGACCGTGGCCAGCGCCGCGGCCGCTTCGGCCTTGCCGAGTCCGTGCAGTTCGGCGTTGGCCACCACGAACTCGCGGCCGGTCAGGAAGTCATACATGCCCTCCCGCTCCGGCACGATGCCGATCTCCCGGTACACCGTCTCGTTGCGCCAGATCGGCTTGCCGTCGAGCGTGACCGTGCCCGTCGAGGGGGCGAGGAAGCCGGCCATCATGTTGATCAGGGTGGACTTGCCCGCGCCGTTGGGGCCGAGCAGGCCGGTGACCCCCGGGCCCACGGTCATGCTGACGTCGTTGACGGCGACCACATTGCCGAACCAGCGGGAGGTGTGGTCGATCTCGATGGTGGTCACAGCCCGACCCTCCGATAGCGGCGCAGCAGCACGGCGTACGAACCGGCGACGAGCGCGAGAACAACGAGCAGATAGACGACGCCGGTACCGGCGCCCGGCCCCGCCCCGCCCGGGAAGGCCGAGGTCGCCCCGAGGAACGCGGTCTGCACCCCGTCGACCAGCGTGATCGGCGAGAACAGGCCCAGCCACTCCACCGCGCTCTCCGATCCGGTGGACCAGGCGATGCCCTGCACGGTCGAGACCCCGCCGTAGGTGATGGTCAGCAGTGCGATGACCGCGGCGACACCGAAGCCCCGGCGGGGGGTCAGCGCGGCCATCACCAGGCCGAGACCCGCGAAGAGGACGGAGAGCAGCAGCACGGAAACCATCCCCTGGGCGAACCACGTCGTCTGGTCCGCGAAGTCGAACTTCCCCAGCAGCGCGCCGATGTAGAGGATCACGACCGGCGCTCCGGTGAGCACGAGGATCGCGGACGCCATGGCGGCGAACTTGGCGAGGACGTAGTCGCCGTGCTCGATCGGCCGCGAGAAGTACAGCGGCACGGTCTTGAACCGCAGGTCCCTGGAGACCGCCTGGGGTGCCTGCGCGGCGACGAACAGGCCGATGACGGCCTGCAGGTAGATCGCGAACCGCGTGTACTCGAGCGGGAGTTTCGTCGTCCCTGGAGTGGCGATGGCGACGGCGACGATGATCGCCGCCACCAGGCACATCACGCCGAACAGCAGCATGGGCAGCACCTTGGACTTGGCCGAACGGCCGAGTCCGAAGGCGCCGCGCAGGGTCTGCGAGTACAGCGAGCGGCGGGCGTAGGCGCGGCCGAGGCGCGGGCCGTCGTAGGCGCGGTAGCCGATGTTGTGGATACGGGAGGTGTCGCTCCCGGTCGCGGCGCCGGTCTCAGTGCTCATCGCGTCCGCTCCCCTTCTTCTGCAGTACGGCTCCGGCCTGCTGCACGACTCCGGCCTGCGGCCCGGGCCCGGCCGGCGCGGACCGCGGTGCCGCGTCGTCGTCGCGGAACACTTCGGCGATGTGGTGGCGGCGCTGTTCCATCCGTACGAGGCCGAGGCCGAGCCCCGCGACGGTGTCGCGCACGAGGTCGTACGTCTCCTCGCCGGTCGCCTCGATCAGCAGGATGTGTCCGGCGCCGGGCAGCCCCTGGGTGTCCAGGCCGTCCTGCCCGAGAAGTTTGACGCCCGCCGCGGCGAGGGAACGCCGAAGGGCGTCCGTGCCGTCCGGGTGGTCGTCGCTGTCCGTCACCTCGACCGCGAGGGTCGTGGTCATCTGGGTGAAGTCACTGGTGGAGCTGGAGCGCAGCAGCGTGCCGCCGTTGATGACGACGACGTGGTCGCAGGTGCGTTCCAGCTCGCCGAGCAGGTGCGAGGTGACCAGGACGGAGATGCCGAAGTCGGTGTGGATGCGGCGGATGAGGCCGAGCATCTCGTCGCGTCCGACCGGGTCGAGACCGTTGGTCGGCTCGTCCAGCAGGACCAGCTGCGGGTCGTGGACCAGCGCCTGGGCCAGCTTCACGCGCTGCTTCATGCCGGTCGAGTAGCCGCCGATGGGACGGTAGCGCTCCTCGTACAGCCCTACGTGGCGCAGGGTGTCGGCGGTGCGTTCGCGGGCGGCGGTCGGCGGCAGGCCGGACATGCGCGCCATGTGCACGACGAACTCGGTGGCCGAGACGTCGGGCGGCAGGCAGTCGTGCTCCGGCATGTAGCCGACCCGCTCGCGGATGGCCGCGCCACTCGTCGCGACGTCGAGCCCGAGCACCGCGGCCCGGCCCTCGGTCGCGGGGGACAGACCCAGCAGGATCTTGATCAACGTGGACTTGCCGGCTCCGTTCGCACCGACCAGCCCGGTCACACCGGGGCCGATGTCCAGGGATAGCCGGTCAAGCGCGGTCACACGGGGGAACCGTTTGCTCAGACCTTCGGCAACAATGACATTCACCCGACCGACGGTAGTGGCGCGGGCCACAGCAGTCGTCAGCCCACACGGCTGGATCGCATCAGCCTCGAGTTGTAGGGAACCCGTAAGGGCACCCTCACGAAGGACTACGCCGGCCCCGGAGAAAGGCGCCGATGGCCTGCGCGTACGGGTTTTCCACAGGCTGAGCGACCCCCTTGACGCAGCCGCCGGGCATTGCGAGATTCATCGGTGTCACGTTACGAGCACGTACCGCACACGGCAGGGACGGACGGTCGCATGGCGTCACGACGAAGGAATGAACGGCCGACGGGCACGGGCGGTTCCGCGGGGAACGGCGGCCCGCGCCTGCTCGACCTGCCGGGGGCGCGGGAGCGCCGGGTGGCCACGGGCGGCATCGAGCTGTGCGTGGTCGAACTGGGGGACGCCGAGCGGCCGACGGTCGTCCTCGTGCACGGGTATCCGGACAGCAAGGAGGTCTGGACCCAGGTCGCCGCCCGGCTCGCCGACCAGTGGCACGTGGTGCTGTACGACGTACGCGGTCACGGCCGTTCATCGGCGCCCAAGCCGCTGCGCGGCGGCTTCACGCTGGAGAAGCTGACCGACGACTTCCTCGCCGTGGCCGACGCGGTGAGCCCGGACCGTCCGGTGCATGTCGTCGGGCACGACTGGGGTTCGGTCCAGTCCTGGGAGTTCGCCACGGTCGGCCGTACGAAGGGCCGCATCGCGTCCCTCACCTCGATGTCCGGCCCGTCCCTCGACCACTTCGGCCACTGGATCAAGCGGCGCGTGAACCGCCCCACACCGCGCCGGGTCGGCCAGCTCCTCGGCCAGGGCGCCAAGTCCTGGTACGTGTACCTCCTGCACACCCCGGTCCTGCCGGAGCTGGCCTGGCGCGGACCGCTCGGCACCCTGTGGCCGGGGATTCTGGAGCGGCTGGAGAAGGTGCCCCCGGGCGACTACCCGACGCCCTCCCTTCCCGACGACGCGGCGCACGGGGCGTGGCTCTACCGGGACAACGTGCGCGCGCGGCTGCGCAGACCGCGCGCCGACGCCTACGCCCACGTCCCGGTGCAGCTGATCACGCCGACCGGTGACGTGTTCCTCTCGGAGCAGCTCTACGACGAACTCGAATCGTGGGTGCCGCAGTTGACCCGGCGGGCGCTTCCGGCCAAGCACTGGGTGCCGCGCACCCGGCCGGACCAGCTGGCCGCCTGGATCGCGGAGTTCGTGACGACGGTCGAGGCCGCCGGGGAGAGCGGCGCCCCGATCGCGGCCCGGCCGCAGGGGGCGTACGCCGAGCGGTTCGGCGGTCAGCTCGTGCTGGTGACGGGCGCCGCCGGCGGGATAGGGCGTGCGACGGCCCTGGCCTTCGCGGCGGCGGGCGCGCGGGTGGTGGCCGTCGACAAGGACGCCGAGGGGGCTGAACGGACGGCGGAGGCGGCCCGGTCCGCAGGAGCGCCCGAGGCTTGGGCCGAAGCCGTGGACGTGGGCGACGAGCAGGCCATGGAGAAGCTCGCCTCCAGGGTGGCCGACGAGTACGGCGTCGTGGACGTGCTGGTCAACAACGCCGGCATAGGGCTGTCCGGTCCGTTCCTGGAGACGACGTCCGAGGACTGGCGCAACGTCCTCGACGTCAACCTGTGGGGGGTCATCCACGGCTGCCGGCTCTTCGGCAGGCAGATGGCCGAGCGCGGCCAGGGCGGCCACATCGTCAACACCGCCTCGGCGGCGGCCTTCCAGCCGTCCCGCGCGCTGCCCGCGTACAGCACGTCGAAGGCGGCCGTGCTGATGCTCAGTGAATGCCTGCGCGCCGAACTCGCCGAGAAGTCGATCGGGGTCAGCGCGATCTGCCCCGGCATCGTCAACACCGGCATCACGGCCACCGCGCGGTTCGTGGGCGCGGACCGGACGGAGGAACAGCGGCTGCGCCGGCGGGCGGGCAAGCTGTACGGCGCCCGGAACTACCCGCCGGAGAAGGTGGCGGACGCGGTGCTGCGGGCGGTGGTGCGCAACCAGGCCGTCGTCCCCGTGACGCCCGAGTCCCATGCCGTACGGTTCCTGTCCCGTGTCGGGCCCGGAGTACTGCGGGGAGTCGCCCGGCTGAAGCCGCCGCTGTAGGGCGGAACGGAGTCCGGATCGGCCGCCGGTCGGGCCGGGCAGTTGTCCACAGGATCGCCAACAATCCTGTGGATAAGTCGAGTTGGCTGTGGATCAAACCTCCGCGCGGGAATCGTTCCGGTGAAGCCGGGGGGAAAATGCGGATGCGCCGGGGCGCCGCCGGGGAGCACGCTGAAAGGATGGACGAAAGACGCACCGTCAAGGTGTCCAAGTACCTTTCCAAACACCTGAGGCACCAGCCCGAACGGATCGGGATCACGCTCGACCCGCAGGGCTGGGTGCCGGTCGACGAGCTGCTGCGCGCGGCGGCCCGCCACCACTTCCCCATCAGCAGGTCGGAGCTCGACCATGTGGTCGCCTCCAACGACAAGCGGCGCTTCGCCGTCGAGGGCGACCGCATCCGGGCGAGCCAGGGGCACACCGTGGCCGTGGACCTGGGCCTGCCGCCGGCCGAACCGCCCGCGTATCTGTACCACGGCACGGTCGGCAGGTCCCTGGACGCGATCCGGGCCGAAGGGCTCCGGCCGATGAACCGCACCCATGTGCACCTCTCGCCCGACCGGGAGACCGCCACCCGGGTCGGGGCCCGGCGCGGCCGCCCCGTCGTACTGTCGGTGGACGCGGGGGCCATGCACCGCGCCGGTCACACCTTCTGGGTCAGCGCCAACGGGGTGTGGCTCACCGCCGCCGTGCCCGCCGCGTACCTGCGCCTGCCGGGCTGAGCCGGCGGCCGTGAGGCAGCGCCGGGCCGCCCGCGGCCCTGGCCCGTCCGTGGTGCCTTCGCCCCGACCTCGACGCCCGGCCTCGACGCCCGACCCCGGCGCCCGGGCCCGGTCGTCCCTTGGCCTCAGGCGGCCAGTTGGGCCGCGCCCCGCGTCGCGATCTCCTCGAACAGCTTGTCCTCCGGCACCGCCGCGTCGAACCCCGGCCCGTCCTCGGGCACCGGTGCGTGGATGACGATCTCGGTGAACCCCAGCTCCGCGTGCCGGCCCGCGAAGTCCACGAACGCGTCCACGGAATCGAACGGCCGGTCCGCGCCCACGGTGAGGCGCGGGTTGAACTCCGGCGTGAACCCGGTGAGCAGCACCTTGTCCAGCTCCGCCACGTCCCGCCCGGCTTCCGCGCAGGCCCGGCCCAGGCCCTCCATCTGACGCGCGAGGGCTTCGCGGGACCGCGCGCCGTTCCCCTCCTCGTACAGCTTCGGGTCACCCGTGGTCACCCACGCCCGGCCGAACCGTGCGGCGAGTGCGAGACCACGCGGCCCGGTGGCGGCGACCGCGAAGGGGAGCCGGGGCCGCTGCACGCAGCCGGGCAGGTTGCGCGCCTCGGTGGCCGCGTAGAACTCCCCCTCGTACGACATCCCGGCCGGTTCGCGCAGCAGGGCGTCCAGCAGCGTGACGAACTCCCCGAACCGGTCGGCCCGCTTCCGGGGCGTCCACGGCACCTCGTCGCTCCGCAGGAGCGTCGTCGCGTCGAACCCGTTGCCGCCCGCGCCGATGCCCAGCGTGATCCGCCCGCCCGAGATGTCGTCGAGCGTGACCAGTTCCTTGGCCAGGGTCACCGGGTGGCGGAAGTTCGGCGAGGTGACGAGCGTGCCGAGGCGGAGGCGTTCGGTGGCGGCCGCGGCGGCGGTCAGGGTGGGCAGCGCGCCGAACCACGGACCGTCCCGGAAGGCCCGCCATGACAGGTGGTCATAGGTGTAGGCGGCATGGAAGCCCAGCTCCTCGGCGTGCCGCCAGCGTTCGCGGCCGCCCTGGTGCCAGCGGTGGATCGGCAGAATCACGGTGCTCAGTCGCATGGGGCCGACCCTACGAGGGGAGCGGGGCCGCCGCGTCGACCGGGCGGCGCGGGGCCGAGGTGTCGCCGCGGCGGACGCGCGTTCCGGGTTCGGAGCGCCTCCGGCGGACGCTGTCATATGCCAAAGGAATGTTCGCCAGGTCAGCGGCTCGTGCTCTCAAATGTGCAACCCTCCGCACGAGCGTGCGACTGTGTACGCGAGAATGTACGGGTGACCACCGTTTTCGAACAGTCCGCTCCCGTGGCTCCCCGGCTGATCGCCACGGATCTCGACGGCACCCTTCTGCGCGATGACAAGACCGTTTCGGACCGGACGGTCCGGGCGCTCGCCGCCGCCGAGGCAGCGGGAATCGAGGTCTTCTTCGTCACCGGCCGGCCGGCCCGCTGGATGGACGTCGTCAGCGACCACGTTCACGGCCACGGTCTGGCGATCTGCGCCAACGGCGCCGCCGTCGCCGATCTGCACGCGGGCGGGCGCCTGCTGAAGGTCCGGGGCCTGGAGCGCGCGACGGCCCTGGAGGTCGTCCACACGCTGCGCGCCGCCGCTCCCGGCACCTCGTTCGCCGTCGAGCTGACCACCGGCATCCACTACGAGCCCGCCTACCCGCCCTTCCACCTCGACCCCGGCGCCACTGTCGCCGCCGCGGAGAAGCTGCTGCACGAGGAGGCCCTGGACGCCGGCGCGCCCGTACTGAAGCTGCTGGCCCGGCACGGCGAACTCGACCCGGACGCGTTCCTCTCCCTGGCCCGCGCAGCCGCCGGCGAGCGGGCCACCTTCACCCGGTCCAGCCCCACCTCGCTCCTCGAGATCAGCGGGGCCGGCGTCTCCAAGGCCAGCACCCTGGAACTGTGCTGCGCCGAACGCGGCATCGCGGCCGCCGAGGTCGTGGCCTTCGGCGACATGCCCAACGACGTGGAGATGCTGAGCTGGGCCGGCAGCTCGTACGCCATGGGCAACGCCCACCCGGCCGCCCTGGCCGCCGCCTCCGGACGTACCGTCACCAACAACGAGGACGGCGTGGCCGTCGTCATCGAGCGCATCCTGGCCGAACGCGCGGGAACCCTCACGGGGAGCTGAGAGCGGGGCGCGGCGACGGCGCACGGCCCCCTCAGAGCGGGGCCTGCCACACCACCGTCGTGCCGCCCCCGTCCTCCCCGATACCGGGCTCGAACCAACTGGCCCCGCCCAGCGACTCCGCCCGGCGGGCCAGGTTCCGCAGTCCGCTGCGCCGCCCGCCCTCCGGCATGCCCACCCCGTCGTCGGCGACCGCGAGCCGCACGGCGCCCCGCCCGTCGTCCTGCGTGACGGTCGCGTCGACGACCACCTCGATACGGGCCGCTTGCGCGTGCCGGAAGGCGTTGGACAGCGCTTCCCGCAGCGCCGCGATCAGGTTCTTGCCCGTCAGCTCGCTGACCAGGGCGTCGACCGCCCCCACGAAGCGGTGGGACGGCTTGAAGCCCAGCGGCACGGACGCCATGTTGATCTCGCGCAGTACCCGCGTGCGCAGTCCGGACGGCGCCTCGGCCGGTTCCTGCTGGAGCGCGAAGATCGCGGTACGGATCTCCTGGATGGTCACGTCCAGCTCGTCGACCGCCCGGCCGACCCCCGTCTGCACCTCCGGCACGTCCGACCGCCGCTGGGCGCTCTCCAGCATCATCCCGGTCGCGAACAGCCGCTGGATGACCAGGTCGTGCAGGTCACGGGCGATCCGGTCGCGGTCCTCGTAGACCGCCAGACGCTCCCGGTCGCGCTGCGCCTCGGCCATCATCAGGGCGAGCGCGGCCTGCGAGGCGAACTGGGTGGCCAGCGTCCGTTCCGTCTCCGTGAAGGGCCGGTCGCCTCTGGCGCGGGGCGTGGCCAGCGCGCCGAGCACGCGCCCCCCGCTGTGCAGCGGCAGCAGCATGTTCGGGCCGTAAGGGTCCGCGAGCCTGGTGATCATGCGGGTGTCGGTGGCCGAGTCGTCCACGAAGACCGCCTCGCCGCTCAGGAGCATCCCCACCACCGGGCTCTGCGCCGGGATGATCAGGCCGAGCGAGTCGGACGGGTCGTCGGCCGACACGGCGACGATCTCCAGTCCCCCGTCCGCGGCCGGCAGCATCACGATGCCGGCCGCCGCGCCCGCGAGGCGTCTGGCCTGCTCCGCGACCACCGTCAGCGCGTCGTCGGCGTCCCCGCCGGAGAGAAGGGCAGTCGTCACGGCCACCGAACCGTCGATCCACCGCTCCCGCTGCCGGGCGGCCTCGTAGAGCCTGGCGTTGCCGATGGCGATTCCGGCCTCCGTCGCCAGGACGCGCACCAGGTGCAGGTCGTAGTCGCTGAATTCGCCGCCTCCGTCCTTCTCGGCGAGATACAGGTTGCCGAAGATCTCGCCCTGCACCCTGATCGGAACGCCCAGGAAGGTACGCATCTCGGGGTGGCCCGGCGGGAAGCCGGCGAACCTCGGATCGGTGGTCAGGTCCGCGAGGCGCAGGGGCCGGGGATCGTGGATGAGGGCGCCGAGCAGACCCCGGTGGCCGTCCGGCCTGCGGCCGATCTCGCGCGCCACCGACTCCGGGACGCCGTAGGTGACGAAGTCGGAGAGCCCTTCGCCCTCCGCGTTCACCACGCCGATCGCGGCGTAACGGGCGTGGGCCAGTTCGGCCGCCGTCTCGCAGATCCGGTCGAGCGTCGAGTGGAGTTCGAGGCCGGTGCCCACGGAGCGCATGGCCTCCAGCAGGCGCGGCACGCGCGCGGTCAGCTCGGTGGACAGCCCGCGCAGGCTCCGGGTCACCTCGGCCGTCTCCTCCGCGTCCGCCGGGGTGTGCCCGTGGCCGGGAGGGTCCGCGTCAACGGAGGGCTCCGCAGGGCCGCGGGGCTCCGCGTGGTGGGGCTCCTCCTCTGCCATACCCCGAGCGTAATTAGTCCCATTTATGGAGGAAAGTCGGAAACCGTCTCCAAGAGGCTCGCAGGGGCCGGTCCTCCGCTCAGGAACGCGCGCCCGCCGCCGCCACGACCGGCTCCCCCGCGCTCTCGCGTTCCCGCGCCAGCATGCGGCGCAGCGGCCCGTCCACCGAGGCCAGCACGTCGTACGGGCCCCGCTGCACGATGGCGCCCTCGTCCAGGACCACCACCTCGTCCACCGCTTCGAGACCGGCGAGGCGGTGGGTGATCAGGACCGTCGTACGCCCCGCTGTCGCTTCCAGCAGGTCGGCCGTCAGGGCGTCGGCGGTCGGCAGGTCGAGGTGCTCGGCCGGCTCGTCCAGCACGAGGACCGGGAAGTCGGCGAGCAGGGCCCTGGCCAGGGCGAGGCGCCGGCGCTGGCCCCCGGAGAGACGGGCGCCGTGCTCGCCGACGAGGGTGTCCAGCCCTTCCGGCAACGCGTCCGCCCAGTCGAGCAGACGGGCTTCGGCCAGGGCGCGGCGCAGTTCCGGCTCGGTCGCGCCGGGACGGGCCAGCCGCAGGTTCTCCCGCAGCGAGCTGTCGAAGATGTGGGCGTCCTGGGCGCACAGTCCGACGAACTCCCGGACGGTGTCCCCGTCCAGCGCCGACGCGTCCACCCCGCCGATCCGGTAGCTGCCCGCCCGGGCGTCCAGGAAGCGCAGGAGCACCAGGGCCAGGGTGGTCTTCCCGGACCCGGAGGGCCCCACGACGGCGATGCGACGGCCCGCGTCCAGCCGGAGATCGGCCCCGGTGAGCGCGTCGCGGACGGTGCCGGGGTACCGGGCGGCGAGCCCGCGCACCTCCAGCGGGAACGGATCGTCCGGCGCCGCCGCCGGGGTTTCCGGTTCCCGTACGGGCACGGGGGCGTCCAGCACCTCGTACACCCGCTCCGCGCTCCGCCTGACCCGCTGCCGGTACTGGGCGGCGAGCGGCAGACCGGTGACGGCCTCGAAGGCGGCCAGTGGGGTGAGGACGACGACCGCGAGTTCCACGCCGGCCAGCCGGCCGTCCGCCACCGCGGGCAGGGCGACCAGGGCGGCGGCCGCCACGGTGAGGCCCGAGACCAGGGCGATGAGGCCGCCGCCGAGCGCGGTCGCCGTCGCCGCCACCGCCCGGCACGCCCCCGACGACGGCTACGGCGCCGCCTTCGACACCGCCCTCCTCACCCGCTCCGGGCTGACCCCCGACGACGC
>NZ_JAKRGC010000570.1 GCF_022347745.1 Streptomyces sp. OfavH-34-F
CGCGCCCAGCCGCAGGGCGGCGCAGGCCCAGCAGGCCGCCGACCCCGGGGTCATGACCGGCCCGACGACGGCCCGGCCCCAGAACGTCCAGGCCGGGAGCAGCGTCCGCCCCTCGGGCACCCCGTCCCGCAGCAGCGCGAGCACGGTCTCCGGCACCCGGGGGCCGGCCGCGGCGACGACGACGTCGTAGCCGTCGTACGCCGCCCAGCCGGCGCCGGGCCGCTCCGGGAGCACGGACAGCTCGACGGGGCAGTCCTGGCCGGCCAGCAGGTCGGCCTCCCGGCGGATCTCGGCGAACTCCTCGGCGGTGGTGGTGCCGGAGCCGTCGGCGAGGGCGGCCTCCACGCCGATGGCGGCGCAGCCGTTGCGGACGAGCGACAGCACGCACCAGCGGGCGACCGGCCCGTCGCCGAGGACGGCGACCCGCGTGGCGCGGTAGCGGGCGAACCGGGCGTCGGCGTCGTCCGCGTAGTGGTCGATGTAGGCGATCTGCTCGGCGAAGCGCGCGGCGGGGGCCGGGGCCGTTCCCGGGCCGGCCGACGGGTCCGGGTCCGGGACCGGGCGGGCGAAGCCCCGTGCGTAGAGGGCCTTGACGAGTTCGCCGACCATCGCCCTCTGCCGGTCGCCGAAGCCCTGGCAGATCTCCTCGACCGATCTGCTGCCGTCCAGGTGGGGCACCAGGAGGGAGGCGAACCGGTAGCCGGATCTGGCGGTGAGCCGGAACCCTCCGTCGGCGTTGTGGAAGATCACCCCGTCGGGCGTCTCGGTGAACAGGACGTCACGACGGATGCGGGGCCGGGTTCCGGCGGTCTCTGTGTACGGCGTTGCTGCCATGCGTGCGTCACACCTCTTGTTCTGGGAGCGGGACAGCGGGTACGGGGACGGGCCTCGCCGCCCGCTGTACGGGGGCGTGCGGCGTGCTGCGTGCGGCGTGCGGGTCCGGGGCTCAGGGGCCGGTCGGCCGGTCCGGGCGGACGCGCGGGGCGGCATCCGCGGCGCGGTGACGGGGGGTCACCGCAAGGCGGTGGGGCAGGTACTGCCCGCCTGGGGTGTCTCCCCGCGCCGCGGCGGGCGCAGGAGGGCCGGGGCGGGCCGGACGGAGAGGGCGGCGGCGCGCCGGGCGTGCGCGCGCAGCAATTCGTGCATCCGGAACGCGCCGGGGTGCTCCTCCTCCAGGAGGCCCGCGTCGAGGAGCCGTTCCAGCACGTCCTCGGCCGCTTCCGGCGGGATGCCGAGGACGGTGGCGGCCAGCTCCGCGGTGAGCGGCCCGCCCGCCGCCTCCCCGAGCCGCAGATGCGCCTCGGCCAGCACCGGAGGGAGCCGCCGCACCGCCTCGTCCAGGGTCAGCGGTACGGACATCCGGGGGTCGTCGGCCAGCGAGAGGCGGCCCGGCAGATCGCGCCGCAGCCAGTCCGCGCAGTCGGCGATCGCCAGGCGGGGCCGGGTGAGGAGCCGGGCGGCGGCGATCCGCAGGGCGAGCGGGTGGTGCCCGCACACCGAGGCGACCAGCCGCGCCGCCACCGGCTCGGCGGCGACGCGTTCCCGGCCCAGCACGGCGGTGAGCAGGGCGTGCGACTCCTCGGGGCCGAGCGCGCCGAGCCGGTGCACGGTGCCGCCGTGCGTGGCGACGAGGGCGGCCAGCCCCATCCGGCTGGTGATGATCGCGGCGCCGGCCGCGCGGGCGGTGAGCAGCGGGCGCACCTGGTCCGGGTGGACGACGTCGTCGAGGATCAGCAGCGTGCGCCCGGAACCGGACTCCTCCTGCCCGGTGTCGCGGAGTTCGGCGGCGGCCTCCTCCGTGGGGCGCGGGGTGCCGTCGGGCCGGGTCAGCGGCAACAGGCGGCAGCCGCCCGGGAAGTGCCCGGCCACCAGGTGCGCCACGTGCAGGGCGAGCGCGGTCTTGCCGATGCCGGGCGCTCCGGAGAGCACGGCCACGGGGGCGCGCTCGGGTGCCGTGCCGGCGGGCCCGGACGC
>NZ_JAKRGC010000571.1 GCF_022347745.1 Streptomyces sp. OfavH-34-F
CGCGCCCTGCGCGCCCGGGGCATCGGCGCCGAGGACGTGGTGGCCCTCGCCCTGCCGCGCTCCGCCGACGCCGTCGTCGCCCTGCTCGCCGTGCTCCACGCGGGCGCCGCCTTCCTCCCGCTCGACACCGCGCACCCCGCCGAGCGGCTGCGCGGCCTCGTCGACGACACCCGCCCCGCCCTCGTCCTCACCGACGGCACCGTCGACGGGCTGCCCTGGAAGACCCTCGCCGACGAGGCCGCCGCGCTCTCCGGCGCCCCGCTGGCCACCGCCGAACTCTCCCGCCCCCGCCACCCCGACGACCTCGCCTACGTCATCCACACCTCCGGCTCGACCGGCCGCCCCAAGGGCGTACTGGGGCGCGCGGGCGGCCTCGCCGGACTGCTGCACCACCAGCGGGCCACCGTCGTCGCCGAGGCCGAACAGGCGGCGGGACGGCGGCTGCGCGCCGCGCACACCTACTCCTTCGCCTTCGACTCCGCCTTCGAACACCTCGTCTGGCTGCTGTGCGGCCACGAACTCCACGTCTACGACGCCGACACCGCCCGCGACGCCGACGCCCTGCTCGCCGCGTACGCCCGCGACGGCATCGACATCGTGGACACCACCCCCTCGATGGCAGTCCCGCTCATCGACGCCGGGCTGTTCGACCTGCCGCCCACCCTGCTCCTCCTGGGCGGCGAGGCCACCCCGCCCGCCCTCTGGCGCCGCGTCGCCGCCTCCGGCATCCCCGCCCGCAACATGTACGGGCCGACCGAGGCCACCGTGGACAGCACCACCGCCCGCATCGACGACGGCGCACCCGTCATCGGCCACCCGCTCGCCGGGACACGGGTCTACGTCCTGGACAACGCCCTCCAGCCCGTCCCGCCCGGCACCCCCGGCGAGCTGTACCTGGCCGGACCCCACCTGGCCCGCGGCTACCTCGGCCGCCCCGCCGCGACCGCCGAACGCTTCGTCGCCGACCCGTTCGGCGCGCCCGGCGACCGCATGTACCGCACCGGCGACCTGGCCCGCTGGCTGCCCGGCCGCGGCCTGGAGTACGGCGGCCGGGGCGACGGACAGGTCAAGATCCGCGGCCACCGCGTGGAGACCGGCGAGGTCGAGGAGGCGCTCGCCGCCCTGCCCGGCGTCACCGCGGCCGCCGCCCGCGTCCTGTCCTCCCGGCTCGTCGGCTACGTCGTCTCCGCCACCCTCACCGGCGAGGAGGCCCGCGCCCGGCTCGCCGAACGGCTGCCCGCCCCCATGGTGCCCGCCGCCGTCGTCGTCCTGGACGCCCTGCCCGTCACCCCCAACGGCAAGCTCGACCGCGCCGCCCTGCCCGCCCCCGCCCTGCCCGGCGGCGGCCGGGAACCGGGCACCGACCGCGAACGCCTGCTGTGCGCCGTCCTCGCCGAAGCCCTCGACGTCGAACGCGTCAGCGTGGACGACGACTTCTTCGCCCTCGGCGGGGACAGCATCACCGCCATCACCGTCAGCAGCAGGCTCCGCGCCCGCGGCCTCGCCCTGCGCCCCAAGGACCTGCTCGCCCGCCGCACCTTCGCCGCGCTCGCCGCCTCGGCCGAACTCCTCGAGGAGACGACGGGGCCCGCCGACGAACCGGCCGGCCCCGTACCGGCCCCGCCCATCGTGCGCGCTCTGCTCGACCCCCACCCGGACGTCGACACCGTCGCCGGATACGCCCAGTGGACCGCCCTTTACGTGGACGCGCTCACCCCGGACCGGCTGGCCCGGGGCGTGCAGACCCTTCTCGACCACCACGACGCCCTGCGGCTGCGCGTCGCCGACGGCCTGGAGGTGCTGCCGCGCGGCACCGTCCGCGCCGCCGTCGAGGAGACCCGCGGCGAGGACGTGGACGCCCTCGCCCGGCGGCTGGCCGGCGCGCTCGACCC
>NZ_JAKRGC010000572.1 GCF_022347745.1 Streptomyces sp. OfavH-34-F
GCCCGCCCCCGGGCCGTCCTCGCCGGGGCCGGGTCCACCACGGACGCCCACCATCCCACCGCCCCGGACCCCGCGGGGCGCGGCGCCCGGCGAGCCGTCGAGGCCGCCCTGGGCGAGGCGGGCTGGGCCGCGCACCAGGTGGACCACGTCAACGCCCACGGCACCTCCACCCCGCTCAACGACGCGATGGAGGCCACGCTGATCGCCGGCCTCTTCCCGCACCGCCCCCCGGTCACCGCGCCCAAGGGCGTCCTCGGGCACACGCTCGCCGCCGGGGGCGCCATCGAGGCCGCCGCCACCGTGCTGACCCTGGAGCACGGGGTGATCCCGCCGGTCGCCAACCTGGACGCCCCGCCCGCCGAATGGGACATCGACTGCGTGACCAAGCAGCCCCGCCGGCTGCCGGTCGAGCGGGCCCTCAGCAACTCGTTCGGCTTCGGCGGACACAACGTGGTCCTCGCCTTCGCACACGCCGGACACTCCGTCAGGTGAACAACTGCGCGGGTTCCGGTGTCCTGATCGTGCGACAGTCGTTCAGCCTTGTATGACCACCACGCTCGTCAGCCCCGGCGCCTCGAAGACCGGCGCCGAGCCCCTTGACCGCCCGCTCACCTCCGTACTGCTGGGCGCCGACGCCCGCCGCGAGCACGGATTCTGGCGCCGGCTCGTCGCCACCGACCCGTTCCGTCTGCCGCCCGGCCCCCAGGCCGGCGGCACCCCGGAGGAACGGCTCGTCCGCGCGTACGCACGGCTGCGCACCCTCAACGACGCCCTGGACAGCGCCGCCCGCCCGGCCTGCGACGTCCGGGCGCTGGCCGCCCTGCACGAATGGCTCGCCCCCGTCGACCCGGCGCTCGCCACCATCGCCGGCATCCACTACAACCTCTTCCTCGGCAGCCTCCTCGACCACGGCGCGGACGGCTCCCGGGACCTCTCGGACTTCCTCGAACTGCGCCGGACCGGCACCTTCCTGTGTACGGAGGTGGCCCACGGGAACGACGCCGCCGCCGTCGAGACGACCGCCACCCACGACCCCGTGCGCGACGGATTCGTCCTGCACACCCCGCACGGCGGCGCGCAGAAGTTCATGCCCAACACCGGTCGGGCCGGCGGCCCGAAGTCCGGGCTCGTCGCCGCGCGCCTCGTCGCCGACGGCACCGACCACGGCGTGTTCCTGTTCCTGGTGCCGCTCACCGACGCCGACGGGCCCCTGCCCGGCGTACGCGTGCGCCGCCTCCCGGCCCGCATGGGCAGCCCCGTCGACCACTGCCTGACCTCCTTCGACCGCGTCTTCGTGGCGCGCGACGCGCTGCTGTCCGGACCGCAGGGGCGGATCGGCGACGACGGGGTGTTCCACAGCGCCGTCGAGGGCCGCAGGCGCCGCTTCCTCGCCTCGATCGCCCGGGTGGTCCCCGGCAGGATCTGCATGAGCGCCAGCGCCGTCGGCTCCGCCCGGGCCACGCTGGCCGTCGCCGTGCGCTACGGCGGACACCGCCATGTGACGGCGGGCCGGGGCACGCGCCTGCTGCCGGTGATCGCGTACCGCAGCCACCACGGGCCGCTCGCCGAGGCCATGGCCACCGTCTTCGCCATGAGCCTGCTGCACCGCCGCGTCCTGGACCGCTGGGAGGCCGCCGCCACCGCCCCCGAGCCCGACCGCGAGGCGGCCGAACGGCTGGTGGACATCGCCAAGGGGTGGATCACCTGGCAGGCCCGCGCGGTCATCGTCGAGTCGCGGGAGCGCTGCGGCGCCCAGGGACTGCTGGAGACCAACGGCATGGCCGCGCTGGTCACCGGGGTCGAGGGCGCCATCACCGCCGAGGGCGACAACCTCGCCGTCCACGCCAGGGCCGCCGCCGCGCTGCTCGCCGCCGCCATGGCCGCCG
>NZ_JAKRGC010000573.1 GCF_022347745.1 Streptomyces sp. OfavH-34-F
CGCGGCCCGCCAGTGGGCGAGCCCGCGCGAGACGGCCGCGTCCGGGTCGTCGGGCGAACCGAGGACGTCGTGCTGCCAGAGGGTGTAGTCGGCGTACTGGACGGGAAGCGGCTCCTGCTCGGGCGCGCGGCCCGCCACCCGGGCCGCGTACGCGGTCGCCAGGTCGTTCATCAGCGGCGCCAGCGACCAGCCGTCGCCCGCGACGTGGTGCAGCAGCACCGCCAGCACGGCGGCCGGACCGTCCCCGGCCCCGGCCCCGTTCTCGTCCTCGGGTACGAACAGCGCGACACGCAACGGCAGTTCCCGCGACAGGTCGAAGGTCTCCGAGACGAAAGCGGCCACCCGGCCCCGCAGTTCGGCCGCCGGGCACTCCACCGTGCGGGCCCGCACCACGGACGCGGCGAGCACATGCTGGTACGGCTCGTCCTCCGGGGCGAGGAACACCGTGCGCAGCACCTCGTGACGCTCCACCAGGTCGTGCACGGCCGCCGCCAGCGCCGTACGGTCGGGCACCCCGTCCAGCTCCAGCACGATCGGCATGTTGTACGCGCACGACGGGCCGTCGAGCTGGTCGAGCAGCCACAGCCGGCGCTGCGCGTGCGACAGCGGCACCCGGTCCCCGGCGGGCAGCGGCTCCTCGTGGACGACGCACAGCCGGGGGTCGGTGGTCCGCAGCACCTTGCGGTTGATCTTCCCCGAACTGGTGCGCGGCAGCGCGGCGACGATCCCCACGGACGCCGGCACGGCGGCGGCGGGCATCCGCTCCCGCACCAGCGCCCGCAGCTCCTCGGCCCCGACGCCGCCCTCGGTGACGGCGAACGCGACGAGCCGCTTCACCCCGTCGGCGTCCTGCTGGGCGACGACGGCCGCCTCCCGGACCTTCGGGTGCGCCGACAGGACGGAGTCCACGGCGGCCGGGTCGATGCGCTGGCCGCCGATCTTCACCTCGTCGTCCAGCCGCCCGTGGTACAGGATCTGCCGGTCCTCGCCGATCGTGACGAGGTCCCCGGTGCGGTAGGCGCGCTCCCCGTCCAGCTCGGTGAAGCGGCGGGCGTTCAGCTCCGGATTGCCCAGGTAGCCCCGCGACAACCCGCCGCCGAGAAGCCAGAGTTCCCCGGCGACGACGGCGGCGCGGACCCCGGGCAGCGGGCGCCCGATCGGCACCGGCCCGGCCCCGTGGCGGGTCAGGTCGGCGACGGTGGCGACCACCGTCGTCTCCGTGGGCCCGTACGCGTTCAGCAGCCGCACCCGCTCCCCGGTCAGCTCCCGCCACTGGGCGACCCGCTCCGGCAGCGCGGCCTCGCCGTAGATGATCACCGTCTCCAGGCAGTCGGGCAGCCGCACCGCACCCGTGGTCAGCACGTGCACCAGCTCGTGCCAGTACGCGGCCGGCAGGTCGAGCAGGGTGATCCCGTGCCGTGCGCAGCCGGCGAGCAGATCGCGTACGTCCAGCATGTCGTCCGTACGCAGCACCAGGGTGCCGCCCGCGCCCAGCGTCGCGAACACCTCCTGCACGCTGGCGTCGAAGTGCAGGGGCGAGAACTGCAGGACCCGGGAGTCCGGGCCGATGCCGTACGCGGGCACGGCGCCCGCGATGAAGTGCGCCAGCGAGTCGTGGGCGACGACGACCCCGTTGGGCGTTCCGGTGGATCCGGACGTGAAGATCACGTACGCGGCGCCGTCCGGCGCGCCGGGCCCCGGCAGGACGAGTTCACCCGCGGCGGCCACCTCGGCGGGCGCCGGCGCCGAGGCCCCCTGGCGCGCCGTCAACGACCCCGCGACCGCCCCCTGCGTCCCGCACCGGCCCGAACTGCGCGACCTGCCCTGCGACTTCATGTACAGCGTCCAGGACCTCGACACCCGCGCCGTCCTCGGCGTCGC
>NZ_JAKRGC010000574.1 GCF_022347745.1 Streptomyces sp. OfavH-34-F
GGTGCTCCGTGGTGTCGGCGGTGCGGCGGGGGGGGGGGGCGGGCCGGGGTGCGGCTCCAGTGGTCCAGGAGCAGGGCCCGTTCCTCGGGGGCGAGCAGGTCGGCGGCGCCGATGGGGGTGTCGGGGGCCTCGGCGAACCGGGTGAGGAGGCGGACGAGGCGTTCACCGAGAGCGCGGGCCGTGTCGGGGGTGAACAGGCTGGTGCGGTATTCGAGGGTGCCGTCGAGTCCTTCGGCGTCGCCGGTGGCGCCTCGGCGCTCGTACAGGCTGAACGCCAGGTCGCACTTGGCGGTGCCGGTGGGGACGGTGGCGACCTCGGCGCGCAGGCCGGGCAGGTCGAGCCGTTCGGGCGGTGGCGGGGTGAGGACGAGCATCACCTGGAAGAGGGGCGGGCCGTTCTCGGGGCGGTGCGGGGCCAGGGCCTCCACGACCCGCTCGAAGGGGACGTCCTGGTGGGCGAAGGCGTCCAGGTCGGCGGTGCGGACCCGGGCGAGGAGTTCGCGGAAGGTGGGGTCGCCGGAGGTGTCGGTGCGCAGCACGAGGGTGTTGACGTAGAAGCCGACCGAGGCGTCGAGCCGGGGGTCGGGCCGGTCGGCGACGGCGGTGGCGACGGGGATGTCCTGGCCGGCGCCGAGGCGGGTGAGGAGGACCGTGAGCGCGGTGTGGACGACCATGAACAGGCTGGCGCGTTCGGTGGCGGCGAGGCGGGCGAGGCGGCGGTGCAGGGCCGGGGGAATCCGGAACTCGGCGACGGCCCCGTCGTCCGTCGGCTGCGCCGTGCGGTCCACGGGGAGGGCGATGCGGTCCGGCAGTCCCTCCAGGGCGCGCGTCCAGTGGGCGAGCCCGTCGTCGTGGGCCAAGGGCGCGGTGGAGGGGTCGGGGCGCGCGGCGCGGTCGAGTGCGAAGTCGGCGTACTGGTACGGCAGCGGCGGGAGGCCCGTAGGGGCTACGCCGCGCAGCCGGGCCGTGTAGGCGGTCTCCAGGTCGGCGGTGAGGGTGCCGAGCGAGGCGTGGTCGCAGGCGATGTGGTGCAGGAGCAGCAGGAGTGTGCGGGGCCGGCCGGGGCCGGTGGTGAACAGGCTCGCGCGCAGCGGGGTCTCGTGGTCGAGCCGGAAGGGGTGACGGGCCGCCCGGGTCAGCCGGGCGGGCAGTTCGGCGGGGTCGACGGCCGTTTCGACGAGGCGGGGGCGGCCCTCGTCGGGCGGCAGGACGCGCTGGTGGGGGCTGCCGTCGTGTTCCTCGATGACGGTCCGCAGGACTTCGTGCCGGTCGGTGAGGTCGCCGAGGGCGGCGGTGAGCGCGGTGCGGTCGAGGTCGCCGGTGAGTCGGATCGTCAGGGGCACGTTGTAGGCGCGGTCGGCGCCGGTGTGGTGGTGCAGGAACCAGAGGCGGCGTTGCGCGGGCGAGAGCGGGATGCGTTCGGGGCGGGGTGCCGGTGCGCCGGGTGCGGCAGGGGTGTCGGCGGGGGTGGCGAGGCGGGCCGCGAGGGCGGCGACCGTGGGGTGTTCGAAGATGTCGCGGACGTCGATGTCGGCGTGGTGGGCCGCGCGGAGTGCGGCGGCCAGGCGGGTGGCGTGCAGACTGTCGCCGCCCAGGTCGAAGAAGTCGTCGCCGGGCCGGACCGGGGTCGCGCCGAGGAGCCGGGAGAACAGGTCGGCGACCTGCTGTTCGAGTGGGGAGGCGGGGGCGGGCCCGGCGGGTGCGGTGGTGCGGGGCGGGTGGTCGCCGGGGGCGGGCAGGGCGGCGCGGTCGAGCTTGCCGTTGGGGGTGAGCGGCAGGGCGTCGACGCGTACCAGGCGGGCCGGGAGCAGGTGTGCGGGCAGGCGGGTGCGCAGGGCCTGGCGCAGGGGGTCGGTGAGGGACCGGGCCG
>NZ_JAKRGC010000575.1 GCF_022347745.1 Streptomyces sp. OfavH-34-F
GTCACCGGCCAGGCGCTGGTAGGCGAGGACGAGCCCGACGAGGTGGCGGCACACCCCGGTCGCCGCGCAGTCGCACCGCGCACCGTCCAGACCGGTGCCGGCGGGCAGTACGGCGGCCGTGCCGTCGGGGAAGAGGGCCCGCACCGAGGCGTCGTCGCCGGTGGTCAGCTCCGGGACCGTGCCCGCGTCCAGCTCCTTCGCGGCGCGCTTGACCAGGCCCCGGTTGGCGAGCGCGGCCAGGGCCTCGGGGGTGAGGGCCAGCAGATCGGCGCGGACGGTCGGCGCGGTCACCGGCCCAGCCTCTCCGCGACGAACTCCGCCAGCCGGCCGGGCGTCATCGCCCCGATGTGCGCCCCGGCCTCGGCGAGCCGGCCGGCCAGCTCCCGGTCGTAGTCCGGGTTCGCGTCCTCGTCCAGGGCGGCCAGACCGAGCACGGTGGTGCCCTGCTCGACGAGCCCGCGCACGGTGCGGCGCAGCCGGTGGGCGTCGCCGCCCTCGTAGAAGTCGGTGATCAGCGCCACGATGGTGCGGCGCGGGTTCTCCACCAGGTCGGCCGCGTAGGCGACGGCCCGGGCGATGTCCGTACCGCCGCCGAGCTGCACCCGCATCAGCAGCTCCACCGGGTCCGTCACATCGGCCGTCAGGTCCACCACCTCGCTGTCGAACGCGACCAGATGCGTCTTCAGACCGGGCAGGCCCCACAGGCAGGCGGCCGTGACGGCGGAGTGGATCACGGAACCGGCCATCGAACCGGACTGGTCGACCAGCAGGATGAGCTGCCACCGCGTCACCTGCCGCCGACTGCGGGAGTGGAAGTGGGGGCGCTCGATGAGCAGGCGCCGCTCGTCCGGCCGGTAGTGCGCCAGGTTGGCCCGCACCGTCCGCGCGAAGTCGAAGTTCCGGGCGAGCGGGGTACGGCTGGGGCGACGGGACCGCGTACCGTGGAAGGCGCGCCGGACCTCGGGGCGGAGCCGGGCGAGGAGCTGCGCGACGACGGACTCGACGATGCGCCGGGCCGCGTGCAGCACCTGAGGGTTCATCAGGTGCTTGGTCCGCAGCACCGCGCGCAGCAGCGTGGCGCTGGGTTCGACCCGCTCCAGCACCTCCGGGTCGGTGACGATCTCCTCGATGCCGTACCGCTCGACGGCGTCCCGCTCCAGCCGTTCGACGGTCTCCCGGGGGAACAGCCGGTGGATGTCGTCGAGCCAGTCCACGGCCGTGACGGAGGAGGGGCCGGAGCCGCCCGTGCGCCCGGCGGACGAGCCGGAACGGCGCACCCCCCGCCGGGCGAGGTCGGGGTCGCGGCCGTACAGCCAGTCGAGCGCGGCGTCCTGCCCGGCCCGGCCGGGCCCGAGCGGACCGGTGTGCCGTTCGGCGGGCGACCCGAGCACGAGACGCCACCGTTCGAGACCGGCGTCCTGCGGAGGGCCGGGGTCAGGGGTGAGGGGCCCGGTCATGACGGGGTGCCTCCGAGTCCGTAGCGGGTGAGCAGTCCGGTCACGCGGTCCTCCAGGACTCCGGCGCGGGCGATCAGCAGGGGGTCGGCGGTGGTCCGCAGCAGGGCGCGCGAGGAGCCCCGCAGCCCGCGCAGCGCCAGCAGTCGCGCGGCGATCCGCTCCCGCTCGCGGGGCGGGAAGAACGCGAACGCCTGCCGCAGCGCGGGCAGTCCGGCCAGGAACTGCTCCTCGGACAGCCCGCACAGCACCTCGTCCAGCACCCGGACCAGCGAGGCACCCCCGCGCTCCGGGCCGCCGGTCTCCGCGCCGGCCTCCCCGCCGTCCGTCAGCTCGTCGCGGGCCACCGCGAACAGGCCGGCGAGCCAGTCGCCCAGGGCGTCCGCGCCCGACAGGGCCACCGCCCGCACCGCCT